>NZ_JBEZND010000006.1:34560-303410 GCF_040706415.1 Streptomyces sp. NPDC048106 | reverse complement strand
TCTGGACCCGGGCCCAGGCGTTCTTCGCCCAGGCCGGAGTCACCGTGGAGCGAGTGCTGACCGACAACGGCGCCTGCTACCGCTCACGCGACTGGTGCGAGCTGCTGGCAGCGGCCGGGATCACACACAAGCGCACCCGCCCCTACCGGCCCCAGACCAACGGCAAGGTCGAACGCTTCAACCGCACCCTGCTCGACGAATGGGCCTACGCCCGCCCCTACCGCTCCGAACAGGAACGGCGTGACGCCTTCCCCGGCTGGCTGCACACCTACAATCACCACCGCGGACACACCGCGCTGAAAGGCCAACCACCCGCCAGCCGCGTCCCCAACCTCACGGGTCAATACAACTAGGGCCCGTCCCTCCGGGAGCGTCTTCGGGGAGCTTCAGGGCCTTCCGGGAGGGCCTTCCGGGGGGCCTTCCAGAGGGTCTTCCGGGGGGTGTTCCGGGGGGTGTTCCGGGGGTCGCCTTTCGGCCGACCGGCACCCGGAGGGGCTAGGCGGGGCGGCGCCGGGTACCCGGCCGGGACCGGAGATTCCGGAACCGAAAGGGGAGGCGAAGCCTCATGGGGCTCGGCGGATGCATCATCCTCATCGCCGTGGGGGCCATCCTCACGTTCGCGACCGACTGGCACATGCACGGCGTCAATCTCACGGTCGTCGGCCTGATCCTGATGGCCGTCGGCCTGATCGGCGTCGCCACGTTCAGCGGTATCGCCCGGCGCCGGCGGGTCGTCGTACCGCCGACCACGCCGATCGTGGAGGAGGAACCGCACCACCACCATCACCACCACACCGGCGACGGCTACACGGACGGCTACGGCGTCTGAGGCCCGCTCGTCCACCGCGCGGCCCGGAAGGAAGCGGGCCGCACGCCGCGAACCGACCGGCGCCCGCCGTGATGAACCCGCCGAACCGGGGAAGGGCTCAGGGCATGAGATTCCTGGTACGCGACCGGCTCCTCGGCATCGGCGAAGACTACTGGATCGAGGACGAGCACGGCCGAAAGGTGTTCCTCGTCGACGGCAAGGCCATGCGGCTGCGGGACACCTTCGAGCTGAAGGACGCCCAGGGCCGGGTCCTGATCGACATCCACCAGAAGATGTTCGCCCTGCGCGACACGATGGTGATCGAACGGGACGGCGAGGGCCTCGCCACCATCAGGCGCAAGCGGCTGTCCCTGCTGCGCAACCACTACCGCGTCGCCCTGGCCGACGGCTCCGAACTGGACGTCAGCGGCAAGATCCTCGACCGCGAGTTCGTGGTCGAGTACGACGGCGAGGTGCTGGCCGTGATCTCCCGGCGCTGGCTGCACCTGCGGGAGACCTACGGCGTGGACGTCGTACGCGAGGACGCGGACCCGGCGCTGCTCATCGCGGTCGCGGTGTGCGTGATCCATCTCGCGGAGAAGGAGCGGGAGGACGACTGACGCGCCGTCGGCATCCGGGGGCGGGCTATCGGCGGGGCGGTGTCAGCCCCAGGACGCGGTCCTTCAGCGCGGGGAACTGCTCCCGCGTCGCCGCCACCTTCGCCGGGTCGAAGTCGACCGTGAGGACCTCCTCGCCGGGGCCCGCCTCGGCCAGCACCTCACCCCACGGATCCACCACGATCGAGTGACCCGCCTGCGGAACTCCCGCGTGGGTCCCGGCCGTTCCACAGGCAAGCACGAACGCCTGGTTCTCCACCGCCCGCGCCTGAGCCAGCAGCGTCCAGTGCGCGCGTCGCCGCTCGGGCCAGCCCGCCGGGAGCACCAGCACCTCGGCGCCGGCGTCGACCAGCGCGCGGAAGAGTTCCGGGAACCGCAGGTCGTAGCAGGTGCCGAGGCCGAGCGTGGCCCCGGGCAGCGGGACCGTCACCAGCTCCCGCCCCGCGCCCATCAGCACGGCCTCGCCCTGGTCGAAGCCGAAGCGGTGGATCTTGCGGTAGGCGGCGGCCAGCTCACCGGAAGGGGAGAAGACGAGGGAGGTGTTGTAGAGGGTCCCGTCGCCCCGCGCGGCCGCGTCGCCCTGCGTGGAGCCGTCGCCGGACGCCGCGCGCTCGGGGATCGACCCGGCGTGCAGCCACACGCCCGCGTCGGCCGCCGCCTTGGCCATCGTCTCGAACGTCGGTCCTTCGAGCGGTTCGGCCTCGCGGCCGAAGTCCTCGTAGGCGAAGGCGCCGGTTGTCCACAGCTCGGGCAGCACCACGAGATCGGACCCGGCCTGTTCCCGGACCAGGGCCGCCGCGCGCTGCCTGCGCGAGTCGACCGATTCGCCTTCGTCAACGGCCATCTGGATCAGAGAGGCGCGCACACTACCACCGTCCTGGCATTCGAGTCGTCCACACGGGCCTACGATCGTCACGCGAAAGCACTGCCGGGGTGCCTGCCAGCAGCGTAACTTAGCTTCTCAGACACCCGCCGACGTGCAGCCGCCGCCCGCTGGCACCGCCGCCGCAACCTGCCCGTGTACCGACCGCCGAGGGGTCCCGTTCCGTGAGTCTGCATCCCACCCTCCAGCCCTACGCCGACGCCTGGACGCACTCCGTCGACGCGATATCAGAGATGGTGCAGCCACTGGCCGAGGCCGAGTGGAACCGGCGGACTCCGTGCCCGGGGTGGTCGGTGCGCGACGTCGTGTCCCACGTCATCGGCCTGGACAGCGAGCTGCTCGGCGACCCGCGCCCCATCCACTCCCTGCCGCGCGACCTCTTCCACGTCGCCAACGAGCACCAGCGCTACATGGAGATGCAGGTCGACGTCCGCCGGCACCACACCGCGCCGGAGATGACGGCCGAACTGGAGTACACGGTCATCCGCCGCAACCGCCAGATGCGCAACGAGAACCGCGAGCCCGACACCCTGGTGCGCGGCCCGCTGGGCACGGAGGTCACCCTCGAACAGGCCTACCGGGTGCGCGCCTTCGACGTCTGGGTGCACGAACAGGATCTGCGTACGGCCCTCGGCCGCCCCGGCAACCTCGACTCCCCCGGCGCGCACGTCACCCGTGACTTCCTGCTGGAAATGCTGCCGAAGATCGTCGCGAAGGACGCGAACGCGCCGCGCAGTTCGGCGGTCGTCTTCGACGTGCACGGCCCGGTGGAGTTCCTGCGCACCATCCGCGTCGACATCCAGGGCCGCGGCACCCTGGAGACCGCCCCGGCGCTCGGCCCGGTGGCCAGCCTCAGCCTCGACTGGGAGACCTACGTCCGGCTGGCGTGCGGCCGCGTGACCCCCGAGGCGGTGGCGGACCACATCAAGACCGACGGCGACCAGGAGCTGGCGGCGGCCATCCTGCACCACTTCGTCGTGACGCCGTGACGCTGTGATGCCGTGACGTCGTGATGCCATGACGTCGTGATGCCATGACGTCGTGACGCCGTGACGGGCGTGACCGTCCGTGCGCCGGCCGGGGTTCGGCCCGCCGGCAAATCGGTGGTGGCGGGCCGGTACGGCCCTCTAGCGTGCCCGGTATGACCAACGCCCTGCCCCGGCACACCCGGCTCACCTTCCACGGCCCCCTCTCGGAGGCCCGCGCGACCGCCATGGTCCGACGGCTCGCGGCGATCCGCCCCCGCACCGTGCTGGACATCGGCTGCGGCTGGGCCGAGTTGCTGCTGCGCGTGCTGGAGGCCGTGCCGGACGCCACGGGAACCGGCGTCGACCTGAACGCCGACGACCTCGCCCGCGCCCGGCGGAACGCCGAGGAACGCGGGCTCGGCCACCGGGTGGAGTTCGCCGAGGAGTCCGCCGTGGGCACCCGGCGGGGCCCGGCCGACCTGGTGCTCTGTCTCGGCGCGACCCAGGCCCTCAGCGAGGCCGAGCCGCCCACCGTCGAGGCCCTGCGCGCGCTGCGCCGCCTGGTGACCGACGAGGGCCGGGTGCTGGTCAGCGAGGGCTTCTGGCAGCGTCCGCCCGCCGAGGCCGAACTGGCGGGCATGTGGCCGGGAGCGACGCCGGGTGACCACGACGATCTCCGGACGCTGCTCGATCACGCGGTCGAGGCCGGTTTCCGTCCGGAGTGGACCGAGACGGCGAGCCCCCAGGAGTGGGAGGAGTTCGAGTCGGGCTACCAGGCGGACCTGGAGGTCTGGCTCGCCGGCCACCCGGACCATCCACTGGCGCCGGAGACCCGGGCCCGCCTGGACCGGCACCGCGCCCAGTGGATGAGCTACCGCGACATCCTCGGCATCGCGTACCTCACCCTCGTCCCGGACCTGCGCTGACGCTGGCCCGGCCGGGCTCACGCCGGTACGTGCACCGTCTCCACCCGGCTGGCCACCAGCCGCTCACGCTCCCGGCGCGCCGCCCGGCCCCGCAGCCGCAGGATCTGGCTGAGCCCGATCGCCTGAAGGACGAACACCGCGCTGAACGCCACCGTGTAGTCGTCCCCCGTCGCGTCCAGCAGCACGCCGATCGCGAGCAGTGTGGTCATCGAGGCGATGAAACCGCCCATGTTGGTGATCCCGGACGCGGTGCCCTGCCGCTCGGGCGGGTTGGCCGGGCGGGCGAAGTCGAACCCGATCATCGAGGCGGGCCCGCACGCGCCGAGCACCGCGCACAGCACGATCAGCAGCCACATCGGCGCGTGCGCGCCGGGGTAGGCCTGCGTCGCCGCCCACAGCAGCGCCGTCGCCCCCACCGTGCCCAGCGCGAGCGGCAGCCGGGCGGCGTGGTGCCGGGCGATGATCTGGCCGTAGACCAGCCCGACCACCATGTTGGACAGCACCACGAGGGTCAGCAGCTCACCGGCCGTGGCCCGGCTGAGCCCCTCCGCCTCGACCAGGAACGGCAGGCCCCACAGCAGCAGGAAGACCATCGCCGGGAACTGGGTGGTGAAGTGCACCCACATCCCGAGCCGGGTGCCCGGCTCCCGCCAGGCCTCGGCGATCTGCCGGCGGACGTAGGCGGAGCCCTGGTGCGGGGACGGCGCGGGCTCGTGCCCCTCGGGGTGGTCCTTCAGGAACAGCAGGGTCAGCACGAGGACGACCACGCCGGCCAGCGCGCTGCCCGCGAACGCCTGCGTCCAGCCGACGCTGTGCAGCAGCCGGGCGAGCACGAGGGTGGAGATCAGGTTGCCCGCCATGCCCACCAGGGCCGCGAGCTGCGCGACCATCGGTCCGCGCCGGACCGGGAACCAGCGGGTGCCGAGGCGCAGCACGCTGATGAACGTCATCGCGTCACCGCAGCCCAGCAGCGCCCGCGAGGCGAGCGCGGTGCCGTACGACGGCGAGAAGGCGAAGCCCAGCTGGCCGATCGTGAACAGCACGGTGCCGAGGGCGAGCACCTTCTTGGTGCCGAGCCGGTCGACCATCAGGCCGACGGGTATCTGCATGCCGGCGTAGACCAGCAGCTGGAGTATGGAGAAGGTGGACAGCGCAGAGGCGTTCACATGGAAGCGGTCGGCCGCGTCGAGGCCCGCCACGCCCAGCGAGGTGCGGAAGATGACGGCGACGAAGTAGACCGCGACGCCTATGGACCACACCCCGACGGCCCGCGCGCCGCCCGGCGGGTCACCCGGAAGAGTGAGCTTGTTCATCGGACCTCCCCCCGCGCGAGCAGAGATACCCGGCTCACGTGCCGGTGCACGACCCCGACGGCCGCCTCCGCGTCACCCGCGCGCAGCGCCTTGAGGATCTCCTCGTGCTCGGCGAGCGTCTTGGCGACCCGGTCGGGGTGCGAGTACATGACGGCGACCCCCATCCGTAGCTGACGGTCCCGTAGCTGGTCGTAGAGCCGCGCCAGGATCTCGTTGCCCCCGCTGCGGACGATCTCGGCGTGGAAGCTGCGGTCGGTCGCCGCCGCCTCGGTCAGCTCCCCGGCGGCAACCTGCGCCTTCTGCCGCTCCAGCAGCTCGGCCAGCCGCTCCACCAGGCCCGGTGGGGCGGGCACGGCCTTGCGCGCGGCGTGCTCCTCCACCAGCAGCCGGGTCTCCACCACATCGGAGATCTCCTGCGCGGAGACGGGCAGGACCAGGGCGCCCTTCTTCGGGTAGAGCCGGATCAGGCCCTCGACCTCCAGCCGCAGCAGCGCCTCCCGCACGGGGGTGCGCGACACCCCCACGGCCTCGGCCAGCTCGCCTTCGGTCAGGAGGATGCCGCCCTCGTAGCTCCGGTCGAGGACGCCCTGTTTGACGTGGGTGTAGACGCGGTCGGCGGCGGGTGGCTGCTTGGCGGGCGGGGAGGAGTGCGAGACGGCCGTCTTCATGCCTACAGGATAGATACATCAGGTACGCAACACGTTCCGGCGTCCACGATGCGGACATGACGCCCATCTCCTTCGATGACCGCACAACTTTCTGTGCTACCTACATGTCAGACAGATGCGACCCCCCTCTCTCGATGCACCTCAACTCGACCGCACCCAGGGGCAATTCAAACAATCGGGGTATACCACTTTGATTACCGGCATCAAGGCCCTCCGCCTCCGCCGAGCCACCGCCGTCGCGATCACCTCCGGCGCGCTGCTCGCCACCGTCGCCCTCACCGCCGCGCCCGCACAGGCCGCCACCGCGCCTCCGATCGTGGCCAAGGGCGGCTACACGATGAACAACGCGAGCGGTTCGACGCTGTACACCAAGAACGCGGACAAGGAACTGCCCACCGGCTCCACCACCAAGATCATGACCGCCAAGGTGGTGCTCGCCCAGACGAACCTCGACCTCGACGCCAAGGTGACGATCCAGAAGGCGTACAGCGACTACGTCGTCAAGAACAACGCCTCCCAGGCCCACCTGATCGTGGGCGACAAGGTGACCGTCCGCCAGCTGCTGTACGGCCTGATGCTGCCGTCCGGCTGCGACGCCGCCTACGCCCTCGCCGACAAGTACGGTTCCGGCTCCTCCCGCTCCGCCCGCGTCGCCAACTTCATCGGCAAGATGAACACCGCCGCGAAGAACCTGAACCTGAAGCACACGCACTTCGACTCCTTCGACGGCATCGACAACGGCAACAACTACTCGACGCCGCGCGACCTGACGAAGATCGCCAGCAGTGCGATGAAGAACTCCACGTTCCGCACCATCGTGAAGACCACGTCGTACACGGCCAAGACGACGACGAAGTCCGGCGGCACCCGCACGATGGGCGCCTGGACCAACACCAACGGTCTCCTCAAGAGCTACAGCGGCACCATCGGCGTGAAGACCGGCTCCGGCCCCGAGGCCGGCTACTGCCTGGTCTTCGCCGCCACCCGCCATGGCAAGACCGTCATCGGCACCGTCCTCGCCTCCACCTCCATCGCCAAGCGCGAGTCGGACGCCACCCTGCTGCTCAAGTACGGCTTCGCCAAGCTCGGCTGAGGCCTGACACCCGCTCATCCGCTCACCCGCCCCGGGCCCGTCGCATCCAGCGGCGGGCCCGTCGCGCTGCCCGGGGCCAGGCGGCCGACCGAACCGGAGGGCCCGGCCAGGCTGCCGCGATGAAGCGAATGGTGCTAGTTTCATTAGCACCATGTTGCTGCGTCTGGACACCACCGACACCCGCCCCCTGCACGAGCAGGTCGCGGCGGCCCTCCGGCGGGCCATCGCCGACGGCGAGTGCCGCGCGGGCGAGCGCCTGCCCTCGGCCCGCGATCTCTCCACGGCCCTGGACATCAACGTCAACACCGTCCTGCGCGGCCTGCGCGAACTACGGGACGAAGGCCTGCTGGAGTTCCGCCGGGGCCGCGGCATCACCGTCACCGAGGGCGCCGCGGCCCCGCGCTCGGAGCTGCGGATCAAGGTGCGCGAACTGGTGGCCGAGGCATCCCGGCTGGGATACAGCCGGACCGATCTCATCGACATGATCCGGGAGTTGTCATGACGGACGGGCACGACGGGGGACACGGCCGGCGCCGTGCCGCGCGCTGGGCACTCGCGGGCGGCATAACGACCGTGGCCGCGCTGATCGCCGGACTTCCCTGGATCCGGCAGGACCGGCTCCCCGGTCGGCTGGCCACCCACTGGAGCGGCGGCACGGCACCCGACGGCTCGATGCCGCTGTGGGCGGCCTCCCTGGTCCCGGCCGCGGTCTGGCTGGTGCTCGCCCTCGCCCTGAGCGTGCGGTGGCGCCGCTCCTGGTCCGGGCCCCGCCCCTGGGTGGCGGTCGCCCTTGTCCCCACCGGTGTCGTCCTCGTCGGCGCCCAGGCCTCCGTCGTCGGGGCGAACCTCGACCGCACCGACTGGCACCAGGCCCACCAGCCGGTCTGGTGGGTCGCCGTCACCCTGGCCCTCGCCGCGGCGTCCGGAGCGCTGGCCTGGCGGCTGGCCGTCCGGGCCAATGCCGCCGAGCCCCCGGCCGGGACCCCGGAACTGGACCTGGCGCCGGACGAACGCCTGGTCTGGTTCTCCCGCACGGCCAACCCCTGGCTGCAACTGCTGTCGGCGGTGACCGGCCTGATCGCCGTCGGCGCCGTGGTGGGGCTCGCACTGGGGCTGGCGCCCGCCGCGTCGCTCTGGCCGGCGTGTGCGGCCTGCGCCCTCGCCTCCGTCGCGGGCGGCGTCTGCTCGTCGGTCCAGGCGAAGGTCTCGGAGGCCGGCCTGGAGGTCTCCTTCGGCCCCCTCGGCTGGCCCGTCCGCCGCTGGTCCCCGGACGCCCTCGTCTCCGCCCGCGCCGAGCGGCGCCTGCCCTCCCAGGTCGGCGGCTGGGGCTACCGCCTCAGCGGGCTGGGCACCACCGTCATGCTCCGCGCCGGCGACTGTCTGGTCGTGCGCCCCCGGGGCCGGCGTTCCGACTTCGCGGTGAGCGTGGACGACGCGGAGCGGGGTGCGGCCCTGCTGAACGCCCTCCGCGCACGCCTGGCCGAGCCCGGCCGGTGAGTCGCCCTCCGGCGGCCCTCCCCTTCCCGTTCTCCTTTCCGTACTCCTTCCGATTCCCCTTCCGCTTCCGCTACTTCGCCTGTATTCGGGAAAGCCGGTCGTAGGTCTGGAAGGTGTACGACGCGTCGTACGTCATCAGGTTGCCCTCGGCCGCCGGCAGGCCGAGACGGTGGTCGAGGAGCTGGGTGCGCGGTCCGCAGTGCTCGGGGGCGGGGACGGTGAAGGTGTCGTCGTAGGCGGAGAACTCGATCAGCGGCGGGTCCTGGGAGACCCAGGTGGAGGGACCCGAGCGCGTCAGCCGGAAGTCGACGGGCGCGTCGGCACCGATGGTGCAGCCCGGTGCCGCCAGCGGGCCGAGCAGCCGGAAGCGGAGACTGAACGTGCCAGTGTAGAAGTCGGACCGGCCGCCGTACTCGGGCTGTATCGCGAGGTCCCGGACTCCGGGCACGGCGGTCGGCGCGCTGTGCATCGCGCCCCACACCTGCCCGGCACCGCCGTCCGGCAAGGGGCCCTCGGCGTGGGTCATGGTGATCGGGGCGAGCCGCGTCGTCATCTTGCCGATGGTCAGCACCGGGGCGGCGGTGTGCACTTCGCATCTCCAGCGGGCCGGGTCCACTCCGTCGGGCAGGGGCGGGCAGTCACGGAAGTCGGTCACGGGCACGGCGGAGGCGGGCACGGTGGACGCGGCGGCCCGGGGCGCGGAGTACGCGAGTCCCGGCGCGCACACGGCCGCCGTACCGGCGAGGACGGCCGCACCGGCGACGGCGGCGGTCCTGCGGGCGAACACGCCCCGCACGAAGGAGAAACGGCGGGTGGAGCCCGAACCGGGCCCGGCGGCAGTGGATTTCGTCATGGCACCAGCGTGCCGCCCACGACCGCGCGCCCACCATCCGTGACACCCCTGGCGAGACCCTGACCTGCCCCTGATCCCCTGTCAGGGGAGGGCCGGGGCCGGGCTCAGGGATCCATCCGGTTCCGGTGTTGAGGTGGTGGCCACGTGGGGTTCAAAAAAAAGTCGTTCAAGGCGTACAACCGTTCCCCGGCGCCGCGAGTCTCTCTTGCGAGTCACCAGACTCACAACATCGTTCAGAGCCCGCACGCTTTCATGCTCGTGCGCGCGGCTCTCTCCACGTGGGGAACATAGATGCGAATTCGTGCCAGCCTGGCCGCCGCGACAGTGTCCGGCGCTGTAGCGCTCACCGCGCTTGTCGCTCCGGCCGCGCAGGCGGCGGACAGCCCGCAGGTCCCGAAGGCCTTCCTCTCGAAGCCTGCGACGCCTTCGACCGGGCGTATGACTCCGGCCGACGAGACCGACGGCGACGTCACGATCACCAAGGTGACCGACAACTCCAACAAGGACGTCGTCGTCGGCACCGGCCAGAAGACCTTCAACATCTACGTGACGGCCAGCGACCCGTCCGGGATCTACACCGCCGACGCCATCCTGTGGCACGGCACCGACATCGACAACGACGTGGACGGCGTGCTCGCTTCGGAGAACGAGGCGACCTGCGACAACTGGAGCGCCACGTCCGCCACCTGCAAGATCACCATCACGGCCACGCCGGGCACCGACCTGTACGACAGCGCCCTGAACGGCAAGTGGAACGTGGCCGTCTACGCGGTCGCCAACGACGGCGACTACATCGAGAAGGACGTCTACAAGAACCGCTGGGTCAAGCGTGCCGCCAGCTTCAGCGGTTTCAACGCCTCTCCGGAGCCCGTGGCCAAGGGCAAGACCATCACGGTCGCCGGAACCCTGAACCGCGCCAGCTGGACCTACCTGAAGTACTACGGCTACGGCAGCCAGTCCGTCGAGCTGCAGTTCAAGCCGGCGACCGGCAGCACCTACAGCACGGTCAAGACGATCAAGAGCTCGTCCACCGGCTACCTGAAGACCACCGTCACCGCTTCGGTGGACGGCACCTGGCGCTTCCACTACGCCGGTAACAGCACCTCCTCCGTCGCGGACGCCTACGACGCCGTCGACGTGCGCTGACCCTTCGCCTGACACGGCATGACGAAGGCCCTGTGGATCACTCCACAGGGCCTTCGGAATTTTCCTCAGGGACCGGTCACGCCCAGGTGATCAGCCGCTTCGGCTCTTCCAGGATCGCGGCCACGTCGGCGAGGACCTTGGAGCCCAGTTCGCCGTCGACCAGGCGGTGGTCGAAGCTCAGGGCGAGAGTCGTCACCTGGCGCGGCTTGACCTTGCCCTTGTGGACCCAGGGCTGGAGCTTGATCGCGCCGATGGCGAGTATCGCCGACTCGCCGGGGTTGAGGATCGGCGTGCCGGTGTCGACGCCGAAGACGCCGACGTTGGTGATCGTCACCGTGCCGCCCTGCATGGCGGACGGGGAGGTCTTGCCCTCCCGCGCCGTGGACACCAGCTCGCCGAGGGCGTCGGCGAGCTGGGGCAGCGTCTTGGCGTGCGCGTCCTTGATGTTCGGGACGATCAGGCCGCGCGGGGTGGCCGCCGCGATGCCCAGGTTGACGTAGTGCTTGACCACGATCTCCTGGTTGGCCTCGTCCCAGGCCGCGTTGATGTCCGGGTTGCGCTTGATGGCGACCAGCAGGGCCTTGGCGATCAGCAGCAGCGGGTTGACCCGCCTGCCCTGCATCTCCTTGTCCTGCTTCAGCTCCTCGACCAGCTTCATGGTGCGGGTCACGTCCACCGTCACGAACTCCGTGACATGCGGTGCCGTGAACGCCGAGCCGACCATGGCCGCCGCGGTCGCCTTGCGCACGCCCTTGACGGGGATACGGGTCTCCCGGGCGCCGTCGTACGTCACCACGGGGGCGACAGCGGCGGGGGCCGCCGCCACCGGCTCGGGGGCCGCCACGGGCGCGGCCGCCGCGTGGACGTCCTCGCGCGTGATGACCCCGTCCGGGCCGGACGGGGTGACCGTGGCCAGGTCGACACCCAGGTCCTTGGCCAGCTTGCGCACCGGCGGCTTGGCCAGCGGGCGGGGGCTGTCCGCCGCGGGCGCGTGGCCGTTCACCTCGGGCTGGGCGGCCGGTGCCGGAACGGTGGCCTCGGGCTGGGCGGCCGGGGCCGGGACGGTGACCTCGGGGCCCTTGCGGGGGCGGCGCTTGGTCGCGGAGGTCGACACGCCGTAGCCCACCAGGACCGGCTGACGGCCCTGGGCCTTCGGCTCCTCGGCCGAAGCAACCGGTGCGGCCGAGACCGCCGGTGCCTCCGCTGCCGCCGCCTCGGGCTGCGCGGGAGCCGGAGCCGGAGCGCCGCCCGCCACCTCCACCGTGATGATCGCCGTACCCACGTCGACCGTGGTTCCCTCGGGGAACCGCAGCTCGCGGACCACGCCGTCGTAGGGGATGGGCAGTTCGACGGCCGCCTTGGCGGTCTCGACCTCGCACACCACCTGGCCGTCGGTGACCGTGTCGCCCGGCTGGACGTACCACTTGAGGATCTCGGCCTCGGTCAGGCCCTCGCCCACGTCGGGCATCTTGAACTCGCGTACGGACGCGTCCGTCATCGTCGTCACGACCCTCTCCCTCAGTACGCCAGCGAGCGGTCGACGGCGTCGAGCACGCGGTCCAGGTCCGGCAGGTACTCCTCCTCCAGGCGGGCCGGCGGGTACGGGGCGTGGTAGCCGCCGACCCGGAGCACCGGGGCCTCCAGGTGGTAGAAGCAGCGCTCGGTGATCCGGGCGGCGATCTCCCCGCCGGAGCCGAAGAACACCGGCGCCTCGTGGACCACGACCAGGCGGCGGGTCTTCTCGACCGAGGCCTGGATGGCGTCGAAGTCGAGGGGGGAGACCGAGCGCAGGTCCAGGACCTCCAGGCTCTTGCCCTCCTCGGCGGCCGCGGCGGCGACCTCCTGGCACAGCTTCACCATCGGGCCGTAGGCCGCGAGGGTCAGGTCGGTGCCCTCGCGGACCACCTGGGCCTTGTGCAGCGGGGCGGGGATCGCCTCGACGTCCACCTCGGCCTTGTCCCAGTAGCGGCGCTTGGGCTCGAAGTAGATCACCGGGTCGTCGCTCTGGATGGCCTGCTGCATCATCCAGTACGCGTCCGACGCGTTCGACGGGCTGACGATCTTCAGGCCGGCGACGTGCGCGAACAGGGCCTCGGGGGACTCGGAGTGGTGCTCGACCGCGCCGATGCCGCCGCCGTAGGGGATGCGCACGACGACCGGCATCTTGACCTTGCCGAGCGAGCGCGCGTGCATCTTGGCGAGCTGGGTGACGATCTGGTCGTAGGCCGGGAAGACGAAGCCGTCGAACTGGATCTCCACGACCGGCCGGTAGCCGCGCAGGGCCAGGCCGATCGCGGCGCCGACGATGCCGGACTCGGCGAGCGGGGTGTCGATGACCCGGCTGTCGCCGAAGTCCTTCTGCAGGCCGTCCGTCACGCGGAAGACACCACCGAGCTTGCCGACGTCCTCGCCCATGACCAGGACCTTGGGGTCGGCCTCCAGGGCGCGGCGCAGCGACTCGTTGATGGCCTTGGCCATCGCCATCTTCTCGGCCATCTCAGTGACCCCCTTCTGCGTCCGCGAACGACGCCTGGTAGGCGGCGAACTGGGCCCGCTCCTCGTCGACGAGCGCGTGCCCGTCCGCGTACACGTTCTCGAAGATGGCGAAGTGGTCCGGGTCGGGCATGGCGCGGACCGCTTCGCGCACTCGCTTGCCCAACGCCTCGGACTCCGCTTCGAGTTCCTCGAAGAATCCCTCGTCCGCGTGGTTTGAGGCCTCCAGGTGGCGGCGAAGGCGCAGGATCGGGTCCTTCGCCTCCCAGGCCTGCCGCTCCTCGTCACCGCGGTAGCGGCTGGGGTCGTCGGAGGTGGTGTGGGCACCCATGCGGTAGGTGAACGCCTCGACCAGGGTCGGGCCCTCGCCGTTGCGGGCGCGCTCCAGGGCCCACTTGGTGACCGCGAGACAGGCGAGCACGTCGTTGCCGTCCACGCGCACGCCCGGGAAGCCGTAGCCCTGGGCGCGCTGGTAGAGCGGCACCCGGGTCTGCTTCTCGGTCGGCTCGGAGATCGCCCACTGGTTGTTCTGGCAGAAGAACACCACGGGCGCGTTGTAGACCGCCGAGAAGGTGAACGACTCGGCCACGTCGCCCTGGCTGGAGGCGCCGTCGCCGAAGTAGGCGATGACCGCCGAGTCCGCGCCGTCCTTGGCCACGCCCATCGCGTAGCCGGTGGCGTGCAGCGTCTGGGAGCCGATGACGATCGTGTACAGGTGGAAGTTGTTGCTGTTCGGGTCCCAGCCGCCGTTGTTCACGCCGCGGAACATGCCGAGCAGGTTGGTCGGGTCCACGCCGCGACACCAGGCGACGCCGTGCTCGCGGTAGGTCGGGAAGACGTAGTCGTCCTCCCGGGTGGCCCGGCCGGAGCCGATCTGGGCGGCCTCCTGGCCCAGCAGGGAGGCCCACAGGCCCAGCTCGCCCTGGCGCTGCAAGGCGGTGGCCTCGGCGTCGAAGCGACGGGTGAGCACCATGTCGCGGTAGAGACCGCGCAGGTCTTCGGGGGTGATGCCGGCGACGTAGGGGTCGTACTCGGCGTTCTTGACCCGCTTGCCCTCCGGCGTCAGAAGCTGCACGAGCTCGGGCTCGGTGCTCTTCTTCGCGCCGGCGCGCGCGGTGCGCGGGGCTCGGGTCGTGCTGGTGGTGCGCTTGGCGCCGGTGGCTCCTGACTTGGTCCCGGCAGCGCCGGTCTTGCTGCCGGTGGTGCCGGCCTTGCCTGCGGCGCTGCGCTTGCGCGCGGCACTGCTGTCCACGGTCACGTGTGCTCCTCCGTCGTTCCGGCCCCCGGGGTTGCCGGTAGGCCAGTGCGGCTCACCTGTTTCGACCACGGGGCACGGGGTGGGTGCCACTCGGCCGGGAACAGGCGTGACAGGTGCCCCGGCGAGCGCCCTGCGACCATTACGTTACCCAGTGCTCCACATTTCTGTGAAACCCCACTTGACCTGCGATTTTGCTTGGATTTCCAAGTAAATCGAGGGGATGCGGAACCGTGCTGGTCACAGCCTTGCGGCAAGGCCGGAGCACCCGAACGTTATCCCGGTCACCCAGGTGA
The DNA here is from genome assembly GCF_040706415.1 of Streptomyces sp. NPDC048106. Classification (NCBI taxonomy): domain Bacteria; kingdom Bacillati; phylum Actinomycetota; class Actinomycetes; order Kitasatosporales; family Streptomycetaceae; genus Streptomyces; species Streptomyces sp. NPDC048106. Next base: position 288,594 of record NZ_JBEZND010000006.1, on the reverse strand, counting down.
CGGGAAGAGTCGGCGGAGGGATACCGACTCCGCGCTCTTTGCGGGAGGAAAACGCGGAAACCTCGGAAACGCTTCGAGACCGGCTCGAACAAAGTCGGCGCCCACGTTCGGCCCGGTTCACCCTGTGACCGATTGCGACCATCGATGACTGACTGTGAAAGCCCCAGCTCACAGCGTGTTTTCCGTGCCTTAGCATCTCCCGCGTGCCGCGCCCTTGTGTACCACCCCCCGCATCCCACGCGCCCCCTCTGGGCGCCCTGCTCCGCCTGTACGACGCCGCTGGTACGCCCCTGGCGTGCGAACCGGTCGACCAGGGGCTGCTCAACCGCGGCTACCGGCTGTGCACCACGCGTGGCCGGTACTTCCTCAAGCACCACTTCGACCCCGACACCGCCGACCCGGCCGCCATCGAACGCCGGCACCGGGCCACCCAGCGCCTGGCCGCCCTCGGCGTGCCGGTCGCCGCGCCGCTCGCGCACCGTGAGGGCCGTACCGTCGCCGTCGTCGGCGGCCATGCCTACGCTCTGCACCCCTGGATCGACGGCGGACACCGCCACGGCGGCCAGCTCACCCGGTCGGAGAGCGCACGCCTGGGGGCGCTGCTGGGCGCCGTGCACGCCTGTCTGGAGCGCGTGATGCCGCCCAAGGGGCGCACCCGCCCGGCCACCAGCCCCCATCCCGTGGAGAGCGCCGACCCGGCCGACACGTTCACCCTCATCGACCTGCTGCTCGCCCGGGTGCGCCGGCACCGCCCGGCCGACGCCTTCGACGCGCTGGCCCGGCACCGGCTGCTGGAACGGCGGGCGCTGCTGGAACGGCACTCGGACCGGCGCCCGCCGCCCGGCGGCCCGGTGGGCTGGGTGCACGGCGACTTCCACCCGTTCAACCTGCTCTACAAGGACGGCGCCCCGGCCGCGATCGTGGACTGGGACCGGCTCGGCGTGCAGCCCCGCGCCGAGGAGGCCGTACGCGCCGCCGCGATCTTCTTCGTGCGCCCGGCGGGCGCTCTGGACCTGTCGAAGGTGCGGGCGTACGCCCGCGCGTACCGGCGCGCGGCCGGCGCCACGCCCTCGGAGCTGGCGGCGGCCGTGCACCGGGTGTGGTGGGAACGTCTGAACGACTTCTGGATGCTGCGCTGGCACTACGAGCGCGGCGACACCCGCGCGGACTGCCAGTTCCCGGCCGCCTCGGCGCTCGTGGTGTGGTGGACCCGGGAGTACGGCGCGGTGTGCGACGCCTTCACCCGGTGAGCGGGTTTACCGGGGCCTCGTCGGCCAAGGGGCGAACGGGGCCCGGCTTCCCGGGCCCCACTGGTGTCACCCGGTGGGCATCCCCGCCGCCCCGCCGGCCGCCGCGTTGCCGTCGGTGGTGTTGCCACTGGTCGTGCCCGCGTCCGTGCCGCCGCCCGTGGTCCCGGTGCCGGTACCGCCGTCGAGGGTGCCGCCGCTCGTGTCGCCGCCGGTCGTCGGGTCCGTGGGCTTCGTCCACGTGGGCTGCGGCTTCGTCGGCTGGTTGGTCGGACCGGTGGTCTGCGGGTCGCTCGGCGTGTACGACGGCGTGTACGACGGCGTCCAGCCCGATCCGGAACCGGTGCCCGACCCGTCGTCGGTGGCGGTGTCCGTGGGCTGCCCGGTGCTGTCGTCGGTCGGGCTCGCGGAGGCGGAACCGTCGTCGGTGCTCTTGGTGTGTGTGGCCGGCGGCTTGGTGTCGGTGCCGGAGCCGCCGCCGGTGCCCGTGCCCTTCAGCGCGAGCGCGACGCCCGCCACGATGGCGATGACCGCGAGCACGGCGAGGATCCACAGCTTGCCGCGGCCGCTGCCCTTGTTGCCGTGCCCCTCGAAGCCGCCGTCGTCGCCGTGGCCGTAGCCCTGCGGCAGCAGCGGCTGCGGGATCTGCGCGGTGCCGGAGCCGGCCATCGCGTGCGGCATGGCGGTCGTCCCCGCGAAGCCGCCCACCGGGGCGTGCCGGCCGTCGTGCCCCGCCACCGGGCCGGTGTTCCAGGTGCCGGTGTGGCCGCCCTGGTCGTAGAGCATCTGCAGGCCGTACTGGACCATGCCCCGCATCTCCTCCGCCGTCTGGAACCGGTCGTCCGGTTCCTTGGCGAGCGAGCGCATGACCAGGCCGTCCAGCTCCGGCGGGCAGGCCTGAAGGACCTGCGAAGGCGCCACCGGCGTGTCCTGCACGTGCTGGTAGACCACGGACAGCGGCGTCTCACCGGTGAACGGGGGCCGCAGCGCGAGCAGCTCGTACAGCAGGCAGCCGGTCGCGTACAGGTCGGAGCGGTGGTCGACGGCCTTGCCGAGTGCCTGCTCGGGGGAGAGGTACTGCGGGGTGCCCATGACCATGCCGGTCTGAGTCATCGTGGACTGCGCGCCGTGCAGGGCGCGGGCGATGCCGAAGTCCATCACCTTGACGGCGCCGCTGTCGGTGATGATGACGTTCGCCGGCTTGATGTCACGGTGCACGATGCCGTGCTGGTGCGAGTAGGCGAGCGCCTCCAGGACGCCGGAGACGATGATCAGCGCCTGCTCGGGGCCGGGCGCCTCCGCGTTCATCAGCAGATCGCGGATGGTGCGGCCCTCGACCAACTCCATCACGATGTACGGCACCGACTGGCCGCCCACGACGTCCTCACCGGAGTCGTACACGGCGACGATCGCATGGTGGTTGAGCCCTGCGACGGACTGTGCCTCACGCGTGAAGCGGGCCTTGGAGACGGGGTCCTCGGCCAGGTCGGCGCGGAGCAGCTTGACCGCGACCGTACGGCCCAGACGGACGTCCTCGGCCGCGAAGACCTCGGCCATGCCGCCCCGTCCCAGCCGGTGCGTGAGCCGGTACCGGCCGTCGCCGACCAGCCCTGCGTTGCCCCAGCTCTCCGGCGTGTCCGACATGCCGCCGCCAGACGCCTCCGGGTCGGACGGGCCCTGGGCGCGCTGCGTCTGTGCCATCAGTCCTCGCCGTCGTTTCTGCCCGCGGTGCGCGCGGTGTTGTCACGGTCTCCGTCGGCCACGCTACAGCCTCCTTGGGGGCCGCCGGTTCGGAACCGGAACCGGGGCCTGCTCTGCGACGGACCGGCCATGAAACCCTCAGCACAGGCCGTCGTGCAAATTCTGTGTGCTGGTCGCGCACCCCCTGTAACGCTTGCGCGACGCTTCTTGCGCGTACGGTCACGGAACGGGCACCGAGCTTGACGTGTCGGAGGCCTGGGGCAGACTTGGCCGGGAATGAGACATTCGATCAAGACCTGCGCGACGAGCCAGGGTGCCGGACGGCCGATGGGGGACGGGGAGAGATGAGCCAGGACGGCGCACACGGCCGGTATACGGGGCAGGCGCTGGCCAGCGGCCGCTACCAGTTGCGCGACTTGCTCGGCGAGGGCGGCATGGCCTCGGTGCACCTTGCGTACGACGCCGTGCTGGACCGCCAGGTCGCGATCAAGACGCTGCACACCGAGCTGGGCCGGGAACAGGCCTTCCGCGAGCGCTTCCGCCGCGAGGCCCAAGCCGTGGCGAAGCTCACGCACACCAATATCGTCTCCGTCTTCGACACCGGCGAGGACGACCTGGGCGGTCTGGCGACGCCGTACATCGTCATGGAGTACGTCGAGGGCCGCCCGCTGGGCTCGGTCCTCGAAGAGGACATCCGGCGGTACGGCGCCATGCCCGCCGACAAGGCGCTGAAGGTGACCGCGGACGTGCTCGCGGCGCTGGACATCAGCCATGAGATGGGGCTGGTCCACCGCGACATCAAGCCGGGCAACGTGATGGTGACCAAACGCGGTGTGGTCAAGGTCATGGACTTCGGCATCGCGCGCGCCATGCAGTCCGGCGTGACGTCGATGACCCAGACCGGCATGGTCGTCGGCACCCCGCAGTACCTCTCGCCCGAGCAGGCCCTCGGCCGCGGGGTGGACGCCCGCTCCGACCTGTACTCGGTCGGCATCATGCTGTTCCAGCTGGTGACCGGACGGCTGCCGTTCGACGCGGACTCCCCGCTGGCGATCGCGTACGCGCACGTGCAGGAGGAGCCGGTGGCTCCGTCCACCGTCAACCGCGCGCTGCCCCCGGCGGTGGACGCGCTGGTCGCCCGCGCGCTGCGGAAGAACCCGAACGAGCGCTTCCCGACCGCCGACGCCATGCGCGAGGAGTGCCTGCGGGTCGCCGCCTCCTTGCAGGCGGCCGCGCCGAGCATCGTGCCGAACGCCGGTCCGCGGCAGAGCGGCTCGGGCGTGGGCTCCGCGGTGTTCCCGCCGGTCGACCAGGCCCACCAGACGGCCCCCGGACCGGTGCAGACGCCGTACCAGCCGGGTCCCTACGGCGCCCACACCCCCGCTCCGGCCACGCCCGCGCCGTCCTACGGCTATCCGCAGCAGGCGGGCTACCAGACCCCTCCGGTGGGCTACGGGACGCAGACCCCGCCGCCGTACGCGCAGACGCCGCAGACCACCGCGCAGGGGTCCGGCCCGGGCGGCGGCAAGAGCAACAAGGGCGTGATCACCGGCGCGATAGCGGTGTCGCTCGTCGCGGTCGTCGGCCTGGTCGTCGCGCTGACCATGAACAGCGGCGGCGGTGACGACACGGGCGGGCACGGCGGCGCCAGTGCCTCGGCGTCCCCCTCCCACCAGACGGGCTACCGGGGCCCGGACACCACCCGGGTGATCGACAAGACCAAGTGCACGGAGCCGAAAGAGTCCTACGACGACCCGGACAAGATCCAGCTCCCCGATTTCCGCTACAAGGACATCAACTCCGTGAAGGCCTGCTTCCAGGCCGCGGGCTGGACCCTGCACGTCAAGAAGGTGGACGACAACACCTGGGGCGACGGGACCGTCATGGACCAGTTCCCGTCCGAGGGCACGGACGTGAACGCCAAGGACCCGGGAACCATCGAGCTGAGTGTGTCGACGGGCAATCCGCCGCAGTGACGCGCGCGTGAGAAGGGGCCCGGCGCTGATGCGCCGGGCCCCTTTCGCGTGTCCGGGGCGCGAAACCTCGTAGGCGAGGTCGCGTGATCCAGAACTCCGGGCTCTACAGGTACGGGCCGCCCGAGCGGCCGGCCGCGTGCTGGTCGTCGCCGCCTTCCGGGCCCGACACACCCGGCGGAAGCGCGCGGCGCATCTGCTCCAGCTGGGCCCGCGCGGCCATCTGCTGGGCGAACAGCGTGGTCTGGATCCCGTGGAAGAGGCCCTCCAGCCAGCCCACGAGCTGTGCCTGCGCGATGCGCAGCTCGGCGTCGCTCGGGGTGACGTCGTCGGTGAACGGCAGGGACAGCCGCTCCAGCTCCTCGACCAGCTCCGGCGCCAGGCCGTCCTCCAGCTCCTTCACCGAGCTGGCGTGGATCTCCTTCAACCGGACCCGGCTGGCCTCGTCGAGGGGAGCCGCGCGCACCTCCTCCAGGAGCTGCTTGATCATGCTGCCGATCCGCATGACCTTCGCGGGCTGCTCGACCTGCTCGGTGACCGGAATCTCGCGGGATCCGTCGTCCCCGCCTCCTCCGCCGAGCGCCATCCCGTCCTGGCCCACGACGAGGATCTGGGGATTCTCCGGCGACCGTTCGTTCCTCGGCATCTCCATGCCGTCATTCTCTCGCACCCGTACACCTCACCACCGCGGCGCCCCCGGTAGGGCCGATCCGCCGTTTAGACCCGTCGGCCCAATCCGGAATGCCCGGACAGCCGGGCGGTGTGAGGCTGTTCCCGTCGGTTCATCATCGATCACGGGCTCACGCCGGCTGGGCTCCGGGAGGTCACCGACGTGACTCCATGGCTGCGACTCACCCACCGCTGTCTGCGGCTGCTGCTCGTCCTCACGACGGCCCTGCCCGCCTACGGCACCGCCACCGCGTACGCCTCCGAAGCCGGCACCCCGCGCTCCGCCTCCACCGGCCATCCCGCCGCGACCACGCCCTCGGCCCGGTCCTCGCCCTCAGACCACACGGACGACACGGGCAGCGCGGACGACGCGGACGAGACGGGCGGGGCGGGCGGCCCGAGCGGCGCCGGAGGGCCTCAAGCGGCCGGAAACTCCGGCGACTCCGGCGACTCGGGCCACTCCGGGCACGGTCACCAGGACCGCCCCGGTCACGACCACGACGGCGCCGGCCCCCAGCACCCCGCGCCCGTCCCCCTGCCCTCCGGCTCCGCCTCCGCCTCGCACCCCGCGCCGTCCGGCGAGCCGTCCCGGGCGGGAAGCGGGGCCGGGGAGGGAAAGCTGCGCCCGGGGCGGCCGGACGGGCCGTGGGCGCAGGTGGAGGGCGACGACGACTCCGTCCCCGACTCCGCGGCCGCCCAGCCGGCGGAGCCGGAGACCGCGGAGACCCCGGCGGCCTCACCGCCGACCGAGGAGGCGGGCCTCGTTCCCACGGCGTCGCCAGGGCAGCCGGCCGAGCAGAACGCCGCCCGGCGGACCGAGAACGCGAGCGAGCCGACCCTGCGGATCCTCCCGCTCGGCAGCGGCCTCGTCCTCATCGGCCTGGGCCTCGGCCTGGCCTTCCTGGGGCTGCGGCTGCGCAGGAGCTGAGCCCCTTCCCGGCCGGTCCGCTACGGCGCCACGAGCAGCACCTTGCCGATGTGGCCGCTCTCCTCCACCACCCGGTGCGCCTCGGCCGCCCGCGCCATCGGCAGCTCACGGTCCACCACCGGGCGCACCTGCCCCCCGGCGACCAGCGGCCAGACGTGCTCGCGCACCGCGGCGACGATGGACGCCTTCTCGCCCAGCGGCCGCGCCCGCAGCGAGGTGGCGCTGACGGCGGCCCGCTTGTTCAGCAGCGCGCCGATGTTCAGCTCGCCCTTGGCACCGCCCTGGAGCCCGATGATCGCCAGACGCCCGTTGACGGCGAGCGCCTGCACGTTGCGGTCGAGGTACTTGCCGCCCATGTTGTCGAGGATGACGTCGACGCCCGCGCCGCCGGTGGCCTCCTTGACCTCGGCGACGAAGTCCTGCTCCCGGTAGTTGATCAGGATGTCCGCGCCCAGCTCGGCGCAGCGCTCCAGCTTCTCCTTGGTCCCGGCGGTCACCGCGACCTTGACGCCCATGGCCTTGGCCAGCTGGATCGCCATGGTGCCGATGCCGCTGGAGCCGCCGTGCACCAGCAGGGTCTCGCCCGGCCGCAGATGGGCGATCATGAACACGTTGGACCAGACCGTGCAGGCCACCTCGGGCAGCGCGGCGGCCTGCACGAGGCCGACGCCCTGCGGCACGGGCAGCAGCTGCCCGGCAGGTACGACGACCTTCTGGCCGTAGCCACCGCCCGCGAGCAGCGCGCACACCTCGTCGCCGACGGCCCAGCCGGAGACGCCGGGGCCGAGCGCGGCGATCCTGCCGGAGCACTCCAGGCCGGGGTAGGGGGAGGCACCGGGCGGCGGGTTGTAGAAACCCTGCCGTTGCAGGATGTCGGCGCGGTTGACGGCGCTGGCCGCCACCTCGACCAGCACCTCGCCCTCGCCGGCCACCGGATCGGGGACCTCGTCCCACACCAGCGCCTCGGGACCACCAGGTTCGGGAATCGTGATCGCATGCATGCCAGTGACGCTACTCCCCCTGCCGCAGCGGGTGATCGCGCCGCTCGGCGGCTCGCTTCAGTCCGCGGGCAGGGGGCGGGGCTGCGGGGTGACCTGGGTGCCGGGGCTGGCGCGGACGATGGTGATGAGCCGGTCGGTCAGCTGGAGCGTGCCGATGGACTGGTCGTCGTAACCGAGCACCCGGTGCCCGCGTACGACGCTCACCACGAGGTCGTCGATCTCGCGCGGTCGCTTGCCCGCCTCGGCGCGCACCACCGGCCGTTCCACGAGGTCCAGGCCGCTGCCCTGCTGGATGAGGTCCTCTATGACCATGCCGGCGGCGGGGCTGAGGACGGACATGCCGAGCAGCCGCCCGGCCGCGCTGGCGCTGGTGATGACGGCGTCGGCGCCGGACTGCCGCAGCAGCGGTGCGTTCTCCTCCTCGCGTACCGCGGCCACGATCTTCGCGCCGCGGTTGAGCTGACGGGCGGTCAGCGTGACGAGCACCGCGGTGTCGTCACGCTGGGGCGCGATGATGATCTGCCGGGCCTTGTGCACCTCGGCCCGCTTCAGGACGTCGCTGCGGGTGGCATCGCCCATGACCCCGGCGTAGCCGTCGGCGGTCGCCGCGTCGATCACCTTGGCGCTGGGGTCGACCACGACCACCTGATCCTTCCTCAGGCCGGTCGCGCACACGGTCTGCACGGCCGACCGCCCCTTCGTGCCGAAGCCGACGACGACGGTGTGCTCGCGCAAGGCGGACCTCCAGCGTTTCAGGCGCCATTCCTCCCGGGTGCGCTCGGTGAGGACCTCCAGCGTGGTGCCGACCAGGATGATCAGGAACAGCACACGCAGGGGTGTGATGACGAAGATGTTGGTCAGGCGGGCGCTGTCGCTGACCGGGGTGATGTCGCCGTATCCCGTGGTGGAGAGGGTCACGGTGGCGTAGTAGAACGAGTCGAGCAGGTCCACTGATTCGTCGGAACTGTCGTGGTAGCCCGCGCGATCGGCGTAGACGACCAGCGCGGTGACGACCAGCACCAGCAGCGCCATGAGCAGCCGTTTGGCGACCTGACGGAGGGGGCGCTCCACCACCTTCACCGGGAGTCTCACCCGGTGCGTGACGGGGCGTTCGTCCCCCGCGAGGGTGTCGTCCTGGGGGCTTCCGGCGCCTTCGGGCTCATCGGAGGGGTCGCTGCCCGCACGTTTCACGTGAAACATACCCCGATCCCCGCGGTAGCCCAGGGCAGATCCAGCAGCTCCGTCTCCGCGCCCTGCCTGGCCCCACCGGGGGGTACGACGGCCAGCGCGTCGGCGGCGGCGACACCGCGCAGCATGGCCGGGCCGTTGTAGCGCAGCGGTACGGCGCGGTCGCCGCGCAGCACCACGGGGACGAGCCGGGTGTCGTACGGGTGTCCCTGCACCGCCTCCGTCAGCGGCAGGGTGTACGGCTCGGGTGCCGGGCGGGCGGCCAGGGTCCGCAGCAGCGGCTCGGCGAGCGTGAGCAGGCCGGAGACGGCCGCGAGGGGGTTGCCGGGGAGACCGACGAGGTGCTGGCCCTCCTTGGTGCGCGCCAGCAGCATGGGGTGGCCGGGGCGCACCTTCACGCCGTCGACGAGGAGTTCGGCGCCGAGGCGTTCCAGGATGGGGTGGACGTGGTCGACGGGTCCGGCGGCGGTGCCCCCGGTGGTGACGATCAGGTCGGCCGTGGAGGCGGCGATCGCCTTGTACAGCGCCTTGGCGTCGTCACGGATCCGGCGCACCGCGACGACCTCGGCACCGAGCGCCCGCAGCCAGGGCGGCAGCATGGGGCCGAGCGCGTCCCGGATCAGCCCCTCGCGCGGCAGCCCCTCGCTGAGCAGCTCGTCCCCGAGGACCAGGACTTCGGCGCGGGGGCGGGGGACGACGGTGACGGTGTCGTATCCCGCGGCCGCGGCCAGACCGAGGACGGCTGGGGTGATCTGGGTGCCGACGGGCAGCAACTGGTCGCCGCTGCGGCACTCCTGGCCACGCGGGCGGATGTCCTGGCCGTGGACCATGTCCCGGGTGGCGTGCAGCCGGGCCTGGGCGTCCGTGCGGCCGTGCTCGGTGCGCAGGACCGCGGTGGTGCCGCCGGGGACGCGGGCGCCGGTCGCGATGCGGACCGCCTCGCCGTCGGTGAGCGGCGCGGGCAGGGAGTGCCCGGCGAACACGCCCTCCTCGCGCACCGTCCAGGGCCCGGGTCCGGCGACGGCCCAGCCGTCCATCGCGGAGGTGTCGAAGGAGGGCAGGTCGGTGAGCGCGTCGAGGGGCGCGGCGAGGACGAGGCCGAGGGCGTCGCCGAGGGGAACGGAGACGGGGGTGCGGCGGGGGACTGGGCCGGCCGGCGGGGTGGCCCCGGCGGTCTTGGTGCTCGTGGCGGTCCGGGCCGAGCGGGTGGCGCGGGCCGCGCGGGCGGCGGTCTCACGGGCCTGCGACCAGGACGTGGCGTGGTGCCGCTCGACGGGACGCTCATCCCCCGCGTGGGACGCCGGGGCCGGTACCGGGCCGACGCCGTCGTCCTTGGCTTCCCTCACGAGGGCCAGGGCCTCCTCGACATCGAGGTCGTCGCTGTCCCCCACGGGTACCCCGCCCCGCAGGCCGGGCGCCGTCATCCGGCGTCCGGGGCGCTCGGGCCCCCCTTCCCCTGGGCCTCCGCCGCCTCTTCCTCCCAGCGCAGGGCCAGCGCGGCGGCCTTGCGGGCGGCCTCGGCGACGGCCTCGCGGCCGCCCGCGCCCTGTGCCGCGGCGTAGCCGACGAGGAAGGTGGTCAGCGGGGCGGCGGGCCGGGCGACACCGTGCGCGGCGTCCCGGGCCAGGTCGAGCAGTGCGTTCGTGTCGACGTCCAGGTCGATGCCCAGCTCGTCCTTGACTGCGGAGATCCATTCATCCAACACGTGCCCATGCTCCCTGATGCGTGCCCTGGCGTTGACGATGTCGTCCCAGGTGTCGCAGTCGAAGGACGCGCGCGGGTCCGGGACGCGGGTGAGGCGGAGGGCGCCGGTGAGGCGGCGCAGCGGCAGGCCGGTGAGGCCGTCGTGCTCTGCGGCGAGAACGGCCAGTTCCCGGCGCAGCGCGGTGGTGCGGTAGGCGGCGACCAGGGGCTGGTCGCGGCCGTCCGCGTCGGTGAGCAGCGCGCCGTCGGCACCGGTCTCGCCCAGGACGGTCAACAGGCGGTGCAGCGTGGCCGGTCGCAGGAAGGGCAGATCGGCGGAGAGGACGACGGTGTGTTCGGCCGTGGTGTGCGGCAGCCCGGCCGCCAGCGCGGCGACCGGTCCCGCGCCGGGCGGCTCCTCGCGCGCCCAGCGCACCGGGCGGACGGTGGGCCGGGGCACGGCCACCACGACGGTCGCACCAGCGCCCGCGCAGGCCGTGAGCACCCGGTCCAGCAGTGCCCGGCCGCCGACCCGCACTCCGGGTTTGTCGGCCCCGCCGAGCCGCCGCGCGGCTCCGCCGGCCAGCACGACGGCGTCGTACGGCAGCGGGGCCGCGTCGGCTGCGCGGGCCGCCGGCCCGGCGGTGGCTTTGTCGGTCACTCCCCGAGTATGCGGGCCGGGCCGGTCACAGGGAACCGAGGGGCGCGAAGGCCCGGCGGGTCACAGGGTGCGCAGCAGCACCGCCGGCTGTTCGACGCAGTCCGCCACGTACCGCAGGAAGCCGCCCGCCGTGCCGCCGTCGCACACCCGGTGGTCGAAGGTGAGCGAGAGCTGGACGACCTGGCGCACCGCCAGCTCCCCTTCGTGCACCCACGGCTTGGGGATGATCCGGCCGACGCCGAGCATGGCCGCTTCGGGGTGGTTGACGATCGGCGTGGAGCCGTCGACGCCGAAGACGCCGTAGTTGTTCAACGTGAAGGTGCCGCCGGTGAGTTCGGACGGAGTCAGCGTCCCCTCGCGGGCAGCGCCGGTGAGCCGGGCGAACTCGGCCGTCAGCGACTCCGCGTCGCGGGCATGGGCGTCCCGGACGACCGGCACGACCAGGCCGCGCTCGGTCTGCGCCGCGAATCCGAGGTGGACGTACGGGTGCTGGACGACTTCGCGGGCCTCGGTGTCGACCGAGGAGTTCAGCTCGGGGAACCGCGCGAGGGCGGCGGAGCAGATGCGGGCGAGCAGCGCGAGGAGGGAGATCTTCGAGCCTCCCGCCGCGTTCATCGCGGCCCGCGCGCGCATCAGTTCCGTCGCGTCGGCGTCCACCCAGCAGGTCGCGTCCGGGATCTCCCGGCGGCTGCGGGACAGCTTGTCGGCGACGGCACCGCGGATGCCCTTGAGGGGGATACGGACCTCGCCCGAGACCGAGGCCGAGGCCGAGGCGGGAGCGGCAGCGGCCGCGACGGGGACCTCGGCCGTACGACCGCTGTCCTGGCCCGCCTTGGCCCGCAGGGCGTGCTCCACGTCCGCGCGCAGAATCAGCCCGTCCGGGCCCGAGCCCGCCAGCTGCCGCAGATCCAGTCCGCCCTCCCGGGCCAGCCTGCGGACCAGCGGGGAGATCACGGGCACGGGACCACCGGGCGGCACCGCGGTGACGGGCAGGCCCGCCGCCGGGGCGGGGGCACTGCCGTTCACTGCGGCACCCGGGCCCGCGCCGCCGTTTACGCGCGCGCCCTCGCCGGTCCCCGTGCCACCGCCGGTCAGGGCCGCCGGCCGCACCCGCCGTCGCCGTCCAGGTGCCTCCGACGTGCCGTAACCGACCAGGACGTTGCCCGAACCGGCCGTGGGCTCCGCGTCCGGTTCGCCGACGGCGACCGTCAGGAGCGGGGCGCCGACCGGGAGTTCGGCGCCCTCCTCCCCGTAGCGGGCGGTGACGACGCCGCCGTAGGGGCAGGGAACCTCCACCGACGCCTTGGCCGTCTCGACCTCGACCACCGGCTGGTCGATGGCGACCACGTCGCCGACCTGGACCAGCCAGCGCACGATCTCCGCCTCGGTCAGTCCCTCGCCGAGGTCGGGCAGCTTGAACTCCAGCACCTGTGCCATCAGCCCTCGGCCTCCCACTGCAACCGGGCCACGGCGTCCAGGACGCGGTCCACGCCGGGCAGATGGTGCCGCTCCAGCATGGGCGGCGGATAGGGGAGGTCGAACCCGGCCACGCGCAGCACCGGGGCCTCCAGGTGGTGGAAGCAGCGCTCGGTGACACGGGCCGCGATCTCGCCGCCCGGCCCGCCGAACCCGGTGGACTCGTGCACCACGACCGCGCGTCCGGTGCGCCGCACGGAGGCGCAGACCGTCTCGTCGTCGAACGGCACCAGGGAGCGCAGGTCGATCACCTCCAGGTCCCAGCCCTCGGCCCGCGCGGCCTCGGCGGCCTCCAGACAGACGGGCACGGAGGGGCCGTAGGTGATCAGCGTGGCACTGCGTCCGGCGCGCCGGACGACCGCCCGGCCGATCGGCTCGACCTCGGTCGGCTGCTCGGGGTTCCAGGTGTCCTTGGACCAGTAGAGCCGCTTGGGCTCCAGGAAGACGACCGGGTCGTCGGAGGCGATGGCCTGGCGCAGCAGGCCGTAGGCGTCGGCGACGGTCGCGGGCGTGACCACATGCAGGCCGGGGGTGGCCATGTAGTACGCCTCGGAGGAGTCGCTGTGGTGCTCGACGCCACCGATGCCGCCGCCGTAGGGGATGCGGACGGTGATCGGCAGGGGCATCCTGCCCCGGGTGCGGTTGCGCATCCGGGAGACATGGCTGACCAGTTGCTCGAACGCCGGGTAGGCGAAGGCGTCGAACTGCATCTCCACCACCGGGCGCAGGCCGTACATGGCCATGCCGACGGCGGCACCGAGGATGCCGGCCTCGGCGAGCGGGGTGTCGGTGCAGCGGTCCTCGCCGAACTCCTTGGCGAGTCCGTCGGTGACGCGGAAGACACCGCCGAGGGTGCCCACGTCCTCGCCGAGCACGTGCACGCTGGGGTCGGCGGCCATCGCGTCGCGCATCGCGCGGGTGAGGGCCTGTGCCATGGTGGCGGGCTTGACGGCCACGGTGGTCATCGGCGGTCGCCTTCCTGCTGGTCGGGCCCGTCCTGCTCGGCCGCCAGCTCGGCCCGCAGCAGGTCCCGCTGTTCGCGCAGTTGGGAGGTGGTCTCGGCGTAGACGTGGTCGAACAGGTCCATCGGGTTGAGCTCGGGGTCCTGGTTCATGCGTTCGCGCAGGTCGGCGGCCATCGCCTCGGCGTCCTCCCGTACGGCCTCCAGGCCGGCCTCGTCGATGAGGCCGCGTTCGGTCAGCTCCGCCTCCAGCAGGCGCACCGGGTCGTGCGCCCGCCAGGCCTCGACCTCGGCGTCGCCCCGGTAGCGGGTGGCGTCGTCGGCGTTGGTGTGGGCGTCGATGCGGTAGGTGACCGCCTCGATCAGCGTCGGTCCGCCGCCCGCGCGGGCGTGCCGTACGGCGTCGCTGAGCACCTCGTGGACCGCCGCCGCGTCATTGCCGTCGACCAGGCGGCCCGGCATGCCGTAGCCGACGGCCTTGTGGGCCAGGGAGGGCGCGGCGGTCTGCTTGGCGAGCGGGACGGAGATGGCGAAGCCGTTGTTCTGCACCAGGAAGACGACGGGTGCCTGCCAGACGGCGGCGAAGTTCAGCGCCTCGTGGAAGTCGCCCTCGCTGGTGCCGCCGTCGCCGATCATGGCGAGCGCGACCACGTCGTCGCCCTTGAGGCGGGCGGCGTGGGCGAGGCCGACGGCGTGCGGGAGCTGGGTGGCCAGCGGGGTGGAGAGGGGGGCGACCCGGTGGGCGTAGGGGTCGTAGCCGGTGTGCCAGTCGCCGCGCAGCAGCGTGAGGGCCTCGACGGGGTCCACGCCGCGGGCGACGACGGCCAGGGTGTCGCGGTAGCTGGGGAAGAGCCAGTCGCGCTCTTCGAGTGCCAGGGCGGCGGCGACCTCGCAGGCCTCCTGGCCGGTGCTGGAGGGGTAGACGGCGAGTCGTCCCTGCTTGGTGAGCGCGGTGGCCTGGGTGTTGTAACGGCGGCCGCGCACCAGCTGGGCGTGGAGCCGGCGGAGCAGACCCGGATCGGCCTTGGCGGCGGCCTCGGTGCCGAGGACGCGGTAAGGCTCGGCGTCGGGCAGCAGCGGCGCGGGGTCCATACGGGGCTGCCAGGCGGGCGGCGGCGATGGCCGGTACGCGCCCCGCTGCTCCAGAACCGTCATGACGGCACCTCCTCGTGGGAGCGGCTACGGGAGGCGTGTCGGTTGTGACCCGCCTCACCTACCGATTGTTCGGTCGTCGGCACATTTTGGCTACAGGCCCCTTCAGGCTGTGGACAAACGGTTCTCCACAGCCTGGAATGAACGCAGGACGTCCACGGCGATGAAGCGGGGGGACATGGCACCTGAACAAATGGCCGAGACAGCGCAGGACGCGGTGCTGCCGCCGGTCCGGCCGCTGGACGCCATCGACCAGGACATCCTGCGCATCCTCCAGGCGGACGGGCGTGCCTCGATACGGTCCGTCGCCGAACGCGTCCACGTCTCGCGGGCCAACGCCTACGCGCGCATCAACCGGCTGGTCGAGGACGGGGTGATCCGGGGCTTCGGCGCCCGCGTGGACCATGAACGGGCCGGACACAGCACCTCGGCGTACATCACGCTGAAGATCGTCCAGAACACCTGGCGCACGGTCCGCGAGCAGTTGCGGCAGTTGCCCGGCGCCTCGCACATCGCGCTGGTGGGCGGCGACTTCGACGTCCTGTTGCTGGTGCACACGCCCGACAACCGGGCGCTGCGCGAGCTGGTGCTCACCCGGCTCCAGGCGATCCCGGAGGTGCTGAGCACCCGCACGCTGCTGGTGTTCGAGGAGGAGGACCTGGAACCGGACGCTTAGGCGCGCCTGGGTGTGTTCGCGGACAGTTGAGTGACGTCAGGCCCGGCGCAGGCCGGAGAAGACCAGCTGGACGACCGCGTCGGCCACCTCGCGCCCCGTGGCGCCGCGGGCCTCCGGCCGGTACCACTCCACAATGGAGTTGATCATGCCGAAGACCAGCCGGGTGGCCAGGCGCACCTCCACGTCGGGACGCACGTCCCCGTCGGCGGCGGCCGCCTTGAGCAGCTGGGCGACCCGGTGGTCGAAGTCGCGGCGGCGCTCCAGCGCCCACCGCTCGGTGGCGGTGTTGCCACGCACCCGCAGCAGCAGCGTCACATAGGGCAGTTCGGATATGAGCACCTCGACCATGCGCCGCACGACGTGCTCCAGGCGCTCCACGGGCCGCCCCTCACACGCCTCCGGCTCCTCCAGGATGGCGAAAAGACCGTCCAGGGCGCGGCTGACCGCCCGCCGCAGCAGCTCCTCCTTGCCGCTGACATGGTGGTAGATCGACGACTTGGAGATGCCGGCCGCCTTGGACAGGTGCTCCATGGAGGTGCCGTCGTAGCCGCGCTGGTTGAAGACCTGGACGGCGACGGAGAGCAGCGTCTCCGGGGTGTACGTGTCGCGCCTGGGCGTGGTCATGAGGCGCCGCCCTCCCGCCGGTCGTCGGCGTAGGCGTGGCGGTAGAGCGCGAGGGAGGGCGCGTAGCGTCCGGAGGGGTCGCGCTCGTGCATCGCGTCCAGGACGTCGTAGGCGAAATCGTCGCCCAGCCTGCGGTCCCATTCGAACGGGCCGAGCGGGTAGTTGACGCCCAGGCGCATCGCGGTGTCGACGTCCTCCTCGGTGGCGACGCCCTTGGCGACCGCGTCATGGGCGAGGTCGATGATCCGGGCCACCGTGCGCGCCACGATCATGCCGGGGACGTCGCCGATGACGCTGACGTCCTTGCCGAGCGCCTGGAACAGGCCGACGGCCTCGGCGAGGGTCGCCGGAGCGGTGTCCTGGGAGGCGGACAGGGCGATACGGGTGGCCTTGCGGTAGTCGAGGGCGAGGTCGAAGTAGACGACATCGTGGAACTCCACCGAGGTCTGGCCGTCGGCGAGGACCAGCTGGCCGCCACCGGGCAGTTCCAGATGGCCGCCCTCGTCGCCGTCCTCCTCGCGCACCTGGATGCCCGCCTCGCGGATCAGCGTGAGCAGCTCGGCGGCGGGGCCGAGCCTGCCCTCGACGAGGACATAGGCGGGCGGCTGCTCCTTGTCGGCGGTGTGCGGCTCGGGCCGCTCGGCGCCCTCGCCATGGTCGTACCAGCCATGACCGGCCTTGCGGCCCAGGCGGCCGGACTCCACCAGGCGGCGCTGGGCCAGGGAGGGGGTGAAGCGCACGTCCTGGAAGAAGGACTGCCACACCGAGTGCGTCACCGCCTCGTTGACGTCCTGGCCGATCAGGTCGGTGAGTTCGAACGCGCCCATGCGGAAGCCGCCCGACTCGCGCAGGACCGCGTCGATGGTGGCCGGGTCGGCGCCCTGGGCCTCGTAGACGGCGAACGCCTCGGCGTAGAAGGGCCGGGCGATCCGGTTGACGATGAAGCCCGGCGTGTCCGCGCAGGCCACGGGCGTCTTGCCCCAGGCCCGGGCGGTCTCGTACGCGCGCGTGGCCGAGGCGACGTCGGTGGCGAACCCGGAGACGACCTCGACCAGCGGCAGCAGCGGCGCGGGGTTGAAGAAGTGCAGGCCGAGGAAGCGGCCTGGATGGCGCAGGGCGCCGCCGATCGCCGTCACCGACAGCGAGGAGGTGTTGGTGGCGAGCAGGCAGTCCTCGGCGACGATGTCCTCCAGCTCGCCGAAGAGCTGCTGCTTGACGTCCAGCCGCTCCAGGACGGCCTCCACGACGAGGCCGCAGTCGGCCAGCTCCGCGAGCGTGTCCGCGGGCTCCAGGCGGGCGCGGGCCGCGTCCCGGGCGGCGGCGTCGAGGCGCCCCTTCTCCACCAGCCGGTCCAGGCGCGCGCCGATCGCCGCCGCGGCGTCCCGGGCCCGCCCGGGTGCGGCGTCGTAGAGCCGCACCGGGTGGCCGGCGACCAGTGCGACCTGGGCGATGCCCTGGCCCATGGTGCCGGTGCCGACGACGGCCACCGGGCTGCTGAGGTCGAGTGCTGTCATGTGCGCGATCCTCCCGCACGGGGTTTTCCACAGATGCGGCGGACCCCCTTGAACCGACCGATCGTTCGGTTACTCTAGCCCTGACCGTCCCATTCCGCTGCTCTTTCTGCCAGGTCCTGAACTCGAAGGCGAGTTCTCCAGACGAGGAGTTGGTCCCGCATGGCCGCCGAACTGACCGCCCCCGAGCTGATCGCGAAGCACCGGCCCACTCTCGACCAGGCCCTGGAAGCGATCCGCACCCGCGCGTACTGGTCCCCGCACCCCGAGCACCCCAAGGCGTACGGCGAGCACGGCAGCCTGGACGCCGCCGCGGGCAAGGCCGCCTTCGACGCCCTGCTGGGCACCCGCCTCGACCTCGGCCAGGCGGGCACGGACGACTGGGTGGGCGGTGAGGTCTCGCCGTACGGCATCGAGCTGGGCGTGAGCTACCCGCACGCGGACCTGGACGTGCTGCTGCCCGCGATGAAGGCCGGGCAGCGGGCGTGGCGGGACGCGGGCGCCGAGGTGCGGGCCGTGGTCTGCCTGGAGATCCTCAAGCGCATCAGCGACCGGACGCACGAGTTCGCGCACGCCGTCATGCACACCAGCGGCCAGGCCTTCCTGATGGCGTTCCAGGCCGGCGGCCCGCACGCCCAGGACCGCGGCCTGGAGGCGGTGGCGTACGCGTACGCGGAGCAGGTCCGCACCCCCGGGGCCGCCGAGTGGACCAAGCCGCAGGGCAAGCGCGACCCGCTGGTGCTGACCAAGAACTTCACGCCCGTCCCGCGCGGCATCGGCCTGGTCATCGGCTGCAACACCTTCCCGACGTGGAACGGCTATCCGGGCCTGTTCGCCTCCCTGGCGACCGGCAACGCGGTCCTGGTCAAGCCGCACCCGCGCGCGGTGCTCCCGCTCGCGCTGACCGTGCGGATCGCCCGCGAGGTCCTCACCGAGGCCGGCTTCGACGCCGACCTGGTCGCCCTGGCCGCCGAGCGCCCCGGCGAGGGCATCGCCAAGGCCCTCGCGACCCGCCCGGAGATCCGGATCATCGACTACACCGGTTCGACGTCCTTCGGCGACTGGCTGGAGGCCAACGCCCGCCAGGCGCAGGTCTACACGGAGAAGGCCGGCGTCAACACCGTGATCGTGCACTCCACGGACGACTACAAGGGCATGCTGTCCAACCTGGCGTTCTCGCTGTCCCTGTACAGCGGCCAGATGTGCACCACCCCGCAGAACCTGCTGATCCCGAGGGACGGCATCCACACCGACCAGGGCCCGAAGACCTTCGACGAGGTCACCGCCGACCTCGCCCGCGCGGTCGACGGCCTGCTCGGGGACGACGCGCGGGCCAACGCGCTGCTGGGCGCGATCGTCAATCCCGACGTCAAGGCCCGCCTGGAGGCCGCGGCCGGCCTCGGCGAGGTCGGCCTCGCCTCGCGGGAGATCACCAACCCGGAGTTCCCGGGCGCGGTGGTGCGCACCCCGGTGATCGTCAAGCTGGACGGCGCCAAGCCGGACGCCGAGGCCGCCTACATGAGCGAGTGCTTCGGCCCCGTCTCCTTCGCCGTCGCGGTCGGCTCGGTGACCGACGCGGTGGAGCTGCTGCGGCGCACGGTCCGCGAGAAGGGCGCGATGACGGTCGGCGCGTACACCACCGACGGCGAGGTGGAGCGGGCCATCGAGGAGGTCTGCCTGGAGGAGGCCGCCCAGCTGTCCTTCAACCTCACGGGCGGGGTGTTCGTGAACCAGACCGCCGCCTTCTCCGACTTCCACGGCTCGGGCGGCAACCCGGCGGCGAACGCGGCCCTGTGCGACGGCGCCTTCGTGGCGAACCGGTTCCGGGTGGTCGAGGTGCGCCGGGAGGGCTAGGAACGGGCCAGAAAGCGAAAAGGTCGGGAGAGGAGGTTTCTTCTCCCGACGGCCGCGAAGCTACCGAAAGACAGAGCCTAGGCGGCGGGCGCGCCCGCGGCGGCGCTCCAGTGGTACAGCGTCATCGCCACGCTGGTGGCGAGGTTGTAGCTGGATACCTGGGGGCGCATCGGCAGCCGCAGCAGATGATCGGCCCTCGCGCGTACCTCCGCCGAGAGGCCGGTGCGCTCCGAGCCGAACGCGAGCACGGCGTCGTCGGGCAGCTCGGTGCCCCGGATGTCCTCGCCCTCCGGGTCCAGGGCGAACAGCGGGCCGGGCGGCAGCTCGTCGGCGCCGAGGCGCTCCACGGCGGTCGCGAAGTGCAGGCCCGCGCCGCCGCGCACCACCGTGGGATGCCACGGGTCGAGCGTGCCGGTGGTGACCACACCGGTCGCCCCGAAACCGGCGGCCAGCCGGATCACGGCGCCCGCGTTGCCGAGGTTGCGGGGGTTGTCGAGGACCACCACGGGGGCGGTGCGCGGCATCCGGGCGAGCGCGTCCAGATTGGCCGCGCGTGAGGGCCGTACGGCGAGCGCGGCGACCCCCGTCGGATGCGGGCGCGCCACGAGCGCGGCGTACGTCTGTTCGGGCACCTCGGTGAGCAGCCCGTCCAGGGTCCCCCGCACGTCCCCGGCCAGTTCCTCGGCCAGGGCGAGCGCGGCCCGCCGGTCGGTGGTGACCGCCACCGGCACTTCGGCCCCGAACCGCAGCGCGTGCTTGAGGGCGTGGAAGCCGTCGAGCAGCACGGCGGAGGCGGCGTGCTCGCGCCAGCGGGTCAAGGAGTCGGTCATGCCGTGAACCCTACGCGGCCGGGCGTGCTGTCCTCCGGGGTGCGAGGCGCGGGCACCGACCCGTCTCCGCCGTCGTTCTCGACGAACCGTCCCCGCGCGCGGGCGAGGAAGGACTCGATCCGGCGCAGGAAGGAGGTCGGCAGGAAGACCGCGTCCGCGCTGATCATCGCCAGCGAGAAGAACGGCAGGCCGAGGACGACCGCGATCACGGAGTGCTCCAGCACCAGCAGCACCAGCAGCACGTTCTTCACCCGCCGGTTGAGCAGGGTGAAGGGGAAGGCGACCTGCACGATGACGGTGCCGTACGCCACGATCATCAGGATGGTGCCGCTGGCGGACATCAGACCGGCGAGACCGGGCCAGGGAGTGAAGTAGTCCAGGTGGAGCGGGTAGTAGACGGCGGTGCCGTCCTGCCAGCGCGAGCCCTGGATCTTGTACCAGCCGGCCGTGGCGTAGATCAGGCACGCCTCGGCCATGATCACCACGAGGGCACCGTTGTGCAGGACGTTGGCGATCACGTCCAGCAGGATCCGCGGCTCGGCCGAGCGCGCCCGGCGCTGGACCAGCCACCACAGGCCGAGCGCCACCCACACCGTCCACAGCAGGACGGGGATCAGCCAGGCGTTGCCGAACAGCCGGCCGGTCGCCGTCACCGTGACCAGCGCGATTCCGAGGACCGCCCACAGGACCGGGCCGACCCGGTCGATGGGAAGCCGGTCGGCGGGGGCCCGCCCGACGCGCGCCGTCCGCCGCGCGTCGAGGGACCACACCTGCCCGCAGCGCGTGAACACGAGGTAGATGGCCATCAGGTGCAGCACGTTGTCGCCGCCGTCGCCGATGAAGACACTGCGGTTCTGCAGCGACAGGACACCCACCATGAACAGCACCGACGCGGTACGGGTGCGCCAGCCGAGCAGCAGCGCGGCGGCGGCGAGGATCGCGAGCGCGTAGAAACACTCGAACCACAACTGCCCGCTCGACCACATGAGGGCCGTGAAGGCGTGGTTGTCCTCGATCAGCCGCCGGCCCATGCTCCAGTCCCAGGGACCGTTCGGGCCGTACAGCTCCTGGCGGTGGGGGAACTCGCGCAGCAGGAAGAGCAGCCAGGTCCCGGCGAAGCCGATCCGGATCACGGCGCTCTGGTACGGCCCGAGGGCCGCCTCGGTGATACGGGCGAGCCCGCGCGACAGTGCCTGGGAGACCTGGTTCACCGCACGCCTCCGGCGGCCTCGTCGGCGCTCACCGTCCACCAGGGCAGCACGCGGTACATGGGCTTGTCGGACACCTGTTCATGGCTCCACGAGGGGGGCTGCACATTGAGGGTGCAGGAGCGGACCTGCACCCGCTGGATGACGCCGAGCTCGCTGGTGGGATCGGTGCGGTACAGGCGCATCACCACGATCCGGCGCAGGTACTCCTCGGAGAGGGCGCCGCGCATGCCGACGGGACGGTTGTCCGCGGTGTGCGTCGCGGTGAGGAAGTCCCAGGCGCGGCGCAGCTCGTTCTGCTGGGTGTGGCTGGGCGCCGGGTTGCCGACGATGGCCGCGCCGTCCTGGGCGGAGAGGTCGGTCCAGCCGGTGGTGCGCACGCTGCCGTCCTTCATCCGCACGTCGGCCCGCACCTGCACGGCGACGTTCTGCTGGAGCGGGTTGGGGGCGAACAGCTTCCAGTTCTGTTCGAACTCCGGGAAGACCCATTCTTCGACGGCCTTGCCGTGCTGCTTCGACACCGTGTTCTGCGGCGCGACGCTGAGGAACACCATCAGCAGATGCACACCGACGCCGACGACGATCGCGGCGACCGCGAGCGCGGCGACGACCTGGTAGCGGGGAGAGAGGGCGGCCAGCCCACGCCGGGGCGGCTCCTGGGCCATCGAGTCCGCGCCCGTCGAGTCCTCGTCCGTCGAGTCCTCGTCCGTCGAGTCCTCGTGCGTCGGTTCCCCGCCCTGCTTCTCGGACCCCTCTGAGGCGTCCGGATGCCTCCTGGGCCTCTCCGAGGTATCCGGATGGCTCTCGGACCTCTCCGAGGTGTCCGGCCGGATCCCGGATCTCTCCGTTCTGTCCGGCTCGTCCGGCTTCTCCGGGGGACGCGCCCCGGCCGACCCGTCCGGGCCGCGCACGGCCCCCGGGTCCTCGTCGTACGCGTCCATTCCGCCCCGTCCCCCAATTCCGGCTCAGTCGTAGGTCGGCCCACCAGGTCATCCCCGCCGGCCCATCCGATACGGCCGCCCGGCACAGGCACCGAACGGTTCACGGACGCCCATCGCGGCACATGCACGGAACGGTACTCAGCCCCGGCCCGCGAGCGCAGCCCCGGGGCCGGACGCTTCTGTCCCCACACGCTTCGTCCATGAACACCGCTCGTCCGCGGGCTCCGCTCGTCCACAAGTTCGGCTCGTCCACAGGTTCCGCGCGGAGTTTTCCACAGCGGTTGACACTGTCCGGCGGCCCGGCACACCATTGACGCACACGGACCGAACGATCGGTCGGGAGAGTCCCACCGCAGAACCCGAGGTCAGGGGGATCGCATGGCCACAGCAGCCGCGCAGCGCACGGCCCGCCCGGAGGCGGACGACGCCCGGAACACCGCCGGGGACCCGGCGGAACACCAGCGCGCCTTCGACGCGGCCGTGGCCGCCGACGAGCGCATCGAACCGCGCGACTGGATGCCCGACGCCTACCGCGCGACCCTGGTCCGCCAGATCGCTCAGCACGCGCACTCCGAGATAATCGGTATGCAGCCGGAGGCCAACTGGATCACCCGCGCGCCCTCCCTGCGCCGCAAGGCGATCCTGATGGCCAAGGTCCAGGACGAGGCGGGGCACGGCCTGTATCTGTACAGCGCGGCGGAGACCCTCGGCACCAGCCGGGACGAACTGCTCGACAAGCTGCACAGCGGCCGCCAGAAGTACTCCTCGATCTTCAACTACCCCACGCTGACCTGGGCCGACGTCGGCGCCATCGGCTGGCTGGTGGACGGCGCCGCGATCACCAACCAGGTCCCGCTGTGCCGCTGCTCCTACGGCCCGTACGCACGCGCCATGGTGCGGGTCTGCAAGGAGGAGTCCTTCCACCAGCGCCAGGGCTACGAGCTGCTGCTGGCCCTGAGCCAGGGCACCCCGGAACAGCACGCGATGGCACAGGACGCGGTGGACCGCTGGTGGTGGCCCTCGCTGATGATGTTCGGGCCGCCCGACGACGAGTCCCAGCACTCCGCCCAGTCGATGACCTGGAAGATCAAGCGCCACTCGAACGACGAGCTGCGCCAGCGCTTCGTCGACATCTGCGTCCCCCAGGCCGAATCCCTGGGCCTCACCCTCCCCGACCCGGACCTGACGTGGAACGAGGAGCGGGGGCACTACGACTTCGGCCGGATCGACTGGACGGAGTTCTGGGAGGTCCTCAAGGGCAACGGGCCGTGCAACGAACAGCGCCTCACCCAGCGCAGACGAGCCCATGACGAGGGCGCGTGGGTGCGGGAAGCGGCCGCCGCCCACGCGGCCAAGCACACCGGCGGCGCGGAAGCCGCCGGACACGAGACGACGGGAGCAAAGCGAGCATGAGCACCACCGACTGGCCCCTGTGGGAGGTCTTCGTGCGCTCCCGGCGCGGCCTCTCCCACACCCACGCCGGCAGCCTCCACGCGCCCGACGCCGAGATGGCGCTGCGCAATGCCCGCGATCTGTACACCCGCCGCGGCGAGGGCGTCTCCATCTGGGTCGTCCCGGCCGCCGCGATCACCGCGTCCTCGCCGGACGAGAAGGACCCCTTCTTCGAGCCGGCCGCCGACAAGCCCTACCGGCACCCGACCTTCTACGAGATCCCGGAAGGGGTGAAGCACCTGTGACCGCCACCGGCCCCGCCACCGTCCCGGTGACCGCCGCGCTCGCGCTCGGCGACGACGCCCTGGTGCTCTCCCACCGCCTGGGGGAGTGGGCCGGGCACGCCCCCGCCCTGGAGGAGGAGGTCGCTCTCGCCAACATCGCCCTCGACCTGCTCGGCCAGGCCCGGGTGCTGCTGTCCCTGGTCGGCGACGAGGACGAACTGGCCTTCCTGCGCGAGGAGCGGTCCTTCCGCAACCTCCAGCTGGTCGAGCAGCCGAACGGCGACTTCGCCCACACCATCGCCCGCCAGCTGTACTTCTCGACCTACCAGCACCTTCTGCACGCCGAACTCGCCGCCGGGGACGGTCCGTTCGCCCCGCTGGCCGCGAAGGCGGTCAAGGAGGTCGCCTACCACCGCGACCACGCCGAGCAGTGGACCCTGCGCCTCGGCGACGGCACCGAGACCAGCCATGAGCGGATGCGGCGCGCCTGTGACGCGCTGTGGCGGTTCACCGGGGAGATGTTCCAGCCCGTGGAGGGCCTGGACGTCGACTGGGCGGGCCTGGAGTCCCGTTGGCTGGAGTCGGTCACGCGGGTGCTCGACCGGGCCACCCTGACCGTCCCCGAGGGGCCCCGCATCGGGGCCTGGTCGGCGGGCGCCGGCCGCCAGGGCATCCACACCGAGTCCTTCGGCCGGATGCTCGCCGAGATGCAGCATCTGCACCGCAGTCATCCGGGGGCGTCATGGTGACCGCCACCGCTCTGGAGGCGGAGCTGCTGGAGCTGGCCGGCTCGGTCCCCGACCCCGAGCTTCCGGTGCTCACGCTCCATGAACTGGGCGTGGTGCGTGCGGTGCGCCTGCGCGGCACCGACGCCGCCGAGGTCGACCTGACCCCCACCTACACCGGCTGTCCGGCCATCGAGGCGATGTCCCTCGACATCCAACGGGCCCTGCGGGAGCACGGCCTGCGCGAGGTCTCGGTCCGCACCGTGCTCACACCCGCCTGGTCGACCGACGACATCACTCCCGAAGGCCGCCGCAAGCTGCGGGAGTTCGGCATAGCTCCCCCGCGGGTGCGCGAGGCCTCCGGTCCCATATCGCTGACCCTCGGCCCGACCCGCACCGACGACACCACCGAGGCCACCGAGGCCACCGAGGCCGAGCCGGTCCACTGCCCGCACTGCGACTCGGCCGACACCGAGCTGCTGAGCAGGTTCTCCTCCACCGCGTGCAAGGCACTGCGCCGCTGTCTGTCCTGCCGCGAACCGTTCGACCACTTCAAGGAGTTGTGATGGCGCGCTTCCACCCGCTCCAGGTGGCCGCGGTCGACCGGCTCACCGACGACTCCGTCGCCCTCACCCTCACCGTCCCGCCCGAGCTGCGCGCGGAGTACCGGCACGCACCCGGCCAGCACCTCGCGCTGCGGCGCCGGGTGGACGGCACGGAGGTGCGGCGGACCTACTCGATCTGCTCCCCCGCCCCGGACACCGAGGGCCCGAGCAGCCTGCGCGTGGGGGTGCGGCTGGTGGAGGGCGGCGCCTTCTCCACCTACGCGCTGAAGGAGATCAACGTCGGGGACGAGCTGGAGGTGATGACCCCGGCCGGCCGCTTCACCCTGGAGCCGGCGCCGGGGCTGTACGCGGCGATCGTCGGCGGCAGCGGCATCACCCCGGTGCTGTCCATCGTCTCCACCCTGCTGGCGAGGGAGCCCGAGGCCCGGTTCTGTCTGATACGCGGGGACCGTACGGCCGCCTCCACGATGTTCCTGGAGGAGGTCGCCGACCTGAAGGACCGCTACCCCGAGCGGCTTCAGCTGGTGACCGTGCTCTCCCGGGAGGAGCAGCAGGCGGGCCTGCCCTCCGGCCGGCTCGACCGGGAGCGCCTCGCCGGACTCCTGCCCGCGCTGCTGCCGGTGGAGCGGGTGGCAGGATGGTTCCTGTGCGGGCCCTACGGGCTGGTGCAGGGCGCCGAGGGGGCGCTGCACGGGCTGGGCGTGGACCGTGCCCGGATCCACCAGGAGATCTTCCACGTCGACTCGGGTCCCACCGCGGCGGGCACCGCATCGGCGGCCGCGCACAGTACCGTCACCGCCCGGCTCGACGGACGCGGTGGCACCTGGCAGGCGCAGGAGGGCGAGTCCCTGCTGGAGACCGTGCTGCGCAACCGTCCCGACGCGCCGTACGCCTGCAAGGGCGGGGTCTGCGGCACCTGCCGGGCCTTCCTGGTCTCCGGTGAGGTCCGCATGGACCGCAACTTCGCCCTGGAGCAGGAGGAGACGGACGCCGGATACGTGCTGGCCTGCCAGTCGCATCCGCTGACCGAACAGGTGGAGCTGGACTTCGACCGCTGAGAAACGCACCGCAGGACGCGCTGCGGGGAACGCACTGCGGGGAAAGGACCGCAGCGGGTCCCTTCCCCTCCCTGCGCGCCGCGGCTGCGGAGGGCGTTCGGCGGGCGGGGCTAGATCACGTGGCCCGGCTGGCCGTCGTCGGTGATCACGGGGCGGCCCGCGGCGGCCCAGGACTGCATGCCGCCGTCGATGTTCACCGCGTCGATGCCCTGCTGGACCAGATACATGGTGACCTGGGCGGACCGGCCGCCGGAGCGGCAGATCACGTGGACGGGGCCGTCCTGCGGGGCGGCCTCGGTCAGCTCGCCGTAACGGGCCACGAACTCGCTGGTCGGGATGTGCAGCGCTCCCTCGGCGTGGCCCGCCTGCCACTCGTCGTCCTCGCGGACGTCCAGCAGGAAGTCGTCGTCCTTGAGGTCCGCGACACCGACCGTGGGCACACCAGCTCCGAAATTCATGTCTCCGACGCTACCCGACGTCGGGCGTGGTTCAGCCCTGCCCCAGCAGCGCGGCCAGCTCCGCCTCCCGCCGGGTGATGTCGGCGCGGAGCTTGTCGGCGATCTCCTCCAGCAGCGCGTCGGGGTCGTCCGGGGCGAGGCGGAGCATGCCGGCGATGGCGCCGTCCTCCAGTTCGCGGGCGACCAGGTTGAGCAGTTCCTTGCGCTGGGAGAGCCATTCGAGGCGGGCGTAGAGCTCCTCGGCGGGGCTGGGGCGCCGCTCGGGCGGTACCGGTCCCGCCGCCCACTCCTCGGCCAGTTCCCTGAGCAGGTTCTCGTCGCCGCGGGCGTAGGCGGCGTTGACGCGGGTGAGGAACTCCTCTCGCCGGGTGCGCTCGTTCTCCTCCTGCGCCAGGTCGGGATGGGCCTTGCGGGCCAGCTCGCGGTAGAGCTTGCGGGCCTCCTCGCTGGGCCGCACCCGCTCCGGGGGGCGCACCGCCTGATCGGTGAGCATGGCGGCGGCCTCGGGATAGAGGCCGTGGCCGTCCATCCAGCCGTGCATCAGCTCTTCGACGCCGGGGATCGGCAGGACGTTGGCACGGGCCTCCTCGGCTCGGCGTACGTCCTCCGGGTCACCGGTGCGGGCGGCCGTCGCCTCGGCGATCTCGGCGTCCAGTTCCTCGAGACGCAGGTAGAGCGGGCCGAGTCGCTGTTCGTGCAGCCGGGAGAAGTTCTCGACCTCGACGCGGAAGGTCTCCACGGCGATCTCGTACTCGATCAACGCCTGCTCGGCGGCCCGTACTGCCTGTTCGAGCCGCGCCTCGGGGCGGGGGGCGTGGGGTTGTTCGGCTTCCGGGGTGGTCACGCGCCCCAGCGTAGTCGCTGCGCCCGGCTCGGACCGGGGGTGGAGGGGACGGTGCCGGTCCGGTGCCGGCGACGGGAGCCTGAGGCACCCCAGGGGCACCGGTCCGTCGCCGGGCGCGGGTCCGCCGCCGGGCGCGGGTCCGCCGCCGGGCGGGGTCCGTGGCGGACGGGGGTCCGTGGCGGACGGTCGCGCCCACGCGGCACAGCCCCGTACCAGGAGAGCCCCGCGCCCCCGAGGAACCGCGCTCGGCTCCCCTGGCGAATCCGCGGCGTCTCCCTATATGCCCAGCTCCGCCGCTATGCGGCCGGTCCGTATCGCCGTGACCAGAGCCGAGTGGTCGGATTCCGTGAGGTCGGCGTAGGTCACGGCGAAGGCGGCGACGGCGTTGTCCAGGTCCTCGTTCTTGCCGCAGTAGCCGGCGATCAGGCGGGGGTCGACGCTGTGGGAGTGGGCGCGGGCCAGGAGGGCGCCGGTCATGCGGGCGTAGTCGTCGAGTTGGTCGGCGGCGAGGGCGGCGGGGTCGACGCTGCCCTTGCGGTTGCGGAACTGCCGTACCTGGAAAGACCGTCCGTCGACCGTGGTCCAGCCCAGCAAGGTGTCGCTGACCACCTGCATCCGCTGCTGCCCGAGCACGACCCGGCGGCCTTCGTGCGCCACCGGCAGGGTCTCGAAACCGGCGGCGGCCAGGTGCGGGACCAGCGCGGAGGGGCGGGCCTCCTTCACCTGGAGGACCAGCGGATGCTCGCGGTGGTCGAGGAGCAGGACGACGTACGAGCGGGTGCCGACGCTGCCGGTGCCGACCACGCGGAAGGCCACGTCGTGCACCGTGTGCCGGGCGAGCAGGGGCCGGCGGTCGTCGGGCAGGGTCGTCAGGTACTCCTCCAGGGACGCGGCGACCGCGGCGGCCTCACGGTCCGGTATCCGGCGCAGAACCGGCGAGGCGTCGACGAAGCGCCGGCCGCCGTCCGGGTGCGGCTCGGTGGACTTCGCCGCGAACCGGCCGCTGGTGTTGGCGCGTGCCTTCTCCGAGACCCGCTGGAGGGTGCCGAGCAGGTCGTGGGCGTCGGCGTGGGAGACCAACTCCTCGTCCGCGATGGCGTTCCACGCGTCCAGCACCGGAAGCTTCCCCAGCAGCCGCATGGTGTGGCGGTAGGCGCCGGCCGCGTCCCGCGCCGCGGCACGGCAGGTGTCCTCGTCGGCACCCGCCTCGCGACCGGCCAGCACCAGCGAGGTGGCGAGCCGCTTCAGGTCCCACTCCCAGGGGCCGTGCGCGGTCTCGTCGAAGTCGTTGAGGTCGATGACGAGGCCGCCGCGGGCGTCGCCGTACAGGCCGAAGTTGGCGGCGTGCGCGTCGCCGCAGATCTGGGTGCCTATCCCTGTCACGGGGGTGCGCGCCAGGTCGTACGCCATGAGGCCGGCGGAACCCCGCAGGAAGGCGAAGGGGGTGGCCGCCATCCGGCCGACGCGGATCGGGGTCAGCTCCGGTATCCGGCCCGCGTTGGAGTCGACGACGGCACGCACCGCGTCCGGACGGCCGGCGTCCGGCCCGAAGACGCCGTGGGCACGGCGCGGCACGCTCGCCCGCAGGGCCTTGCCCTCCTCCTTGGGCGAACCCTGCCGCGGCCACGCGGCGAACCCACGCACCCGGGGCAACCTGCGCGCGCCACGCTCCCGCTGCTCCCCGTCCTCCCCTTGCTCCGCGTGCTCCCCTTGCCGCGGTTCACTCATCACGCCCGCACCGCTCCCGGCCACAGCGACCGCCTCCCCCGTACGCATCGACACGGACATCAACTCGGCACGACCGTACAACCGGTGCCGAAAACCGCGTCAGCCCCTGTGGACAACCCGGCAGTTGTGGACAACCCAACGGAGACGAGCACCCCGCGGAGACGAACACCCCGGCGAAGACGGACAACCCGGCGAAGACGAACAGCACTTCGTCACCGCCGACTTCAGCGCCGACGCGCCGAGTTCACCGCTCCGCCCGGCCCTCCCCCGCCTCCCCGCCCAGGTTCTCCGCGAGCCGGAACAACGCGGGCAGGGCGTTGCCGATGGCCCTGCGCGAGTCGTCGTCCAAGGCGCCGAGCGCGGCGTCGATGCGGCGTTCGTGTGCCGTGGTCCAGGCCGCGAGCTTCTCGCGGCCCGCGTCGGTGAGGGTGACGACGGAGGCACGGCGGTCGGCGGCGTCGACGTCCCGCGCGACCAGCCCCGCGCCGATCATCTGACCGATCAGCCCGCTGACCGTGCTCGGCGCCAGGCGCCGGCGCGCGGCGAGGTCGCTGATCCGTGCGGGCGAGTGCTCGCCCAGCACCTGCAACAGCTCGACCTGCGCCATGGGGAGCGTCTCCCACGGATAGTCGGTGCGGATCGACGAACGCAGCGCGCGGCGCAGCCGGGTGACGGCCTCGGTGAGCAGACGGGCCTCGGGCGCCTGGGCGGCGGGGCCGGGCGCGGAGACGTCAGGGCGTGGCTGCGCGGACATGCGGAAAGGGTAGCCGGGCGGCCTCCGCGGAAGGCCGGGCCGTCCGGAGCCCGGACGACCGCCCAGTACCAGTACCGGCACCGGCACCGGCACCGACACCGACCCCGACATCGACACGAGCCGCACCCCAAAGGCACACCTACGAACCCTCCCGCGGACCGGCCCACGCCGCCACCACCGCCACCGCCGACGCCACCACAAGAACGACGGCGGCCCACCGGGTCCCGCTCCGCAGGGCCTCGTCACCCCCCGTCCCGCCCACCTGCACCGCGAGCGTGACCAACGCGACCCCGAGCGCGGTCCCCAGCCCCCGCGTCATGTTCACCAGCCCGCCGCCTGTCCCGGACACCCGCGCGGGTATCGCGCCCATGATCAGCGCGTTGTTGGCCGGAGTGAACGTCCCCAGCCCCAGCCCGGTCACCGCGAGCAGCGGCACCAGCTCGCCGATACCCGGGGGGACGACCAGCAGCGCGGCCATCGCCACGGTGAGGACGCCCGCCCCGGCCAGGCACCGCCCCCGGTCCGAAAGGCCACGCGGCAGCACCCGGTCGCCCCCGGTCGCGGCCAGCGCGAACCCGGCCGGCAGGGCGGTGAGCACCAGCCCCGCGGTCAGCTCGGACCCGCCCCGCGCGGTGAGCACGACGGGCACCAGGACCAGCGGTCCGAACAGCACCAGGTAGCCGCTCAGGGCGCCCACCAGGCCGTACGCCACCGCCGGTATCCGCAGCAGGGCGAGGTCGAG
This sequence comes from Streptomyces sp. NPDC048106, assembly GCF_040706415.1. Classification (NCBI taxonomy): domain Bacteria; kingdom Bacillati; phylum Actinomycetota; class Actinomycetes; order Kitasatosporales; family Streptomycetaceae; genus Streptomyces; species Streptomyces sp. NPDC048106. The sequence continues at coordinate 257,759 of NZ_JBEZND010000006.1, read as the reverse complement.
CAGGGGCGCGGCCGCCCGCCGCTGGCGCCGGACGAAGGCCCGGCCCGCCACGGCCGCGACCACGAACAGCGCGGCCACGCCCCAGCGGGGCACCGGCAGCCCGGAGGCCGCGGAGACCCCCATCAGGGCACCGGTGGTGGCCACGGCCAGCAGCAGGAGCCCCGGCCAGTCGAAGCGGGTGACCCGGGTACGGGCCCGGGTGCGGGGCAGCAGGTAGTGCCCGGCGACGAGCGCGACGACGCCGACCGGCACGTTCACCCAGAACACCCAGCGCCAGCCCAGCGTCGACACCAGGGCGCCGCCGACCGTCGGCCCCAGGGCCAGCCCCAGGGCCTGCGCGGCGGCCTGCACCCCGAGCGCACATCGCATCCGCTCGCGCGGCGCGCTGGTGGTCACCAGCGCCACGCTGTTGGCCTGCATCATGGCGGCGCCGGCCGCCTGGACGACGCGGAAGGCCACGAGGGACCCCAGCGAGGGCGCGAAGCCGCAGGCCGCGGAGGCGAGGGTGAAGACGGCGAAGCCGTACAGGTAGAGCAGTTTGCGGCCGTGGGCGTCGGCCAGCCGCCCCACGGGCACCAGCAGCGCCACCAGGGCCAGCAGATAGGCCAGCGAGACCCACTCGACGGCCGCGAGCGAGGCGTGGAAGCCGGTGCGCAGGCCACCGTAGGTGAGGGTGACGATGCTGGCGTCCAGCTGGCCCATGAACGCGCCGAAGCACACCGTGCCCACGGCCAGCCACCAGCCGTTCGGACGCGAGCGGATGGCCTCCGGGCGGGGCCGCTCCGCGGTGAGCAGGGCGAGTCCGCGCCGAACGGACGGCCGCGGTCGCGTGTCGGTGGCCATACCCCCAGATTACATCGGACACCGAAATACTTTGCCGGCGTCCTAATGTCCGGGGATCAGCGGTTGACCGAGGCTGCCCTCACCAGAGCGAAGAACCTCAGGGCAGGACCACTAACTCGCCTCACCACAGCGGACGTTGCGACGGGGTTCAGGTGATCCTGCCCCTGAGAGCTTCCTCACACGGCCCGTTGGCCGCACCGGAAGCCCGGAGACAGGCACCACAACGTGTGAACGAACGCGTGAGCGTAAGAACGCAAAAAAGAGGAATGGGCGGCATCGCTATCGCGATACCGCCCATTCCCGCTGTGCGCGAGGGGGGAGTTGAACCCCCACGCCCTTTCGGGCACTGGAACCTGAATCCAGCGCGTCTGCCTATTCCGCCACCCGCGCATTGGGTGTGTCTTCCGGTTTCGGCCCTTTCGGGCTGGCCCCTTCCGACATGCAGAACATTAGCACGTCGTACGGGGTGGGTTCACATCCCTTCCTCGCGGCCAACGACCGGCCGCCGACCGGGCCTCGACCAGCCCACGACCGGCCACCGACCAGCCCTCGACCAGACCCACCGCGTCCGCCCCGCGGGCCCGGCACCCGACCGCGACCGCTTCCGCCCGAACCCCGCCCGATCCCGACCACCTCCGCCCGAGCCTCGACCGCACCCCGCCCGCACCCCCGAAGACCCCACCGCCACCGCCACCCCCCACCACCCCGCACCACCCCCGCCCCCTCCCGACTCACCCCTCCCGCACCGTGACCGTCCCCACACCCGTGACCATCCGCACAGCATCTCGCCGCTTCAGCGCGTATCAAGGAGTCCCGGTTCAGGTATCAACCTCGTACCGGTACCCCGCATCTCTCCAGGAGAGGGGACGGGTGCGGGTCCGGGTGCGGGACACTGGTCTTCGCCCGGCCCTACGATCCATGCCGGGGAGGAGTTGGAAGCGGAGCGGCTGGGGGAACCGGCTGTTTGCCGGGGGCGTGGATACGATCAGTAAGCAGTACCAGCGGTACCCGGCAAGGCAACGCAGAGAGCACCACAGGCACCACAAGCACCACGCACCACACGCACCACACAGAGCAGGGCAGGAACCGACAAGGGACGGAGGAGGTGCCCCATGGGAGTCCTGAAGAAGTTCGAGCAGCGTCTCGAAGGTCTGGTGAACGGCACCTTCGCCAAGGTCTTCAAGTCCGAGGTCCAGCCCGTGGAGATCGCCGGCGCGCTCCAGCGGGAGTGCGACAACAACGCGACCATCTGGAACCGCGACCGCACCGTCGTACCCAACGACTTCATCGTGGAGCTCAGCGCGCCCGACTACGAGCGCCTCAGCCCCTATTCCGGGCAGCTCGGCGACGAGCTGGCCGGCATGGTGCGTGACTACGCGAAGCAGCAGCGTTACACCTTCATGGGCCCGATCAAGGTCAACCTGGAGAAGGCCGACGACCTGGACACCGGGCTCTACCGGGTGCGCTCGCGCACCCTCGCCTCCTCCAGCAACCAGCAGGCGGGCCCGGCCGGGCAGGGCCCCGCGCCCGCCGGCCGCTCCGGCCAGGCCGGACAAGGCGCGCAGGGACAGGGTGGCTACGGCTACCCGCCCGCCATGCCCGCCGGCGCGCCCCCCATGCCCGCCGCCCCGCCGCCCGGCGCCCGCCCCGGCGGCTACGGCTACCCGCAGCCCGCCACCCAGCGCCCCGCGGCCGCCCCGATGAGCGGCGGACGCACCCGCTACTGGATCGAGATCAACGGCACCCGCCACCAGATCTCCCGGGCGACCCTGGTGCTGGGCCGCAGCACCGAGGCCGACGTGCGGATCGACGACCCCGGCGTCTCCCGCCGGCACTGCGAGATCCGGACCGGAACGCCCTCGACGATCCAGGACCTCGGCTCCACCAACGGCATCGTGGTGGACGGGCAGCACACCACCCGCGCTACGCTCCGCGACGGCTCGCGGATCGTCGTGGGCAGCACCACCGTTATCTATAGGCAAGCCGAAGGGTGAAGCGGGGGCAATGTCAGAGCTGACCCTCACGGTCATGCGGCTGGGTTTCCTGGCCGTACTGTGGCTGTTCGTGATCGTGGCCGTGCAGGTCATCCGCAGCGACCTGTTCGGTACGCGCGTCACCCAGCGCGGATCGCGCAGGGAGGCCGGGCGGGCCCAGCCCGCCGGCGGACGTCAGGCCCGGCAGCAGGCCGCGCCCCCGCAGCAGCGCGGCCAGCAGGGCGGCGGCGGCCGACGCGGCCGCAACGCTCCCACCAAGCTGGTCGTGAGCGAAGGCACCCTGACCGGCACCACCGTCGCGCTCCAGGGCCAGACCATCACGCTCGGCCGGGCGCACGACTCCACGATCGTGCTGGACGACGACTACGCCTCCAGCCGCCATGCCAGGATCTACCCCGACCGCGACGGCCAGTGGATCGTCGAGGACCTGGGGTCGACCAACGGCACCTACCTGGACCGGTCCCGGCTGACGACCCCCACGCCGATCCCGCTGGGCGCGCCGATCCGCATCGGGAAGACCGTCATCGAGCTGCGGAAGTAGTGCGACATCATGAGTGAGCGCGAGCGGAGCGAGCACGCGGCGGCGGACCGCCTTCCGGTCCCCGGCGCGCTCCCGACCGGAGGGTGGGCAGTGTGGCTCGACACGACCGGCTGCATTCGGAGCCGACGGGCGAGGTGCGCATGAGTCTGTCACTGCGCTTTGCCGCCGGTTCGCACAAGGGCATGATCCGCGAGGGCAACGAGGACTCCGGTTACGCCGGCCCCCGCCTGCTCGCGATCGCCGACGGCATGGGCGGCCAGGCGGCCGGCGAGGTCGCCTCCTCCGAGGTGATCTCCACCCTGGTCAGCCTCGACGACGACGTGCCCGGCTCCGACATCCTCACCTCCCTCGGCGTGGCCGTGCGGCGCGCCAACGACCAGCTGCGCTCCATGGTCGAGGAGGACCCCCAGCTCGAAGGCATGGGCACCACGCTCACCGCGCTGCTGTGGACCGGCCAGCGGCTCGGCCTGGTGCACGTCGGCGACTCGCGCGCCTATCTGCTGCGCGACGGGGTGCTCACCCAGATCACCCAGGACCACACCTGGGTGCAGCGGCTCGTGGACGAGGGCCGGATCACCGAGGAGGAGGCGACCACCCATCCGCAGCGCTCGCTGCTGATGCGCGCCCTCGGCAGCGGCGATCACGTCGAGCCCGACCTGTCCATCCGCGAGGTCCGCGCCGGCGACCGGTACCTGATCTGCTCCGACGGCCTGTCCGGCGTCGTCTCCCACCAGACGATGGAGGAGACCCTCGCCAGCTACCAGGGCCCGCAGGAGACCGTGCAGGAGCTGATCCAGCTCGCGCTGCGCGGCGGCGGCCCGGACAACATCACCGTCATCGTGGCCGACGTGCTCGACCTGGACACCGGCGACACCCTCGCGGGCCAGCTGTCCGACCAGCCCGTCGTGGTCGGCGCGGTCGCCGAGAACCAGAGCCACCTGCACGACAACGGGATCATGCAGACCCCGGCGGGACGCGCCTCCCACCTGGGCCGGCAGGGTCACGGCGGCGGCGAGTTCGGCCCGCCCGGCTCCGGTGACGCCACCGGCTACGCCCCGGCGGGCAGCTTCGACGACTACGCCGACGGCGACTTCACCAAGCGCGGCAAGGGCCGCAAGTGGCTGAAGGCCTCCCTCTACAGCGCCCTCGCCCTCGCGGTGATCGGCGGCGGCCTCTACGGCGGCTACCGCTGGACGCAGACGCAGTACTACGTCGGCGCCAACGAGGAGCACGTCGCGCTGTACCGCGGGATCAGCCAGGACCTGGCCTGGGTGTCGCTGTCGAAGATGCAGAAGGACCACCCCGAGATCGAACTCAAGTACCTGCCGTCGTACCAGCAGAAGCAGGTCAAGGCGACGATCGCCGAGGGCGGCCTCAAGGACGCCCAGTCGAAGATCCAGGAGCTGGCCGTGCAGGCCTCCGCCTGCAAGAAGGAGACCGAGCGCCAGGACGCCGAGCGCACCCAGCCGGCCAAGCCGCACACGGGCAAGACCAGCGGCACCAAGACCAGCGCGGGCAGCGCCACCGGCACCGCGACCCGTACCGCGTTCACCCAGACGACCGCGACCACGAACCCGAAGACGTCCCCGTCCTCCCCGGGAACCGCGGGATCCTCGAAGTCTTCGTCCACGACCCCGTCCGCGACCCCCAGCCCCGGCCCCACCCTCTCGGAGGATGAGCAGAAGGTCGTCTCGCTGTGCGGTAAGCAGTAGGCAAGCCGTGAGAGGCCCTGTCACACGATGAGCAGTACGACTAACTCGCCGACGCACCACACGTCCACCATCGGCGCGATCGGCGCGCCGAGCCGCCGCAACACCGAGCTGGCCCTGCTGATCTTCGCGGTGCTCATCCCGGTGTTCGCCTACGCCAACGTGGGCCTGGCCATCGACAACAAGGTGCCCGCAGGCCTGCTGAGCTACGGCCTGGGCCTCGGCCTGCTGGCCGGCGTGGCCCACCTCGTCGTACGGAAGTTCGCCCCGTACGCCGACCCGCTGCTGCTGCCGCTGTCCACCCTGCTCAACGGGCTCGGCCTGGTCTGCATCTGGCGGCTCGACCAGTCCAAGGCGCTCCAGCAGCTCCATGTGGCGGGCGGCAAGGCGACCAACCAGCTCATGTACACGGCCATGGGCATCGCCCTGTTCGTGGCCGTCCTGTACTTCCTCAAGGACCACCGCACGTTCCAGCGCTACACCTACATCTCCATGGTGGTCGCGCTGCTCCTGCTGCTGCTCCCGCTGGTCCCGGGCCTCGGTCTGAACGTCTACGGCGCCAAGATCTGGATCTCGGTCGGCGGCTTCACCATCCAGCCCGGTGAGTTCGCCAAGATCGTGCTGGCGATCTTCTTCGCCGGCTACCTGATGGTGAAGCGCGACGCGCTGGCCCTCGCCAGCCGCCGCGTCATGGGCCTCTACCTGCCGCGCGGCCGCGACCTCGGCCCGATCCTCGTGGTCTGGGCGATGTCCATCGTGATCCTGGTCTTCGAGACCGACCTCGGTACGTCGCTGCTGTTCTTCGGCATGTTCGTGATCATGCTGTACGTCGCCACCGAGCGGACGAGCTGGATCGTCTTCGGTCTGCTGATGTCCGCGGTCGGCGCCGTCGGCGTGGCGAGCTTCGAGTCGCACGTGAAGATGCGTGTGCAGGCCTGGCTCGACCCGCTGAAGGAGTACAAGCTCTCCCAGCAGGGCGTCGGCGGCCACTCCGAGCAGGCCATGCAGGCCCTGTGGGCGTTCGGCTCCGGCGGCACCCTCGGCACCGGCTGGGGCCAGGGCCACTCCGAGCTGATCAAGTTCGCCGCCAACTCCGACTTCATCCTCGCCACCTTCGGCGAGGAACTGGGCCTGGCCGGCCTCATGGCGATCCTGCTGATCTACGGCCTGATCGCGGAACGCGGCGTGCGCACCGCCCTCGCCGCCCGCGACCCGTTCGGCAAACTGCTCGCCATCGGCCTCTCCGGCGCCTTCGCGCTCCAGGTCTTCGTGGTGGCCGGCGGTGTCATGGGTCTCATCCCGCTGACCGGTATGACCATGCCGTTCCTCGCGTACGGCGGTTCCTCCGTGATCGCCAACTGGGCGCTCATCGGCGTCCTGATCCGGATCAGCGACACCGCCCGCCGCCCGGCACCCGCCCCCGCAGCCAACCCCGACGCCGAGATGACCCAGGTGGTCCGCCCGTCATGAACAAGCCCCTGCGCCGGATCGCGATCTTCTGCGGTCTGCTCGTCCTGGCCCTGCTCGTCCGCGACAACTACCTCCAGTACGTCAAGGCGGACACGCTGCGCAGCGACCCGCTGAACCGCCGGGTCGCCATCGAGCGCTACTCCGCGCCACGCGGCGACATCATCGTGGACGGCAACCCGGTGACCGGCTCGGTCGAGCTCAAGCACGGCGACTTCAAGTACAAGCGGACCTACAAGAACGGGCCCATGTGGGCCCCGGTGACCGGCTACTCCTCCCAGGCCTTCGGCGGCACCCAGCTGGAGAACCTGGACGACGACATCCTCACCGGCAACGACGACCGGCTCTTCTTCCGCAACACCCTGGACATGATCACGGGCAAGCCGAAGCAGGGCGGCAACGTCGTCACCACGCTCAACGGCGCCGCGCAGAAGGCCGCGTACAACGGCCTCAAGGCCCAGGGCGGCAAGGGCGCGGTCGTCGCGCTCGACCCGGCCACCGGCAAGATCCTGGCCCTGGCCTCCTACCCGTCGTACGACCCCTCGACCTTCGCGGGGAACACCAACGACGACGCCAAGGCCAGGAACAAGCTGCTGAAGGAGAACGACCCGGCCGACCCGACGCTCAACCGGGCGCTGCGCGAGACCTACCCGCCGGGTTCCACCTTCAAGATCGTCACCGCGGCCGCGGCGCTGGAGAACGGCAAGTACACCTCGGCCGACCAGCCGACCGACTCGCCGTTGCCCTACATCATGCCGGGCACCACGACCCCGCTGAACAACGAGGGCAACATCCCCTGCAAGAACGCCACCATGCGGGTCGCGCTCCAGTACTCCTGCAACACCGTCTTCGGCAAGATCGGCGCCGACCTCGGCAACGACAAGATGCTGGCGGAGGCGAAGAAGTTCGGCTTCGACGCGCAGCAGTTCACCCCTGTGCGCTCCAACGCGTCCGTGTTCTCCGACAACATGAACACCTCGCAGACCGCGCTGTCCTCCATCGGCCAGTACAACACCGCCGCCACCCCGCTCCAGATGGCCATGGTCGCCTCGGCGGTCGCCAACGACGGCAAGCTGATGAAGCCGTACATGGTGGACGAGCTGGAGGCCTCCAACCTCGACCCGGTGGAGAAGACCAAGCCGCAGGAGATGAGCCGGCCGCTGACGCCGCAGAACGCGCAGATCCTGCAGTCGATGATGGAGACCGTGGTCGAGAAGGGCACCGGCACCAACGCCCGGATCCCCGGCGTCACCGTCGGCGGCAAGACCGGTACCGCCCAGCACGGCGTGGCCAACAGCGCCAACCCCTACGCCTGGTTCCTCTCCTACGCCAAGCTCGCCGACGGCAGCTCCCCGGTGGCCGTGGCCGTGGTGGTCGAGGACGAGCACGCCAACCGTGACGACATCTCCGGCGGCGGCCTGGCCGCGCCGATCGCGAAGAACGTGATGGAGGCGGTCATCAACTCCAAGAAGTGACGACCATCACATCCCCTTCACAACGACGCACGTTGCGATACCGGTCCGATATCGGGTTCCGGGCTTGGCCAGGTCATACAAAGCGAGCCGGGTACCGTAGGCCCGGACGGCAGCCTCGGCGCACATCCGGTGTGACGGCCGAGACCGACGGAGAGGGCTGGTAGGTAGCTATGGAAGAGCCGCGTCGCCTCGGCGGCCGGTACGAGCTGGGCCACGTGCTCGGCCGTGGTGGCATGGCCGAGGTCTACCTCGCGCATGACACCCGGCTCGGCCGCACCGTGGCGGTGAAGACGCTGCGCGCCGACCTCGCGCGCGACCCGTCCTTCCAGGCCCGGTTCCGCCGGGAGGCCCAGTCGGCCGCCTCGCTCAACCATCCCGCGATCGTCGCCGTCTACGACACCGGCGAGGACTACATCGACGGGGTCTCCATCCCGTACATCGTGATGGAGTACGTCGACGGCTCCACCCTGCGTGAGCTGCTGCACTCCGGCCGCAAGCTGCTGCCGGAGCGCGCCATGGAGATGACCATCGGCATCCTCCAGGGCCTCGAGTACGCCCATCGCAACGGCATCGTCCACCGCGACATCAAGCCGGCCAACGTCATGCTGACGCGCAACGGCCAGGTCAAGGTGATGGACTTCGGCATCGCCCGTGCGATGGGCGACGCCGGCATGACGATGACGCAGACCGCGGCGGTCATCGGCACGGCCCAGTACCTCTCCCCGGAGCAGGCCAAGGGCGAGCAGGTCGACGCCCGCTCCGACCTGTACTCCACGGGCTGCCTCCTCTACGAGCTGCTGACCGTCCGTCCGCCCTTCGTCGGCGACTCCCCGGTGGCCGTGGCCTACCAGCACGTCCGCGAGGAGCCGCAGGCCCCCTCCGTCTTCGACCCCGAGATCACCCCCGAGATGGACGCGATCGTCCTCAAGGCGCTGGTCAAGGACCCGAACTACCGGTATCAGTCGGCCGACGAGATGCGCGCCGACATCGAGGCGTGCCTGGACGGCCAGCCGGTCGGCGCCACCGCCGCCATGGGCGCGGTCGGCTACGCCGGTTACGGCGACGACCATGCGACCACCGCGCTGCGCCCGGACTCGCCCGCGGCCGCCACGACCATGCTCCCGCCGATGAACTCGGACGACGGCGGCTTCGGCTACGACGAACGCCCGGACCGGCGCCGCCAGCAGCCGAAGAAGGCGAACACCTCCACGATCCTGCTGATCGTCGCCGGTGTCCTGGTGCTGATCGGCGCCATCCTGATCGGCAAGTACGCGTTCAGCGGCAAACCGAGTGACAGCACCGTCCCGGCGCCCAACCTCGTCGGCGAGACCGAGAAGCAGGCCCGCACCACCGCCGACAACGTCGATCTGAAGGTCGACGTCACCGGCCGCAAGCCCTGCGACAGCCAGCCCAAGGGCCTCGTGTGCACCCAGGACCCGGTCAAGGGCACGCAGGTGAACAAGAACGACACCATCCACCTGGTGATCTCCACGGGCGCGCCCAAGGTGACCGTGCCGGACGTCCGGGGCATCCAGTACGACCAGGCCGAGGCCCAGCTCAAGGAGAAGGGCTTCGACGTCCAGCGCAAGGACGTGGTGTCGACCCAGACCCCGGGCGTGGTCACCGACCAGGACCCGCAGGCGGGCGTCGGCCAGCAGAAGGGCACCACGATCACGCTCACCGTCGCCAAGGCGGAGGAGAAGGTCACCGTGCCGAGCGACGTCATCGGCAAGTCCTGTGACGAGGCCAAGGCGGAGCTGCAGGGCATGGGCCTGGTGCCGACCTGCAACGACCAGCCGACGAACAACCCGGACGACGACGGCAAGGTCCTCGCGACCAACCCGCAGGCCGGACAGCAGGTCTCCAAGAACACGCCCATCGCGGTCAACGTGGGCAAGGTGCAGGGCGGACAGGTCCCGGTCCCGCAGATCCAGGGCAAGAAGCTCGGCCAGGTGAAGCAGATGCTCGCCCAGGCGGGCCTCTCGCTCGGCAACATCACCCAGGGCCCGAACGACGACAACGCGTTCGTCATCACGTCGAACCCGCCGCCCGGCACCCCGGTCAACCAGGGCCAGGCCATCGACGTGGTCACCGCCGGCGCGGGCGGCGGCAATGGCGGCCCCAACATCTTCGGTGGCGTCAACGGCTGACCGTCGTACACGCGAGTGGGCCCCTGCCGGAACCTCCCGGCAGGGGCCCACTCGCGTCGCTCTTACCTCAGCTCCGCCGGGAGCGTGCGCTTGGCGTCGACCTTCTGCACGCGGACCAGTTCGCCCCACACGACGTAGCGGTAGCGCGAGGTGTAGACGGGGGTGCAGGTGGTCAGCGTGATGTAGTGGCCGGGCTTCTTCCAGCCGGACTCCTTGGGGACCGCGTCGACCACGCCGATGTCGTACTTCGAGGTCTCCGGGAGGATCGAGGAGACCTTGTAGACGTACCAGTCGTCGCGGGTCTCGAAGACGATCGGGTCGCCCTTCTTCAGCTTGTCGATGTTGTGGAACTTCGCGCCGTGGCCGTCGCGGTGGGCGGCGAGGGTGAAGTTCCCCTTCTTGCCGGTCATGGGGAGCATGGCCTTGACCGGGTCGGTGTAGTAGCCGGCGACGCCGTTGTTGAGGACGTCGGTGCTGGTGCCCTTCTCGACCAGGACCGAGCCGTTCTTCATCGCGGGCACGCGCAGGAAGCCGATGCCGTCCTTGGTGTCCAGCGCGCCGGGGCCGGTGTCCGTGGCATGCGCCCAGTGCTCGCGCACCTTGTCGGCCTGTCTGTCGGCCTTGCGGTCCGCCAGCACGTTCGTCCACCACAGCGAGTAGACGACGAAGAGGCCGAGCAACACGCCCACGGTGATGAGCAGTTCGCCGAAGACGCTGACGGCCAGCGCGATCCTGCCCGGACGCCGGCGCCCCTCGGCGGGCTCCGGACCGGGCGCGGCAGGGATGTCCTCGGTCACTTCGTTCTCGTCGGCGGTGGCTGCCACAGTGTCCTAGCCCTTACTCGATGAGCGCGTCCGGCTTGCCCTTGCTGCGGGGGCGTACCTCGACCATCTTGCCCCAGACGATCAGCCGGTACTTGCTGGTGAACTCCGGTGTACAGGTGGTCAGGGTGATGTAGCGGCCGGGCTTGGTGAAGCCCGAGCCCCTCGGGACCGGGTCCAGCACGCTGGTGTTGGACGGCGAGGTGACCGGCAGTGTCGACGTCACCTTGTAGACGTAGTACGTGTCCTGGGTCTCGACCACCACGGGGTCGCCGGGAGTGAGCCGGTTGATGTACCGGAACGGCTCGCCGTGGGTGTTTCGGTGCGCCGCGAGCCCGAAGTTACCGGTCCTGGCGTCGGGCATCGCCGTCTTCAGCGGCGCCTCGCCGTAGTGGCCGACCATGCCCTTGTCGAGGACCCTGGTGGTGCTGACGCCCTCCGCGATCGGCGCGACGACGTCCAGCTTGGGGATGTGCAGGATGGCGAAGCCCTGTCCGGGCGCGAAGACCCCGGGGTTGCGCTTGCCGTTCGCCCAGTCGTCCTGGAGCTGGTGGGCCGCGCTGCCGGCCTGCGCGTGCGCGCGGACGTTGGTCCACCACAGCTGGTAGGTGACGAACAGCAGCATCAGCACGCCGGTGGTGATGAACACCTCGCCGATCACCCTGCTCGCGATCACCGCAGGACCGGGCTTGGCCAGCCGCGCCCGCCGCCGGGCCTCCACCCGGGTCAGCGGGCGGTCCGGATCGTCCTCCGGCCAGGCGGGAGGGGCCTTGGCGGGGGCCGACCCCGCGACCGCCCCGGCGGCCACCGCGACCCGGTGCCCGCCACGGCGCCCGCCGCGCCGCTTGGCCGCCTTCCTGCGGGCCGCGCGGCCACCGGGGGCGGGTCCCGTTACGGAAGGAGCCGCTGGGGCTCCAGAGGCCCCTGTGGGGCCCGCGGACGCCGGGTCGGCCACCCGCAGGGCCATGGTCTCCGCGTCGAAGGGAGCTTCGTAGGGCGCACCGCCGTGGGACTCGTACGGTTCCCCGCCGCCGTACAAGTCCTCGCGCTCGGGGCGCAGGGTGGTCACGCCGTGGCCCTGCCCACCACCGGGGCGAGCCCCGCCGACCTCGCCACGGCACCCTGGTCGCCGCACTCCGCCAGCCAGTTGGCCAGCATCCGGTGCCCGTGCTCGGTCAGCACCGACTCCGGGTGGAACTGCACGCCCTCGACGGGGAGTTCCCGGTGGCGCAGGCCCATGATGATGCCGTCGTGCGTGCGGGCCGTGACCTCCAGCTCGGCCGGTACGGTCGCGGGCTCGGCGGCCAGGGAGTGGTAGCGGGTCGCGGTGAAGGGGGAGGGCAGTCCGGCGAAGACGCCCTTGCCCTCGTGCTCGACCGGGGAGGTCTTGCCGTGCAGCAGCTCGGGCGCCCGGTCCACCACTCCGCCGTACGCCACCTGCATCGACTGCATGCCCAGGCACACGCCGAAGACCGGCACCCCGGTGGCCGCGCAGTGGCGGACCATCTCCACGCAGACACCGGCCTGTTCGGGGGTGCCGGGGCCGGGCGAGAGCAGGACGCCGTCGAAGCCGTCCTGGGCGTGCGCGGTCGACACCTCGTCGTTGCGCAGCACCTCGCACTCGGCGCCCAGTTGATACAGGTACTGGACGAGGTTGAAGACGAAGCTGTCGTAGTTGTCCACGACGAGAATGCGCGCACTCACTGGTTGTCCACCGTCACATCGTTGAAGGGCAGCAGCGGCTCGGCCCACGGGAAGACGTACTGGAACAGTACGTAGACCACGGCCAGGGCCAGGACGACGGAGACCAGCGCCTTCACCCATGCGTTTCCCGGCAGATGCCGCCAGATCCAGCCGTACATGCCGTCCTTGCCGTCCCTTCCGTGTCCCTACGGCACCAGACACACGCCGTACGTCACCAGACTAGCGGCGCGACAACCCGGACTTCGGTGGTTCCGCGGGTGAGCTAGCGGACGGGCTTCGCGTAGTGCAGGTCCACCGTGCCGGAGTAACCCGGCAGGGTGACGGTGCCGTCGTCGGTGACGTCCCAGCCGAGGCCGTAGACGTTGACGTACACCATGTAGGTCTGGATCGCCTTGCTGTCCGCGAGCGCCCGCTGGAGCCGCCCCGGGTCCCCGATCGCCGTGATCTTGTACGGCGGTGAGTAGACGCGGCCCTGGAGGATCAGGGTGTTGCCGACGCAGCGCACCGCGCTGGTGGAGATCAGCCGCTGGTCCATGACCTTGATGCCCTTGGCGCCGCCCTGCCACAGGGCGTTCACCACGGCCTGGAGGTCCTGCTGGTGGATGACCAGGTAGTCGGGCTGGGGCGGGGGATAGCCGGGGAGCTTGGCGGTGGCGTTGGGCGGGGCGTCGTTCAGGGTGACGGTGACGGCCTTGCCGGTGAGCTTCCGGGTGCCCGCGTCCTTCTCCAGGCCGGTCAGCCGCCGGTCCTGGGCCCGGGTGCTGCCGCCGTCGCTCTTCGCCAGGGACTCCACGCCGTCGCGCAGGGAGGCGTTGGACTCGTCCAGGTCCTTGTTCTTGCGGCTGCGCTGCTGGATCAGGTCGGACAGCTTCAGCAGGGAGCCGTCCTGGCGGATGTCGGTGCCCTTGGCCGTGTCGAAACTGGTGAAGAAGATCAGGCCGGCGAGCGCGAAGACGGCGGCGGTCAGCATCCGCACCGGGCGCATCCTCGGTCCGCGCCGGGGGCCGGAACCCATTGCTCCCGTACCGGGGGAGTCGGCAGAATTGCTCAACGGACCCTTACTCTCCTTCGGCGCCACTGAAGCACTACGCTAACGGACGCCCGGGGGAGTACACAGAGTCGTCATGTTGGCCACTTGTACGCTGCCCGAGCCCGACCAGTTACCTGCGCGGCCACGCAGCGCATCGACAGGAGAGACCCTCGTGCCGAAGTCACGTATCCGCAAGAAGGCCGACTTCACGCCGCCGCCGGCGAAGCAGGCCGCGGCGATCAAGCTGAACAGTCACGGCTGGGTCGCCCCTGTCATGCTGGCCATGTTCGTCATCGGCCTGGCGTGGATCGTCGTCTTCTATGTGACCGACGGCTCGCTGCCCATCGACGCGCTGGACAACTGGAACATCGTGGTCGGCTTCGGCTTCATCGCCGCCGGGTTCGGTGTCTCCACGCAGTGGAAGTAGAGCGGCCCGCCACGGCCGTCGACGGGCTCTGCCCACGGCTTCTCCGCTGAGTTATCCACAGGCCTGAGGATTTCCACATCTCACCTGGGGAAAAGACTACGATCTGTGGATAACTCATCGAGCGTTGACGCCGGTACGACTGCCCTACCGGTTGACACACATCCGTTCGCACCCGGCACGACCTGCGAAAACACATCCGAGCGGTAACAGGCGCAGCTGATACCGCACAATGTGCACAAGATCCGGCGCCCTCTGTGGACAACGGTGCGGGATCAGGTGAGCTGAGTGGTCCTGACCAGGGTGAGAACGGCCACCGCCACAAGGACCAGCGCGCAGGTGCCGTACTGGACGAGCGTCCGGTGCCGGCGCGGGGCGTGCACCATGGCGTACCCGACGACGACGCCTGCCACCAGGCCGCCGACGTGTGCCTGCCAGGCGATGTTGAAGCGGGGGGTGAAGGTGATGATCAGGTTGATCACCAGCAGGGCGAACAGCGGCCGCATGTCGTAGTTGAGCCGCCGCATCAGCACGCCGGTCGCGCCGAAGAGGCCGAAGATCGCACCGGAGGCACCGACCGACTCCGCGTTCGGGGCGGCGAGCAGATAGGTGAGCGCGCTGCCCGCGAGGCCCGAGACGAAGTACAGGGTGAGATAGCGGGCGCGGCCCAGGGCCGCTTCCAGGGGACCGCCGATCCACCACAGGCTGAACATGTTGAACAGCAGATGCGTGAACCCGGCGTGCAGGAACATCGAGGTCAGCAGGCGGTAGTACTGCCCCTCGGCGACGCCCTGCAACCCCTGGAGCAGGGGGGCGTACGCGTGCCCGAACATCTCGAACCGCTGGGTGAAGGCCTCGCCGACGGCCTGCTGCACCAGGAACAGGGCGATGTTGAGCCCGATCAGCACCTTGGTGAGCAGCCGGGGGTCCGCCGTCATGGTGCCGCCCGCCAGGGTGCGCGGCCGGGCCGCGGCCATGGCGCGGGTGGCACCGCCACCGCCGCCACCGCCGCTCCGCGCGGGTCCGCCCCCGTGCACGCACTCGGGGCACTGGAAACCGACGGAGGCGCTGACCATGCACTCGGGGCAGATGGGGCGCTCGCAACGGGTGCAGCGCACACCGGCCTCGCGGTCCGGGTGCCGGTAGCACACGGGCACGCTCCGGGCGTCCGGGGTGCTGCTTGCGACGTGGTCCATGATCCCCTCGCTCCTCAGGCACTCCCCCCGCACATACCCCGCCCCGCCCATCCTTACGGACGAGCGGGGCGTTTGGTTCCCCGTGGGGCGTGCCGTCAGCCCTCGCGGGTCTCGACGACGACCGACTCGATGACGACGTCCTTCTTCGGACGGTCCCTGCGGTCGGTCTCCACGGCCGCGATCTCGTCCACGACCTTCTTGCCGGCCTCGGTGCTGACCTCACCGAAGATGGTGTGCAGGCGGTTCAGGTGGGGCGTCGGGCCCACCGTGATGAAGAACTGCGAGCCGTTGGTGCCCGGGCCGGCGTTGGCCATCGCGAGCAGGTAGGGCTTGTTGAAGGCCAGGTCCGGGTGGAACTCGTCCTGGAACCGGTAGCCCGGACCACCGATGCCGGAGCCCAGCGGGTCACCGCCCTGGATCATGAAGCCCTGGATGACACGGTGGAAGATGGTGCCGTCGTAGAGCTTGTCGCTGCTCTTCTTACCGGTCCCCGGGTGGGTCCACTCGCGCTCGCCCTTGGCCAGCTCGACAAAGTTCTTGACCGTGACGGGCGCGTGGTTCGGAAACAGCCGGACCTCGATGTCGCCGTGGTTGGTCTTCAGGGTGGCGTAAAGCTGCTCAGCCACGATCTACCTTCCGTCGTCTTCCTGTGACGCTCCGATCCTCGCATGGGTGGGACCCTGCGGCGCCAGTCGGCCAACCGAAGGAGCGAGCGGCACCCATATGCCCGTCCGCGCATGCCGCCGGGACCGTTGGCAGGCATGATCCGTAAAAGGGTGGAAAGTCGAATTCCGTACGCCACCGAGGAGGAGGAAACCCGTGACCCGCATTGACAGCGTGCGCGCCGCGACCGGCTCGGCGAGGGACAGCGTGCTGCACGCCGCGGAAGTGGTGGCGCCCTACGCCGACACGGCCAAGGAGCGTGCCGCGTTCTACGCGCAGGAGGCACGCGTACGGCTGGCGCCCGTGGTGTCGCAGGCCGCCGAACAGGCCCGCGTGCAGTACGACGCCCGGCTCGCCCCACGTCTGGAACAGGCCCGGCGCACCTATGTCCCCCCGAAGGTGGATCTCGCCGCGCAGGAGGCGGCCTGCCGTACCCGTAAGGCCGCTCGGCAGGCGGCCGAGTACTCGCGCCCCCGGATCGAGCAGGCGGTGGCCGCCGCCGCGCCGGTGGCCGACGAAGCCGCGGCCCGGGGCGCCGCCGTGCTGGCCGCGCTGCGCGGCCAGGTCTCCGCCCAGGACATCCAGAAGCTGGCCCGGCGCAACGCGCGCAGGTGCCGGATGGGCCAGGCCGCGAAGATGCTGGCGCTGGCGGCCCTGGTGGCGGGCGGCGCCTACGCGGCGTGGAAGTGGTGGGATCGGCAGGCCAACCCCGAGTGGCTGGTCGAGCCGCCGGCCGCGACGGAGGTCCCCGAGTCGGGTGGCATCGGCCCGGTGGACGGCAGCGGCGGTGAGGAGCAGGCCTGAACCAGTTCCCGGAACGGGCTCCTTCCTGAGGAAGGAGCCCGTTTCACGTGAAACGTCCGCCGCCGCGGGTGAGTTGACGCCGCGGTCGGCCGACCGATCCGCGGGAGGGCTTACCGGGCCTCGATGTGGGACCTGGTCAGTGCGAAGATGATCAGCAGGTCCAGGGCCATGACGGGGATCGCCCACGCCGGGTAGTACGGCACGAACATGAACTGGGTGATCAGGCTGGCGCCCGCCGCCACCACGCCGGCCCCGCGGCCCCACCTCTGGCCCGCGAGCAGGCCGAAGCCCGCGACGACGAGCGCCAGGCCGATGATGAGGTGGATGATGCCCCAGGGCGTCAGGCCGAAGTTGTAGGCGTACCCGGTCGACGCGACGAACAGCCTGTCGTTCGCGATGCCCGCCGCCCCCATGAGGATGCTGAGCGGCCCGCTGAGCATCAGCATGGCCCCGGCGGCCATGGAAGCGCTGTCGACGGTATGTCCGCCTCCGGGCCCACCCTGCCCGCGCTGTGTCTTGTTGGGTATCGCCGTCATGGGCGTCGCCTTCCTGTCGGGCACGGCCGAGACCACACAGCGGCCGTGCGGAGCCAGCCACGCTCTCCCTGACAGGATCACCGCAATCCCCCGGACCTGCGACCGCAGCCGCCCCCACTGCCGCCCCGACACACAAAAAGCCCCTCTGACCTGCACGTTCGCAGATCAGAGGGGCTTTCGGTCGTGGAGCCTAGGGGAGTCGAACCCCTGACATCCGCCATGCAAAGACGGCGCTCTACCAACTGAGCTAAGGCCCCGGGAAAGGGATGGCTCCCGGAGGGTGGTGGTCCCGGCCGGTGCCGGGGACCAGACTACCGGGTCACCCCCCGTATCCCGCAAAAAGATTGGGGGTCCCCGCGAATGACCACGCTCCGTAAGATGCTCAACCGTGGTTCGCTACAGCGAACCGCGGTTTTCAGGGGAAGCGATGGGGAGACGCAATGGACGCCGCACAGCAGGAAGCCACCGCCAGAGCGAGAGAGCTCCAGCGGAACTGGTACGGAGAGCCGCTGGGGGCCCTCTTCCGTAAGCTGATCGACGATCTCGGGCTCAACCAGGCCCGTCTCGCGGCGGTCCTGGGACTGTCCGCTCCGATGCTCTCGCAGCTGATGAGCGGCCAGCGCGCCAAGATCGGCAATCCCGCCGTGGTCCAGCGGGTACAGCTGCTTCAGGAGCTGGCGGCACAGGTGGCGGACGGCAGCGTCAGCGCCGCCGAGGCCACCGAGCGGATGGACGAGATCAAGAAGTCCCAGGGGGGCTCGGTGCTGAGCAACACCACACAGACGACGAACGGTTCGGGCGCGCCCACCGTCAAGCGGGTCGTCCGTGAGATCCAGTCGCTGCTGCGCTCGGTGGCCGCCGCGAGCGACATCATCGAGGCCGCGGACGCGCTCGCCCCGACCCAGCCCGAGCTGGCCGAGTTCCTGCGGGTCTACGGCGCCGGCCGCACCTCCGACGCGGTCGCGCACTACCAGTCGCACCAGAACTGAACGCCCGCCCGGCGCTGGGGGAAGCCGGGAGGGGCGGGGCCCGAGGGGGAGGAGCTGCGGCAGTCATGGGTGAGATGTTCAACGGCCGGTACGAGCTGGCCGACCCGATCGGGCGTGGCGGCGCGGGCGACGTATGGCGCGTCTGGGACCACCGGCGGCGGCGCTATGTGGCCGCCAAGGTGCTCCAGCAGCGCGACGCCCACTCCCTGCTGCGCTTCGTGCGCGAGCAGGCCCTGCGGATCGACCATCCCCATGTGCTCGCGCCGGCCAGCTGGGCCGCCGACGACGACCAGGTGCTGTTCACCATGGACCTGGTCGCGGGCGGCTCCCTCGTCCGTCTCGTCAACGACTACGGCCCCCTGCCGCCGGCGTTCGTGTGCACCCTGCTCGACCAGCTGCTCTCCGGGCTCGCCGCCGTCCACGCGGAGGGCGTCGTGCACCGGGACATCAAGCCCGCCAACATCCTGCTGGAGGCGACCGGTACCGGCAGGCCGCGGCTGCGGCTCGGGGACTTCGGCATCGCCATGCGGTTCGGTGAGCCGCGTCTGACGGAGACCAACCTCGTGGTGGGCACGCCCGGTTACCTCGCCCCGGAACAACTGGCGGGCGCGGACCCGGACTTCACCGCCGACCTGTTCGCCGTGGGCCTCGTCGCCGTGTACCTGCTCGAAGGCGCCAAGCCCGACGCCGGGGAACTCGTCCGGTACTTCACGGAACACGGCACACCGGGCGCGCCCAAGGGCATCCCCGGGCCGCTGTGGGAGGTCGTCGCCACGCTGCTCCAGCCCGATCCGGAGGCGCGGTACCGCTCCGCCACGGGGGCGCGCAAGGCGCTCGCCGCGGTCATCGAACTCCTGCCGGAGCCGACGCTGGACGACGAGCCGGTCGAGATCTTCGACCAACTCCCGCCCTTGCCTCCGGGGTTCGGACCGGACGGGCCCGTGAAGAGTTCCCGGGCGCCCGGTGCCACCCCGCTGCCGGACACCCCCGCCGACACCGGCTCCCTGTCGGACACCGGAAGCTTCCGCCTCCCGCCCCCGCCGGCCGCCGATCCCACCCCGCCCCCGCCCCTCACTTCGCCCCTCACCCCGCCGCCCCCCGCCACACCCCCGACCCCCACGCCCTCCTACAGCTCTTTACCTTCACCGCCCACGCCGACCCCCTCCGCCGCACACCCCGCACACCCCGCGCACCTCACGCAGCCCGCGCACCTCACGCAGCCGGGCGACAGCGTCACCGCCGCCTACACCGCCCCGGGCCCCCAGGCCCCCCGGATCCCGCAGGCTCCCCCGCCCGTCACCCCCCGGGCCCCGGCCGCGCACGGCCGGCGTGCCCGCAGGCGCCCCGGCCCCCCGGCCAAGGCCGTCGTCCCGATCCTGCTGCTGGCGCTGGCCTGCTACGCCGTGGGTTTCTGGGCGCTGACCCGGCTCTGAGCCCGCCGGGCCGCCAGCGTCCACCCGCCGAGCACCAGCAGCAGCGCGGTCCCCAGCCCGATCCCGCCGGCCGCGACGGCCTTCATCACCGGCGAACCGTCGCTCCCGCCGCCGTCACCGCCGCCGCCCCCGATCGCCATCGCCGCCCCGTCCCCCGCCGTGACCGTGAAGACGCCGTCCGGCGCGGGCCGCCCGGCATACCCGGGCCCGGCGTGCGCGCGGCCGTCCACGCCGACCCGCAGCGTCACGTCGTACGGCCCCTGCCCGAAGGTCCGGGTCAACTGGTCGCTGAGGTGCAGCACCAGGTAGTAGTCCCCGGCGAAGCGCAGGGCGTCGACCGCGGCGGGGGCGGCGTAGCGGTTGGCGTACTCGACGGGCGGGAGCGGCGCGAGGGCGACGGGCTTGCGGACGCCGGTGTAGCCGAGGGAGACGTCGTCGGCCAGGCCCCGCACGGGGTCGTACAGGGAGAGGTCCAGGGCGCCGCCGACGTACCCGTGCCCCGCCGCGTCGCCCAGTTCGGCGGTGGCCCGCAGCCGGCGGCCCCAGTCCAGCGGCACCTTGTAGAACACGGTCTGGCCGGGCACGAGCGCGGTCCGCCAGACCCCCTGGCCCAGCGGGCGGGCCGTGGCGAAGCCCGCCCCGCCGTCGCGTTCGCGGGCCTCGCCGGTGAGCGGCTCGGGCGAGGCGGAGTCCCAGGCCCGGGGTGCCTCGGTGGGGCCGGGGGAGGCGAGCCGGGGTTCCATGACGGGCGCCATCTCCAGCTCCCAGGGCGACGAGGTGCCCGTACTCCCCGCGTCGAGGCGTTCGACCAGCACGGAGTACGTCCCCGCGCCCTGGCACAGCGCCCGGCCGGCCTCGCGCTTGCCGAGAGCGGTGACCGGACGCGGGCTGAGCCCGGCGCCGATGCGTGCGGTGGCGAAGGAGCAGGCCGTGCCGTGCGCGTCCCGGACCGAGACCCGGATGCCGTCGGTGGAGGTGACGGTGGCGTGCGCGGGCGGTACGGCGGTGACCGGGACGTAGGCGGTGGAGGTGGCGTCGGCGAGGTCGAGGCGGTAGGTGAGCCGGCCGTGCGCGGGCAGGGTGCCGCGGTAGACGCGGCCGGGTTCGAGGCGGGGGGCGTCGGCGGCGGAGGCCGTGCCCTCGACGGGCCGGGCGCCGGGGGCGAAGGCGTAGGACCCGGTGCCGTTGCCCGGGCCGGGAGCGGCGGTCGCGGGGAGGGCCGGGAGCAGGCCCGTGCCGCACAGCCCCAGCGCCAGGATCACGGCGGCCGGGCGCCCGCGGCCCCGCCCCCACGCCGTACGCCCGCACCCCCGCACGTGTGCACCCCCTATGTCACGGCCTCGGGGGCCATCCTGCCCCGCGAGCCGCCGCGCCATCAGGGCAATGCGCGGGAGCGTCCGAAAGATTTCGCCCCGCCCGCCGAGGGCCGCGGCTACACCACCGGTCGAGGCCCCGCAATCCCACGCAAAGACCCCGGCCGCTTGGTGCGACCGGGGCCTGCTGAAATTCTGGAATCGGACTCACGAACCCGTGGGCACGGAGTCAGTCGCCTCCGTCCACAGGTCCTGCTCGGCGCGATCCGCCTGGATCTGGCGGTACACGAGGAGCCCGCCGATGGCGGCCAGTGCGACCAGGAGCAGCTTCTTCACCGCGCGACCTCGTCTTTCCTTGACGTAGGGGACCTCTGGCGCCCGACTATACACACCGACCGATATCGATCGGTGACCTATGTCCGGCCTCAACTCCGGCCCCTGCCAGCGCAATAGCCCAGGTCGGGCGCCGTTCCGATCGGAGGGTGATCACACCCCCACGGACGGTCACCACGCCCCTGACTCCGGGCGCGCTCACCGGGATTCAGGGGTTTTCCTACCTTCTTACGGCCATCCGAGTGGTGTTCATCAGAACATCGCCGCGTCGCGGGCGTCGGTCCACCACTTCGCGAGCCTCGTACACATCATGAGGTAAGTACGCAAATCGCCCAACCTCGAAAGTGAGGGGCTATGGACCAGAACAAGGTCATGAAGCTGTGGACCGCCATCGTCACCGCCTTTCTCGCACTGTGCAGGACGCTCGGATTCATGAGCGCCGACACCGCCCCCGCGGCCACCGCGCCGGGCACCGAGAACCCCCGCACCGGGACCCCGCGCGGCGCGGGTCCGGCGATCCCGGCACCACGGCACTGGACCTGGTCCTCCACCAGGGCCCTGCCCCCCACGATGAAACAGCGGATCAGGGCCGAGGCCCACGGCAAGTCCCCCCGGTGCCGGCACCGACCTCTCGACGAGATCCAGCTGACACTGGACGGCCTCGAGACACAGAAGGCTCGCGAGACGCAGGAGACGGAACGGACGGGACAGGAGGCAGAGGCCCTGAGGCACTCCGCATCGCTCGACTGCTGAACCGGCTCCCCTCTCCGCTCGACTCCTCTCGACTCCTCTCGTCTCCTCGGCACCGCGACGTCTCGACAACTCGGCGACTTGCGTACGCATCGGTCGACACGGAAAGGACCCCCGGCCACGGCCGGGGGTCACGCGCGCGCTCCCGGGGGCCGGAACCGCCCGGGACGGGGCCTGAGACGATGGCCCCGACATCCCGGAGAGGTTCTGAGAGGTGGTGAGTGCTGCCGTGACCCGGCGCGCCACCGTTGTCACCGTCGTCACCGCCGTGCACGCCCCGTCGGCCCGGTTCCTGCCGGACGCCTGGGCGTCCCTGCGCGACCAGCGACTGCCCGGCGACGCGCGCTGGGAGTGGGTGATCCAGGAGGACGGCACGACGGACGAGGTCCGGCCGTACGTCCCCGAGGACCCACGCGTCACCTTCCGCCAGGGCAGACCCGGCGGCCCCGGGGTCGCCCGCACGATCGCGCTGGCGCACGCGCGCGGCACCTATGTGAAGGTCCTGGACGCCGACGACCGGCTCACCCCGGGCGCCCTCGCCCGCGATCTCGCCGCGCTGGAGGCGGATACCGGCCTCGGCTGGACTACGTGCCGGGTCCTGGACCTGCTGCCCGACGGCTCCACGGCCGGCTTCCCCGGCGACCCGGAGGAGGGTCCGGTGGAACGCGGCACCGTCCTCCGGTACTGGAAGGCGAACGACTTCCGTCCCCCGGTCCATCCGGCGACCCTCTGCGTGCGCCGGGACCTGCTGACCGCGCTCGGCGGCTGGATGGCGCTGCCCGCCTCCGAGGACACGGGGCTGCTGCTGGCGCTGAACGCGGTGAGCCGCGGCTGGTTCTCCGCCGAGGCCGGACTGCTCTACCGCAAGTGGGAGGGGCAGGTCACCGGCCAGTCGTCGCACAGCGACCCCGTCGAGCGCACGGCCCGCGCGGCGGTCGCGGAGGCCAGGGCCCGCGCGCTGGCCGGCCTCGGCTGGACGTATCCGGGGCCGTGAGCCCCATATCGAGCCCCGGGGGCCCTACTCGGTGAACACGATCGCCTGGGAGGGACACCGCTCCGCCGCCTCGCGGACCCCGGGTTCGTCGACGGCCCCCTCCTTGCCGGGGAGCACCACGCCATAGCCGTCCTCGAACGCGAACACGGCCGGCGCCCGGAACGCGCACTCGGCGGAGCCGTAACACGCGGCGCGGTCGACGGTGACCCTCATACGTCCTCCAGCCCTGGGCAATCCGGGTTCCAGGACGTCACTGCCCGGCCGGGCGGGCACTCAACCAACCTGTCCCGCGGCCACGGCTGACGTCCGGTCAGTCACCGGACACACCGCGCCGGACAGGTCCCCTGCCCGCCGGCACCGGTCCCTCCCCTCGTGGGGACCGGTGCCGGACGGTGCGGGACGTCGATCCGCGCCTCGTCGGCGTAGCGGCGCGGATCGAAGTTCGAGGCGATGAGATTCGTGAGGAGAGTCGGGGGGAAGGTGGGGGTGGGGGTGGAGCGGCCGGACGCGTGCGGCTCAGCCGACGGACCTACGCGCGGCTTTCGATGGAAGTCGACCGAAAATGTGCAACGCCATGAGGTGTCTCTCCGAGCGCCGGGCCGGTGGCCTGTCCGGACGGTCTGTGACGGTTCCGCTACCAGGGTTGCGATCCTGCCATTTGTCGCCACCGGGGAGGAGATCCCGGTCTCCGGAGCGGGGCTTATCCGCAGGTCAGCCGTATAAGGTGAGTTTTCCGGTCCGGACGTCCACAGGCGGGGGGAAGTGAGGGGTGGGGCCTTGGGTTCCGACTCAGGGGCACGCACAGCTTTCGCCGAGCGCCTCGCGCTGCTCTACAAGGAGGCTGGAAACCCTCCCCTGAAAAGCGTCGCCGAGGCGGTCGGACGACTGCAGCGGGTCGACGAGCGCGGCCGTCCGGTGCGGGTGTCCGCGCAGCGGATCAGCGACTGGCGGCGGGCCAAGAACGTGCCGGCCCAGTTCACCGCTCTCGCGGCGGTGCTCCAGATCCTGATCCCGGAGGCGCGGCGCGCCCGCCCCCAGCCGGTCTCCACGGGCCTGTACGACCTCGCCCACTGGCAGCGGCAGTGGGAGCGCGCGCTGGCCGACCCGGTCGGCGACCGCATCGCGCCGCCCGTCTCGCCCGCCGAGGAGAACGGACGGCCGCCCGCCCAGGCCCCGCCGGTCACCGGAGGCGTGTGCCCCTACCGGGGTCTCGCGCCCTACCGGCAGGAGGACGCGCGCTGGTTCTTCGGCCGGGAGCGCAGCACCGGCGCGCTCATCGCCCAGTTGCGCGCGGCGGGCCGTAGCGGCGGCCTGGTGATGCTCGTCGGCGCCTCGGGCGCGGGCAAGTCCTCCCTGCTGAACGCCGGCCTGGTCCCGGCGATCAGCTGCGGCGCCCTGGCCGACGCGGGCCTCGCCCCGAAGCCGGACGGCGTTCCCGCGCAGCGGACCCCCGTCGTCCAGTTGGTGCCCGGCGCCGATCCGCTCGCCGAGCTGGTCGGCCGGATCCCCGATCTCGGCCCCGTGGCCGCCGAGGCGCGCGCGGCCGAGCGGGCGGCCGCGGCCCGGCAGGAGGCGTCGGATGGCCCCGTTTCGGCGGGCGGCGAGGCGCCCCGCATCGTCCGGGCCGT
Source organism: Streptomyces sp. NPDC048106 (assembly GCF_040706415.1). Taxonomy (NCBI): domain Bacteria; kingdom Bacillati; phylum Actinomycetota; class Actinomycetes; order Kitasatosporales; family Streptomycetaceae; genus Streptomyces; species Streptomyces sp. NPDC048106. The sequence continues at coordinate 232,962 of NZ_JBEZND010000006.1, read as the reverse complement.
CCAGGAGGCGGTCACGGCGTGGGCGCGCCGGGAGGCGCCGCCGGGGGTCCGGCCGGTGCTCATCGTGGACCAGTTCGAGGAGGCGTTCACCCTCTGCCCGGACGAGGCGGACCGCCGTACCTTCCTCCAACTGCTGCACGCCTCCTGCACCCCGTCCTTCGGCGCGGCCGGCCCCGCCCCCGTCCTGGTCGTCGTCGGCATCCGCGCCGACTTCTACGAGCAGTGCCTCGGTTACCCCGAACTGGCCGACGCGCTCCAGCACCGGCACATGGTGCTTCCCCCGCTGACCAGCGGCGAACTGCGCGACGCGGTGACCGGGCCCGCCAAGGCGGTGGGCCTGGAGCTGGAGCCGGGACTGGCCGAACTGATCGTGCGCGAGGTGAGCGCCGACGGACCGCGCGGGGCGCACGACGCGGGTGTGCTCCCGCTGCTCTCGCACGCCCTGCTGGCCACCTGGCAGCGCCGCAAGGCCGGGAAGCTGACGCTGGCCGGCTACCGGGCGGCGGGCGGCATCCAGGGCGCCGTCGCGGCGACCGCCGAACGCGCCTGGTCGGGGCTCGACCCCGCCGCCCGCACGGCCGCCCGGCTGCTCCTGCTGCGCCTGGTCCGGCTCGGCGAGGACACCGTGGCCACCCGGCGGCGCGGCACCCGGCGGCAGCTGGCCCAGGAGTCGGCGGACCCGGGCAAGACCGAGGAGTCCCTGGAGGCACTGGTCCAGGCCCGGCTGGTGACGCTGGACGCGGACACCGTGGAAATCACCCACGAGGCGCTGCTGCACGCCTGGCCCCGGCTGCGGCACTGGATCGACGACAACCGCAACGACCATCTGCTGCGCCAGCGCCTGGAGGAGGACGGCCGGGCCTGGGAGGACTCGGACCGGGACAGTTCGCTGCTGTACCGGGGTTCCCGGCTCGAACAGGCCCGCGCCTGGGCGCGCTCGGCGGGGGACACGTATCTGACCCGCGCCGCGGTGGAGTTCCTGGCCGCCTCGGTACGGCTGCGCAAGCGCACGGTGTGGCTGAGCCGTGCGGCGGTGGCGGCCCTGACGGTGCTCGCGCTCGTCGCGGGCGGCTCGGCGGTGATCGCCTGGCAGCAGCGGGACGACGCCGTGTTCGAACAGGTGCTCGCCGAGGCGGACCGGGTCCAGCGCACGGACCCCTCTCTCGCCGCCCAGCTGGACCTGGTCGCCCATCACCTGCGCCCCGGCGACGAGGGCACGTACAGCCGCCTGATCTCCATCGTGAACACGCCGCTGGCCACCCCCCTGTCCGGCCACACCGGCGCCGTCTACCTGACCTCCTTCAGCCCCGACGGGCACACCCTGGCCACGGCCAGCTACGACCGCACGGTTCGGCTGTGGAACGTCGCCGACCCGACCCGGCCCCGCCCCCTCGGCCGGCCGCTGACCGGGCACTCCAGCTGGGTGAGCAGCGCGGTGTTCAACCCCGACGGACGGGTGCTGGCCAGCGCGGGCGACGACGGCACCATCCGGCTGTGGAACGTCGCCGACCCGGCCCACCCCACCGCGCTCGGCACACCGCTCGCCGGACACGCGGGCACCATCTACCTGGTCGCCTTCAGCCCCGACGGCCACACCCTCGCCTCGGCGGGCGAGGACGGCACGGTACGGCTGTGGAACGTGACCGACCCGGCCCACCCCACCCCGCTCGCCGTGCTGCACGGGCACACCGCCGCCGTACGCAGCGTCGCCTTCAGCCCCGACGGGCACACCCTCGCGGCGGGCGGGGACGACCACACGATCCGGCTGTGGAAGGTGGCCGACCCGCGCCGGCCGGCCGCGCTGGGCGTGCTGCGTGGCCACACGGACATCGTGCACTCGGTCGCCTTCAGCCCCGACGGGCACACCCTGGCCAGCGGCAGCGCGGACGACACCGCCCGGCTGTGGAACGTCACCGACCCCGCGGCGGCCAAGCCGCTCGGCGCGCCGCTCACCGGCCACACCGGACCCGTCTGGTCGGTGGCGTTCAGCCCCGACGGCGGGCGGCTCGCCACCGCGAGCGCCGACAGCACGGCCTGCCTGTGGAACATCAGCAACCCGGACTCCCCCTCCCAGATCGGCGAGCCCCTCACGGGCAGCAGCGGCGAGATGTACGCGCTGGGCTTCAGCCCCGACGGGCGCACCCTCGCCACCGGCAGCGGCGACGCCAAGGTGCGCCTGTGGTCGGTCCCGACCTCGGACATGATCGGCCGCAGCGGGGCGTTCAGCCCGAACGGACGGGTGCTGGCCACGACAGCGCGCGACGGGCGGCTGCGGCTGTGGAACGTGGCGCGCCCGGGGCGGCCGGTGCGGCTGGGCCCGCCGTTCATGACCGGCAACGGTGCCGACAGCCTGGCCTTCTCGCCCGACGGCCGAACCCTCGCCGTCCTCACGGGCGAGCAGAAGGTCTACCTGTGGGACATCTCCGACCCGGCCCACCCCTCCCTGCCCGGCCCGCCCCTGCCGCTGCGGACCCGCTTCATGGGCCCCAACGCCCTCGCCTTCAGCCCCGACGGGCACACCCTGGCCACGGCCAACGACGACCGCACCATACGGCTGTGGAACGTGGCCGACCCGGCCCGCCCGGTCCCGCTGGGCGCACCGCTCACCGGCCACCACGGCTACATCAACGCGCTCGTCTTCAGCCCCGACGGGCACACCCTGGCCAGCGGCAGCGCGGACAGCACCGTGCGGCTGTGGAACGTCACCGACCCCGCCGCCGCCAAGCCGCTCGGCGCGCCGCTCACCCTGCACACCGGCCCGGTCAACGCGCTGGCCTTCACCCCCGACGGCCAGGCGCTGGCCAGCGGGAGCGACGACGACACGGTCCGGCTGTGGAACGTCGCCAAGCCCACCGCGGCCAAGCCGCTCGGCGCGCCGCTCACCGGCCACACCGAGGCGGTCACCTCGCTGACCTTCGACGCGGACGGCAACACACTGGCCAGCGGCGGCGACGACAACACGGTCCGGCTGTGGAACGTCACCTACCCCACCGCGGCGCGGCCGATCGGCCAGTCCATGACGCCCAGCGCCAAGACCGGCACCTTCCTGTCCTTCAGCCCCGGCAGCCGCGTCCTCGGCGTCTCCAGCGGCCCGGACACGGTCCGCCTGTGGGATCTGGACGCCGACACGGCCATCGACCACATCTGCTCGGTCACCCGGGGCGTCCTCACCCCCGCCAAGTGGCACGAATACCTGCCGCGTCTGTCCTATGACCCTCCGTGCGGCCGCTGATCGGCCAACTTCCGGCTTTCTCCTCCGACTTGGCTCCACACGACCGACAACCTTGTTACCCTTGGCCATAGCCCGATCGCTGGTGCATCCCCCGTCGCCAGCGATCGGGCCTTTCCCATGCTCGAAAACCCCTCGGCGTCACGGCACATGGCGCACGGGGGTGAGGCAACGGCCCGACCGGCCCATGGACTCTCCTTGATGTTCAGGAGGTGTCCATGGAGGACGGAAAACAGGACCGTGACGAAGAGTTCGGCAGATTCATGACCGCCCGCTGGCCGCGGCTGCTGCGGACGGCCTTTCTCCTGACCGGGGAACGGCACACCGCCGAGGATCTGGCCCAGTCGACGCTGGAACGGGTCTACACGGCCTGGCGCAGGGTCGACGCGGCGGACGACCCGGACGCCTATGTCCGGCGCGTGATGATCAACCTGCACGCCCGCAGGCACCGACGGCGGCTCAAGGAGTTCCTGGCGCGGGACGACTCGGGCCCGGTGCGCGAGGAGGCCGACCGCGACGACGTGATCACCCGGGCCGTCGACCGCGATCTGCTGCTCCGGGCGCTCGCCCAGCTGCCCGCGCGGCAGCGCCAGGCGGTGGTCCTGCGCTACTGGGAGGACCTGACGGAGACCCAGACCGCGCAGGCCATGGGGTGCTCGGTCGGCACGGTCAAGAGCAACACCGCCAAGGGGATAGCGAAGCTGCGCGTCGCACCGGCGCTGGCCGGCACGGTCGCGCGGAAGGGACAGGCATGACGCACCACGACGACAGGACGCGGGACCGGATCGCCCTCCTCCTCGCGGACACGGCCGGGGAGTTCGAGACCGGCGCGGCGCCCGTCGCGGCGGTCGTCCGGGCCGGACGCCGGCGCCGGACACGGCGGTGGGCGGTGACGGCGGTCGCGGCGGCGGTGCTGGCGGGCGGCACCGGAACACTGGCGGCGACCGGTCTGCCCGGCCTCGCCCGCGACACGGCCTCCCCCGCGGACACGCCCGGGGCCGGTGGACGCCTGGTGTACGAGCCGACGGACTCGACGGTGGGCTTCGGCACGCACCAGGGCGTGCAGTGGTCCGTGGCCCTCCAGGTGTGGCAGGCCCCGCGCGACCGGAGCGAGGCCGTCCAGCAGATGAAGGCCATGGCGGACTGGGGCCTCACCCCGGTGACCTCGGGCAGCCCGTCCGACCTGATCGGCAGGACGAGCTACTTCGTCAAGAGCGCGACCGGCAAGTCCGCCGACCCGCCCGAACAACTCGACCACCGGGTGGTGGCCTCGGACACCGTCGCGGACCTGCCCCGCCCGAAGGGGCACGAGATCCGCGTCCTCCCCCAGCCCCTCACCGGCGCAGACGGCCCCCGGCGCCTGGTCATCGGCATGGTGGCCACGACGGCACGGCAGGTCACCTGCCACTGGAAGGACGGCAGCACGACCGTGGCCGACCGCGCCCCCGACAACTCCCCGCTCCGCGGCACGGACGCCGTGATCAGGTCCGTCCGCGGCTTCCCCACCGCGAACTGGTTCGTCTGCGTGGCCCCGGGCTCGACCGCCTACGCGTCCGCGGAGGTGACGAAGTAGGACGCCTCAGCCGCGCAGCGCGTCGAGGATGTGCGGCCAGGCGGCCTCGCCGAGGAGCGCGTCGGCCTCCGGCGTGCCCCCGTACCGGAAGCGCGGGGACGGAGGCGAGGGCGGCTCGCCCGGCAGGCGGGGCCGGTGTCCGGCGTCGTCACGGGCGATCAGCCGGACCGTGCCCCCCGCCGCACGGCTGCGCGCGGCCAGCCGCTCGGCGAAGGGCAGCGACGGCCACATCTCGTCGTCGCCGCCCGCGACCAGGACCAGCTCCGCCCGCGTCTCCTCGACCGGGATCCCCGCCGCGGCGAGCGACCCGGCGAAGGTCCGCTCGCTGCGCTCGTACCAGCCGCGCACGGCGACGGGGTCGCCCTCCGGTTCGGCCGGCGTCCAGGAGTCGTCCATCGGCACGAAGGGCAGCGGCCGCTCCCGCCAGGTCCACGACGACCGGTACGGGCGGTCCGCGCCGTCCCGGCCGGGGCCGACGTTGCACCAGACCAGCGGAGTGGGCGACAGCGCGACGACCACGTCCACCCGTGCGTCGCGCACCGCCGTGAGCAGGGCCGCCTCGGCCCCCTTGGACACCCCGAGGATGCCGACGCGCCGCGCCCCGCCGCGCCGCAGCAGATCGACGGCGGCGGTGAAGGTCTCCAGCGGGACCTCGCAGATCCCCGGCGGCTGCCCGCTCCCGCCGAACCAGCGGATCGCCAGCGCGGCGATCCCCTGCCGGGCGAGCAGCCGCGCCCGCTCCCGCGGGACCCGGCCACTGGACCCGGCGAGGACCAGCACCCCGCTCTCACTGCCACCCACGGGCGCTGCCAGCAGACCCTCCCAGGGCCCGGCCGGCTCCTGCTCCACGATGTCCACAAGCCCCCCTCGGCGAATGACAGAAAACCCCCGGACCGAAAGGGTCCGAGGGTTTTCTCGCTGTGGGGCTAACAGGATTTGAACCTGTGGCCTCATCCTTATCAGGGATGCGCTCTAACCAACTGAGCTATAGCCCCGCCGCGCTTTGCGGTGTGTGTCCCGCGCGCTGACTCCTGAAGATTAGCGCACGACCACGTCAGTCCCAAAATCGGTTGTCGGGGGACCGACGCCGCACCGGCCCGCGCGCGTCACTCGTCCTCGGCGAGGGTCAGTTCGACGCCGCCGACGAAGCCCGCGGAGAGGTTGTAGATGAAGGCGCCGAGGGTGGCGAGCGCGGTGGCCAGGACGACGTCGATGGCCGCGATGATCGTCGTGAACATCAGGACGTGGGGGAGCGAGAGGAAGGACTGGAGGTCGAAGCCGTTCGCCTCGTTCGAGCCGGTCGCCTCCGAGATCGTCCCGCCGACCGTGGAGAACACGCCCATCGCGTCCATGACCATCCACAGCACCGCCGAGGCGATGATCGTGCAGATGCCGAGCGCGATGGAGAGCAGGAAGCTGACCTTCATCACCGACCACGGGTCGGCCTTGGCCACCCGCAGCCGCGCCTTGCGGGTGCGCGGCGCGGTGCGCACCCCGGTGCGGGGGCGTCGTACCGCGTCGGCCGGCGGCTGCGCCGGATAGGCCTGCGGCGGGTGGTACGGGCCGCCCGGCTCCTCGGCGCGCCGCTCCCCGGGGAGCGGCGACGACGCCTGCGCCTCGCCGGCCGCGGCCGGTCCTCGGGTGTCCGTCACAGTTCCCCCCTGGGGTGCAGACGTGCCGGTGGCGTCAGCCGCGGACGCCCGCACCGGCTTCAGGTTGGTCGTATGCGGGTCGGTGGCGATCCCCGCATGCGCGGCGGAGCCACGGCCGCCGCCGTCCGTCTCCGTACCCGTGGAGGTACCGGCCGATCCGGCGCCCGTGGCTCCGCTCACGATGACTCACTCCTCGTGCTACTCGGCCGAGGGCGCCTCACCCTCGTCCGTGCCGGTGGCCTGGGCACCCTCGGCGGTGATGTCGTCGGCATCCTCGCCGTCGACCTCCTCCGCCTCGCGCCCCGCCTCGGCGTTACGTGCGATGCCTACCACGGCATCGCGCTTGCCCAGGTTGATCAGTTGGACGCCCATGGTGTCACGGCCCGTCTCCCTGACCTCGTTGACTCGCGTACGAATCACACCACCGGACAAAGTGATCGCGAGGATCTCGTCGGTCTCCTCCACGACCAGCGCTCCGACGAGCGAACCACGGTCCTCCACGATCTTGGCGGCCTTGATGCCGAGGCCGCCGCGGCCCTGGACGCGGTACTCGTCGACGGCGGTCCGCTTCGCGTACCCCCCGTCGGTGGCAGTGAACACGAACGTACCGGGTCGCACGACATTCATCGAGAGCAGTTCGTCGCCCTCGCGGAAACTCATCCCCTTGACACCGGAGGTGGCGCGGCCCATCGGGCGCAGGGACTCGTCGGTGGCCGTGAACCGGATCGACTGGGCCTTCTTGCTGATCAGCAGGAGGTCGTCCTCGGCCGAGACCAGTTCCGCGCCGATCAGCTCGTCGTCGCCGCCGTCCTCGCGCTCACGCAGGTTGATCGCGATCACACCGCCGGAGCGGGGCGAATCGTAATCCTTCAGAGGCGTCTTCTTGACCAGACCGGACTTCGTGGCCAGCACCAGGTACGGCGCCGCCTCGTAGTCACGGATCGCGAGGATCTCGGCGATCGCCTCGTCCGGCTGGAAGGCCAGCAGGTTCGCCACGTGCTGGCCGCGCGCCTCCCGGCCCGCCTCGGGCAGCTCGTACGCCTTGGCCCGGTACACCCGGCCCTTGTTGGTGAAGAACAGCAGCCAGTGGTGCGTGGTGGAGACGAAGAAGTGGTCGACGATGTCGTCTTCCTTCAGCTTCGTGCCCCGCACGCCCTTGCCGCCGCGCTTCTGCGCCCGGTAGTCGTCCGTCTTGGTCCGCTTGACGTAGCCGCCGCGGGAGACGGTGACGACGATGTCCTCCTCGGCGATCAGGTCCTCGATGGACATGTCGCCCTCGTACGGGATCAGCTTGGTCTTGCGGTCGTCGCCGTACTTCTCGACGATCGCGGCCAGCTCCTCGCTGACGATGCCGCGCTGACGCACCGGGGAGGCCAGGATCTCGTTGTACTCGCTGATCTTCGCCTGGAGCTCGTCGTGCTCCTGGACGATCTTCTGCCGCTCCAGGGCCGCCAGGCGCCGAAGCTGCATCTCCAGGATCGCGTTGGCCTGGATCTCGTCGATCTCCAGGAGGCCCATCAGGCCGTGGCGCGCGATCTCGACGGTGTCGCTGCGCCGGATCAGCGCGATGACCTCGTCGATCGCGTCCAGCGCCTTCAGCAGACCGCGCAGGATGTGCGCGCGCTCCTCGGCCTTACGCAGCCGGAACCGGGTCCGGCGCACGATGACCTCGATCTGGTGCGTCACCCAGTGCCGGATGAACGCGTCCAGGGACAGCGTGCGCGGCACGCCGTCGACCAGCGCCAGCATGTTGGCGCCGAAGTTCGTCTGAAGGTCGGTGTGCTTGTACAGGTTGTTCAGCACGACCTTGGCGACCGCGTCCCGCTTCAGGACGATCACCAGCCGCTGGCCGGTACGGGACGACGTCTCGTCGCGTACGTCCGCGATGCCGCCGATCTTGCCGTCCTTCACCAGGTCGGCGATCTTCTGCGCCAGGTTGTCCGGGTTCACCTGGTACGGCAGCTCGGTCACCACCAGGCACTGCCGGCCCTGGATCTCCTCGACCTCGACCACCGCGCGCATCGTGATCGAGCCGCGCCCGGTGCGGTACGCCTCCTCGATGCCCTTGCGGCCCACCACCAGCGCGCCGGTCGGGAAGTCGGGGCCCTTGATGCGCTCCATGAGCGCGTCGAGCAGTTCCTCGTGCGAGGCCTCGGGGTTCTCCAGGCACCACTGGGCGCCGGCCGCGACCTCGCGCAGGTTGTGCGGCGGGATGTTGGTCGCCATGCCGACCGCGATGCCCGCCGAACCGTTGATCAGCAGGTTCGGGAAGCGGGACGGCAGGACGGTCGGCTCCTGGGAGCGGCCGTCGTAGTTGTCCGTGAAGTCGACGGTCTCCTCGTCGATGTCGCGGACCATCTCCATCGACAGCGGCGCCAGCTTGCACTCGGTGTACCGCATGGCCGCCGCCGGGTCGTTGCCCGGCGAGCCGAAGTTGCCGTTGGAGTCCACCAGCGGCATCCGCATCGACCACGGCTGGGCGAGGCGCACCAGGGCATCGTAGATGGAGGAGTCGCCGTGCGGGTGGTAGTTGCCCATGACGTCACCGACGACGCGGGCGCACTTGTAGAAGCCGCGCTCGGGGCGGTAGCCGCCGTCGTACATCGCGTACAGCACGCGCCGGTGGACGGGCTTGAGGCCGTCCCGGACGTCGGGCAGCGCACGGGACACGATGACGGACATCGCGTAGTCCAGGTACGAGCGCTGCATCTCGGTCTCGAGCCCGACGGGCTCGACACGCATGGCGAGTTCGCCGCCCTCTTCGGGGGTGACTGGAGTGTTCTCGTCGGCCATTGCTGGTGAAGATCCTTCCCTGTGCGGTCAGCTGAGACCGACTCAGATGTCGAGGAAGCGGACGTCCTTGGCATTGCGCTGGATGAACTGGCGGCGCGCCTCGACGTCCTCGCCCATCAGCACCGAGAACAGGTCGTCGGCCTGGGCGGCGTCGTCCAGGGTGACCTGGCCCAGCACGCGGTGCTCCTGGTCCATCGTGGTCACGCGCAGCTCCTCGGCGTTCATCTCGCCGAGACCCTTGAAGCGCTGGATCGAGTCCTCGCGGACCCGCTTGCCGCGCTGGCGGCCCAGCTCGATCAGCGCGTCGCGCTCGCGGTCCGAGTAGGCGTACTCGATGTCGTCCCGGCCCCACTTGAGCTTGTAGAGCGGCGGGCGGGACAGGTACACGTGCCCGGCCTCGACCAGCGGCCGCATGAAGCGGAACAGGAAGGTCAGCAGCAGGGTGCTGATGTGCTGGCCGTCGACGTCGGCGTCCGCCATCAGGATGATCTTGTGATAGCGGAGCTTCTCGATGTCGAAGTCCTCGTGCACACCCGTGCCGAAGGCGGAGATCAGTGCCTGGATCTCCTGGTTCTGCAGGATCTTGTCGATCCGGGCCTTCTCCACGTTCAGGATCTTGCCGCGGATCGGGAGGATCGCCTGGTACTGCGGGTTGCGGCCGGACTTGGCCGAACCGCCGGCGGAGTCACCCTCGACGATGAAGATCTCGCACTTGGTGGGGTCGTTCGACTGGCAGTCGGACAGCTTGCCCGGCAGGGACGCCGACTCCAGCAGGCCCTTGCGGCGGGTGAGGTCACGGGCCTTGCGGGCCGCGACACGGGCGGTGGCGGCCTGGATGCCCTTGCGGATGATGTCCGCGGCCTCGTTCGGGTTGCGGTCCAGCCAGTCGTTCAGGTGCTCGTAGACCGCCCGCTGCACGAAGGTCTTGGCCTCCGTGTTGCCCAGCTTGGTCTTCGTCTGGCCCTCGAACTGCGGCTCGCTGAGCTTGACCGAGATGATCGCGGTCAGACCCTCGCGGATGTCGTCACCGGTGAGGTTGTCGTCCTTCTCCCGGAGCAGCTTCTTGTCGCGCGCGTACTTGTTGATCAGCGACGTCAGCGCGGCGCGGAAGCCCTCTTCGTGGGTGCCGCCCTCATGGGTGTGGATGATGTTGGCGAACGAGTACACGCCCTCGCTGTAGCCGCTGTTCCACTGCATCGCGACCTCAAGGGACAGGCTCTTGTCCTTGTCCTCCGCCTCCAGGTCGATGATGGTGGGGTGCACCACCTCTCCCTTGCGGGAGTTGAGGTACTTCACGAAGTCGACGATGCCGCCCTCGTAGTGGTACGTGACCGACTTGACCTCGGCCTTCTCGTCCGCGCCCGCCTCGTCCGCGCCGCTGGTGGCCTTCGCCGACTCACGCTCGTCGGTGAGCCTGATGTTCAGGCCCTTGTTGAGGAAGGCCATCTCCTGGAAGCGCCGGGACAGCGTCTCGAAGGAGTACTCGGTGGTCTCGAAGATCTCCGGGTCGGCCCAGAAGGTGACCGCCGTGCCGGTCTCCTCGGTGGCCTCGTGCTGGGCCAGCGGGGCGGTCGGAACGCCCATCTTGTATTCCTGCGTCCACCGGTGCCCGTCGGTCTTGACCTCGACGGAGACCTTGCCGGACAGGGCGTTCACAACGGACACGCCGACGCCGTGCAGACCGCCGGAGACGGCGTAGCCGCCACCGCCGAACTTGCCGCCCGCGTGCAGCACCGTCAGCACGACCTCCAGGGCGGGCTTGCCCTCGGAGGGCACGATGCCGACCGGGATGCCGCGGCCGTTGTCGACGACGCGGACGCCGCCGTCGGCGAGGATCGTCACGTCGATGGTGTCCGCGTAGCCCGCCAGCGCCTCGTCGACCGAGTTGTCGACGACCTCGTACACGAGGTGGTGCAGACCTCGCTCGCCCGTGGAGCCGATGTACATGCCGGGCCGCTTGCGGACCGCGTCCAGCCCTTCGAGCACGGTGATGGCGCTGGCGTCGTAGGAGGCCGTCGAGGCCGGGGCCTCGGCGTTCACGCCGGCGTCGGTGGACGGGATGTTCTCGTTGGGGTTGCCGGAATCGGCCACGAAGCGCCCTTTCTGGCACAGCACGAGCCGGGCTCGTCGGCAGGTTGCCGGAGCGGCTGCGGCATGTTGCGTTGGTAAGCCTTGATCAGCGTTGCTCAGCTTTTCCCGGGCGGTCCCCACAATGGGGCGGGATTAGCTTCCAGTCTACCGGTAGCGCTGACATCGATGGGGGTTTGCCGGTACCTGAGTCCCCATGTGCCGCCCTGAACCGGTCTCGGCCGGGTACCGATATACGGAAGGGGGCTCCAAGAGCCTCACAGCGGCACCCAGCGCTTCGAGCAGTCAACCCTTGGCTACTCCAGGGTCGGTACGCGGTCCTCACCTGCGTGCGGGCGAGCGCGCGGGAGCGGGCGCGGGGGACGAACCCGCAGTACAGAGGGTGCTCACGGAGCCGGGCGACGTGAGGTACGTCACCCGTAGGTGTCGCCGGGGCCGGTGCTTCCCGGGGCCCGCAGCGGGCCGTAGCGGCGGGCCGGGCCGCCGGGGCCGAGCACCTTGATCAGCCGGACCGTGCCATGGCCCAGGTCCTCGTTGAGCCGGGCGACCAGCGCCGGGGCGAGCAGCCGTAGCTGGGTGGCCCAGGCCGTGGAGTCACAGGCCACGACGAGCACCCGCTCGTCCTCGTCGTACCGCTGCGGCACGCAGTGCTTGGCCAGGTCCTCGCCGACGATCTGCGGCCAGCGGCCCATCACCCCGCCCACGGCGGCCGGGGTCTCCCAGCCGCGCTCGGTGATCAGCCGGTTGATCGCCGAACCGAGCGCCATCGGGTCGCGGCCGTCGGCCCGCGCCCCGGAACGCAGGCCGCCGCCCCGCCGGGCCTGCTTCTTCTGCCGGGCCGCGTCGCCGCGCGCGCGGGCCTGCTCCTTCGCCGCGCGCAACGCCACGCGCGCGAGGTCCACACCGGAGGGCCCGGCGTTCTTCTCGGACGGCTTCTTCTCACCGCTCATACGCGTTCCACCGTCCCGCCGGACACGGCGTACCGCGCCCCGGTCAGCACCTGCGGTACGTCGTCGTCCACGGCGGCGGTGACCAGCACCTGCTCGCCGGGCGCGACCAGCTCGGCCAGCCGCTCGCGGCGGCGCGCGTCCAGCTCCGCGAAGACGTCGTCCAGGACGAGGACGGGCTCGTTGCCCTCGGCGCGCAGCAGCTCGTACGAGGCCAGGCGCAGGGCGAGGGCGTACGACCAGGACTCGCCGTGCGAGGCGTACCCCTTGGCGGGCAACTGGCCCAGTTTCAGGACCAGGTCGTCCCGGTGGGGGCCCACGAGGGTGACACCCCGGTCGATCTCCTGCTTGCGCGCCGCGGCCAGCGCCGCGAGCAGCTGGGCGTACAGGTCCTCGCGGGTGTGGGCCTCGCCGGGCGCGGACGGCTTGTACTCCAGCGCGAGCGGGCCGCCGCCGGGGGCGAGCTGCTCGTACGCCTTGTCGGCCAGCGGCAGCAGCGCGGCGATCAGGTCGAGCCGCTGGGCGAGCAGCTCGGCACCGGCGCGCGCGAGGTGCTGGTCCCACACGTCCAGCGTGGACAAATCCATGGAGCGCCCGCCGTGCCTGCGCGCGAGCGCCGCGGTCTTCAGCAGCGTGTTGCGCTGCTTGAGCACCCGCTCGTAGTCGGAGCGCACGCCGGCCATCCGCGGGGACCGGGCGGTGATCAGCTCGTCCAGGAACCTGCGCCGCTCCCCGGGATCACCCTTCACCAGGGCGAGGTCCTCGGGCGCGAACAGCACGGTCCGTACGATGCCCAGCACGTCCCGGGGTCTGACCTGCGAGGACCTGTTGATGCGGGCGCGGTTGGCGCGGCCCGGGTTCAGCTCCAGCTCGATCAGCTGCTGCCGCTCGCCCTGGCGGACCTGGGCCCGGATGACGGCGCGCTCGGCGCCCATGCGCACCAGCGGCGCGTCGGTGGCGACGCGGTGGCTGCCGAGGGTCGCCAGGTAGCCGACCGCCTCCACCAGGTTGGTCTTGCCCTGGCCGTTGGGCCCGACGAAGGCCGTGACGCCCGGGTCGAGCGGCACCTCGGCCCGGACGTACGAGCGGAAGTCGGCCAGCGAGAGATGCGTGACGTGCATGGCCTGTGCGCCGACCTCCTTCCGCCCGACGGGCTGTGGATCGCCGGGCGACCCTGTGGACCGCTTCTTCGCGGACTACTTCTTCTCTACGGCGTGGCCGCCGAACTGGTTGCGCAGCGCGGCGATCATCTTCATCTGCGGCGAGTCCTCCTGGCGGGAGGCGAACCGCGCGAAGAGCGAGGCGGTGATCGCGGGCAGCGGCACCGCGTTGTCGATCGCGGCCTCCACAGTCCAGCGTCCCTCACCGGAGTCCTGTGCGTAACCGCGCAGGTCGTCCAGGTGCTCGTCCTCGTCCAGCGCGTTCACCGCGAGATCGAGCAGCCAGGAGCGGATGACGGTGCCCTCCTGCCAGGAGCGGAAGACCTCACGGACGTCCGTGACGGAGTCGACCTTCTCCAGCAGCTCCCAGCCCTCGGCGTAGGCCTGCATCATGGCGTACTCGATGCCGTTGTGGACCATCTTCGCGAAATGGCCCGCGCCGACCTTGCCGGCGTGCACCGAACCGAAGTCGCCCTCCGGCTTGAGCGCGTCGAAGACGGGCTGCACCTTCGCGACATGCTCGGCGTCGCCGCCGTACATCAGTGCGTACCCGTTCTCCAGGCCCCAGACGCCGCCGGAGACGCCGCAGTCCACGAAGCCTATGCCCTTGGCGGCCAGCTCCTCGGCGTGCTTCTCGTCGTCCGTCCAGCGGGAGTTGCCGCCGTCCACGACCACGTCGCCCGGCTCCAGCAGCTCGGCGAGCTGGTCGACGGTCGACTGGGTGGGCTCGCCGGCCGGGACCATCACCCACACCACGCGCGGGCCGCTGAGCTTGCCCACGAGCTCTTCCAGGCTGTGGACGTCCGCGACATCGGGGTTGCGGTCGTATCCGACGACGGTGTGGCCCGCGCGGCGGATCCGCTCGCGCATGTTGCCGCCCATCTTGCCGAGACCGACGAGACCGAGCTCCATCAGTTGTGTTCCTTAGGGTCGCTGCTGGCGTCTGGGGCACGAGAGTGCCGCCCCGAGCCTAAACGGCCCCTGTCACGCACAGTTGTGGGCTCCGGCGCTCATCCGGCGCCGCCCGGCCACGGTGCCGGACGCCTTCACGGACGCCCGGCACTGTGCACACCGTGGACAACCGTCAGCCGCTGAGCCGCACCGGCATGATCAGGTACTTGTAGGCCTCGTCGGCCTCCGCGTCCACCGCCGGCTTGCCACTGAGCAGCGCCGGCTTCGTGGACGTGGTGAACGACAACTGCGCCACCGGCGAGTCGATCGCGCTCAGTCCGTCCAGCAGGAACGTCGGGTTGAAGGCGATCGAGATGTCGTCGCCCTCCAGCTGTGCGTCGACGCGCTCCACAGCCTGTGCGTCGTCGCTGGACCCGGCCTCCAGGATCAGCACGCCCTGCTCGAAGCTCAGCCGCACCGGGGTGTTCCGCTCGGCCACCAGCGCCACACGCTTCACGGCCTCCACGAACGGCGCCGTCTCGATCACCGCGATCGAGTTGAACTCCGTCGGGAACAGCGTCCGGTACTTCGGCAGATCGCCTTCGAGCAGTCGCGTGGTCGTACGCCGACCCGCGCCCTCGAAACCGATGAGCCCCTCGCCCGCGCCGGAGCCCGACAGGGCCAGCGTCACGCTGTCCCCGGCCCCGAGCGACTTCGCGGTGTCCAGCAGCGTCTTGGCGGGCACCAGGGCGACCGCGGACGCCTCCGGGTTCTCCGGCTTCCACAGGAACTCGCGCACCGCGAACCGGTAGCGGTCGGTGGACGCCAGCGTCACCGTGTCGCCCTCGATCTCGATGCGCACACCGGTGAGCACGGGCAGCGTGTCGTCGCGTCCCGCGGCGATGGCCACCTGGGAGACGGCTGCGGCGAAGACCTCGCCGGGCACGGTGCCGGTCGCGTTCGGCATCTGCGGCAGCGCCGGGTACTCCTCCACCGGGAGGGTGTGCAGCGTGAACCGGGACGATCCACAGACGACGGTCGCCCGTACACCGTCTGTGGAAATCTCCACCGGCCGGTTGGGCAGCGCACGCGAGATGTCGGCGAGCAGCCGGCCGGAGACCAGGACGGTGCCCTCCTCCTCGACCTCGGCCTCGACGCTCACCCGAGCGGAGACCTCGTAGTCGAAGCTCGACAGGCTCAGCTGGCCGTCCTCGGCCTTCAGCAGCAGGCCGGCGAGCACAGGCGCCGGCGGACGGGCCGGCAGGCTGCGTGCCGCCCAGGCCACTGCCTCCGCCAGTACGTCGCGTTCCACCCGGATCTTCACCGTAAGCCGCCTCCTGCTGTTGCTTCTGAGTCCTCCGACTCGGTGTCACCGCCCACTGTTGAGGGCAGGACACCGGGGACCAGTCTGACGCACCGCACTGACAGTAGGTGCCCGTCGGGGTCAAGTCGGACCGAGCGGCAGTCGGGCTCGAGACAGCGAGTTGTGCACAGCCCCCGCTTCAAAGCGATTGCCGAGCTCTCTCTAGTCGGGAGTAGTAGTAGGGCCTGTGGATACCGTGGATAACCACGTTTGCCCAGCTCAGCACGCGTTTTTTGTCCACCGGGCCTGTGGGTGGAGGCAGTGGACAACCGGGGCTCTCTGTGGAGAACGGAAAGTTCTGCACACCTCGCCCACAGGCTGAGGGCAGTTCTCCCCAGCTGTGTCCCCAGGAATACCCGGGTTTCCCACACCCCAACCCGGCACCTTTGTGTGACGCCTTTCACTCGCCGCGGTGAGAGGGTGCGTCGCGTTGCCGAACAGTGGACAGCCATGTGGAGAAGCGGCGCCACACTGGGGACAACGGCCCCCAGCCTGTGGGTTGCCGGTGGACAACTTCATGCACACCCTGTGGATCTTCTCGTCGTCCACAGCCTGTGGATGCCCGTCATCCACGATTCCACAGCCACTTGAGCTGCGACGACGCTGCCTCCCCAGGCTCCCTGTGGACATACCTTGGGACAACTTCACCATCCCCACCATGTGGAAGAAAGAAAGTCCCCAAATCTGTGGAGAGCGGCCGTAACCCAGCAAGAAATCGAACAGCCGACAGCCACTGGGATCACGGGCGGAGGAGCGATGAGGGCCGAGGAGGAGTGCGGAGGGGGCCTCGGCGGGCGTCGGCGGTGCCCCGCGGCGGCGTGGGTGAGCGAAACCCGGCCCCTGACGGCCCCTCTCGGCGCCGCACACGACGAAGGGCGCCCTCGGGACAAGGTCCCGAAGACGCCCTCGGCAGCCGGCCAGGACCGGCGTCGGCCGCCCGCTACCCGTTCTTGATGCGGTTCGTCAGCTCGGTCACCTGGTTGTAGATCGACCGCCGCTCCGCCATCAGCGCGCGGATCTTCCGGTCGGCGTGCATGACCGTCGTATGGTCCCGCCCGCCGAACTGCGCCCCGATCTTCGGCAGCGACAGATCCGTCAGCTCCCGGCACAGGTACATCGCGATCTGCCGGGCGGTCACCAGTGCGCGCCCCCGCGAGGTCCCGCACAGGTCCTCGACGGTCAGCCCGAAGTAGTCTGCGGTCGCCGCCATGATCGCCGGAGCCGTGATCTCGGGCGCCGAGTCCTCCCCGCCCGGGATCAGGTCCTTGAGGACGATCTCGGTGAGCCCCAGGTCCACCGGCTGCCGGTTGAGCGAGGCGAACGCCGTCACCCGGATCAGCGCGCCCTCCAGCTCACGGATGTTCCGCGAGATCCGGGACGCGATGAACTCCAGCACCTCCGGCGGCGCGTTGAGCTGCTCCTGCACCGCCTTCTTGCGCAGGATCGCGATCCGCGTCTCCAGCTCGGGCGGCTGCACGTCGGTGATCAGGCCCCACTCGAAGCGGTTGCGCAGCCGGTCCTCCAGCGTGACCAGCTGCTTGGGCGGCCGGTCGCTGGAGAGCACGATCTGCTTGTTCGCGTTGTGGAGCGTGTTGAAGGTGTGGAAGAACTCCTCCTGCGTCGACTCCTTGTCCGCGAGGAACTGGATGTCGTCGACGAGCAGGATGTCCATCTCGCGATAACGCTTGCGGAAGCTGTCGCCCTTGCCGTCGCGGATGGAGTTGATGAACTCGTTGGTGAACTCCTCCGAGCTGACGTACCGCACCCGCGTGCCCGGGTAGAGGCTGCGCGCGTAGTGCCCGATGGCGTGCAGCAGATGGGTCTTGCCGAGCCCCGACTCCCCATAGATGAACAGGGGGTTGTACGCCTTCGCCGGCGCCTCCGCGACCGCCACCGCGGCCGCGTGCGCGAACCGGTTGGACGCGCCGATGACGAAGGTGTCGAAGAGGTACTTCGGGTTCAGCCGCGCCGTCGGCTCGCCGGGACCACTCGCGGGCGCGGGCTGCGCGGCCAGCGGACCGGGCGCCCCTGCCGAGGAGCCGTCCGGCCGTCCGGTGCCGCCCCGGTGCGCGGGCCCGCCGCCCCCCGGCTGCTCGGGCGGTTCCCGGCGGACGGGGTCGCGCTGGTCGTACTCGGTACGCGACGTCTCGTAATCCGGGCGGTCGTAGTCGGACCGCTCGTACTCGGAGCGCGGGTTGTCGTAGTCCGGCCGCGACGACTCGTACTCCCCCCGTTCCCCGCGCTGTCCGCGCGGGGAGTCGTACTCGCCGCGCTGCTGCTCGTACGCCGGCCGGTTCATGCCCTGCTGGCGGTAGTCGCGGCCCGGCGGACCGTAGGGGTCCTGGGAACGGGAGGACGGCGAGGCGTACGGGTCGCGCTCGGGGAAGCCGAGCCGCTGCTGCTGCCAGCCGTAGTCGTCCTGGCCGCCGCGCGGCCAGGCGCCGGGCTCCGGGCGCTGGTACTCGGCGGGGTAGGCCGGGCGCGCCGTGGGGAGCTGGTCGTCGTGCGCGGACGGTTCGCCGCCCTGGCGCTGGTCCGCGCGGTGGCGGCCGTAGCCCTCGTACGACGGTCCGGAGGGCAGCTCCGGCTCCTCGTACCGCGAGGGGGCCGGCTGCGGCGCGCTCGGCGCGGCCGGTGCCGGGGGCTCGCCCGCGGAGTCGTCGACGGTGATCGCGATGCGGATGGGGCGACCGCACTCGCGGCTCAGCGTCTCGCTGACGATCGGCGCGAGACGGCCCTCCAGTACGCCCTTCGCGAATTCGTTCGGCACCGCGAGCAGGGCGGTGTCAGCGACCAGCGCGAGCGGCTGACAGCGGCGGATCCAGTGCTCGTCCTTCGCCTCGACACCCTGCCCGCGGCCCTCGCCGAGGAGCTGCTCCAGTACGCGTGGCCACACTGCGGCAAGATCGGCAGGTACGTCAGCCACAGGGCACGCTCTCTCACAGGTCCCGCGAAGGTGTGGTCGCGGGGACGGGTCGGGATGAATCCGGGTGGTCTGCGGGGCAAACCCGCCGGGGCGGGGGACAAAAGAACGAATCGGAGTCCAGCCACGGTAGTCAGCGTGGCCGGTACGGTTCAAGTTGTTGTCCCCAGCCTGTGGACAGTGTCCCTCAGCGACTCTCGGTTTGACCGGATGGCGCAGCCCCGCGTACCGTAACCAGGTCGAGTTGTCGATGGCTGCTGCCGCCTGCCTCCGATGGGCACAGATCGCGTCAGGTGATCGGGAAGCGGTGCACTCGGGCGTGACGCGAGCTACTCGTGGGCGCACGGTGACAGCCAGGACGGCACCCCGCCACTACCGAATCTTTCTGGAGCCCCCGAGTGAGCAAGCGCACCTTCCAGCCGAACAACCGTCGTCGCGCGAAGACCCACGGCTTCCGGCTGCGTATGCGGACCCGTGCCGGCCGCGCGATTCTCGCGTCCCGCCGTAGCAAGGGTCGCGCCCGTCTGTCCGCCTGATCCCGTCAGGTCATGACATCGTGCTGCCTACCGAGAACCGGCTGAGGCGGCGCGAGGACTTCGCGACCGCGGTACGACGGGGTCGTCGGGCAGGCCGTCCGACTCTCGTCGTCCACCTTCGTAGCGGTGCCACGGACCCGCACGCGCCTGGGGAGAGCGCTCCTCCGACGCGTGCGGGTTTCGTCGTCAGCAAGGCCGTGGGTGGCGCGGTCGTGCGCAACAAAGTGAAGCGCCGACTGCGTCATCTGATGCGTGACCGAGTCGCTCTGTTTCCCCCCGGTAGCCTGGTAGTCATACGAGCGCTGCCCGGATCGGGCGACGTCGAGCACGCACAGCTGGCCCAAGACCTGGATGCCGCTCTACGGCGGCTGCTGGGAGGGGGCACGCGATGAAGTACCCGCTACTGGCTCTGATCAAGCTGTACCAGTGGACGATCAGTCCGCTACTGGGGCCGGTGTGCAAGTACTACCCGTCGTGCTCCCATTACGGCTACACGGCCATCGACCGGCATGGTGCGATCAAGGGCACGGCACTCACCGCCTGGCGCATCCTCCGGTGCAATCCGTGGTCGCTGGGCGGTGTGGACCATGTCCCGCCGCGCAAGCGTCCGCGGTGGCACGAATTGCTGCGCGACGCCTGGCGCGCACGCCGGGGCGGGCCCTCCGCCGCCGAACCGGCCACCGGGGAGAAGCCGGAGAAGCATATCTCCGATCTTCCTCCGAGCCCGGCCGCAGAGACCTCGTCCCATGCCCAAGGAGCATGATTAGTGGACACGATTGCCAGCCTGTTCAGTTTCATCACCTGGCCCGTCTCCTGGGTCATCGTCCAGTTCCACACGGTGTATGGGGCGATCTTCGGACCTGACACCGGGTGGGCCTGGGGCCTGTCCATCGTGTCCCTTGTGGTCCTGATCCGCATCTGCCTGATCCCGCTCTTCGTGAAGCAGATCAAGGCGACGCGCGCGATGCAGACGCTCCAGCCGGAGATGAAGAAGATCCAGGAGCGCTACAAGAACGACAAGCAGCGTCAGTCCGAAGAGATGATGAAGCTGTACAAGGAGGCGGGCACCAACCCGCTCTCCTCGTGCCTTCCCATCCTGGCGCAGTCCCCGTTCTTCTTCGCCCTGTACCACGTGCTCAACGGCATCGCGTCGGGCACCAAGATCGGTTACATCAACGCCGACCAGCTCGCCAGCGCCCGCCAGGCGCACATCTTCGGGGCCCCGCTGGCCGCGAAGTTCCTGGACGGCGCCGACACGGTGCAGAAGCTCGGCGCCTCGTTGACCGACGTCCGCGTCGTCACCGCGATCATGATCGTCCTGATGTCGGCGTCGCAGTTCTACACGCAGCGCCAGCTGATGACGAAGAACGTCGACACCACGGTGAAGACGCCGTTCATGCAGCAGCAGAAGATGCTGATGTACGTCTTCCCGATCATGTTCGCCTTCTTCGGCATCCGCTTTCCGGTCGGTGTCCTCGTCTACTGGCTGACCACCAACGTGTGGACCATGGGCCAGCAGATGTACGTCATCCGCAACAACCCGACCCCGGGTTCCAAGGCCCAGGCCGCTTACCTGGAGCGCCTGACCAAGCACGTCACGCACCACGGCAAGGTCGGCCGCCGCAGCGAGAAGGCGATCATCAAGGCGATCGTCGCCAAGGGCCGCGAGCGCAACGAGTTCGAGCGCAAATTCATCAACGCCCTGAACAAGGCCGGCTTCGCCGCCCAGGCGGACGGCACCGTGGCGAAGAGCGTGGCGACCGAGACCGAGGCGCAGACCGAGGACGGCGTGACCACCACTGCCGGTACCGCCCAGCGGCGCCAGCAGCCCAAGCGTCAGACCAAGGCCCAGCGCCAGTCCGGCGGGACCAAGCAGGCGGGCGACTCCCCCTCCCTGGAGAAGTCCGACTCCGCGGAGGAGCCCGACGCACCGGAGGAGCCCGACGCACCGGAGAAGTCCGACGCACCGGAGAAGTCCGACGCACCGGAGAAGTCCGACGCACCGGAGAAGTCCGGCCAGCCGCGGGGCGGCAAGTCCGCCGCCCAGCAGTCCTCGAAGCCCGGCGCGGGCGCCCGCAGCAAGGCCCAGAGCGGCCAGCGCAAGGGCGGCCAGCAGCGACCCAAGTCCCCGTCCAAGAAGTAAGAAGGAGCCCAGCCCGTGACGGAAGGCACCACCACCTCCGCCGCTGCCGAGGGTGCAGACACCCTCTCCCGCCTGGAGCAGGAGGGTGAGATCGCGGCGGACTACCTGGAGGGTCTGCTGGACATCGCCGACCTCGACGGCGACATCGACATGGATGTCGAGGCCGACCGGGCCTCCGTGTCGATCATCAGCGACAGTGGCAGCAGCGATCTCCAGAAGCTGGTCGGCCGGGACGGCGAGGTGCTGGAGGCGCTGCAGGAGCTGACGCGTCTGGCCGTCCACCGGGAGACCGGTGACCGCAGCCGGCTGATGCTGGACATCGCCGGGTACCGGGCCCAGAAGCGGGCCGAGCTGTCCGAGCTGGGCGCCAAGGCCGCCGCCGACGTCAAGAGCTCCGGTGAGCCCGTGAAGCTGCGGCCCATGACCCCCTTCGAGCGCAAGGTCGTGCACGACGCGGTCAAGGCCGCCGGGCTGCGCAGCGAGTCCGAGGGCGAGGAACCCCAGCGGTTCGTCGTCGTGCTGCCCGCCTGATCGGCCCCCTTGTTACACCGGCCCCGTCTGTTGAGCAGGCGGGGCCGAACTTTGTCAGCCTGGTAGTTCTGGTGGCCGGTGCGCGAAGCACCGGCGCTGTACGGAAGGACGGTCCCCGTGACGGAGGCAGCGGAGCTTCCCCCCGCGCCCGAGCAGGCGCGCGAAGTGTTCGGTGATCGCTTCGCCGATGCGGTGCGCTACGCGGAGCTGCTCGCGGAGGCGGGTGTGCAGCGTGGCCTGATCGGCCCACGGGAAGTGCCCCGCCTGTGGGAGCGGCATCTGCTGAACTGCGCGGTGCTCTCCGAGGCCGTCCCCGAGGGCGTGACGGTCTGCGATGTGGGCTCCGGCGCGGGGCTGCCCGGCATCCCGCTGGCGCTGGTCCGCGAGGATCTCAACATCACCTTGCTGGAGCCCCTGCTCCGGCGCACCAACTTCCTCACCGAGGTCGTCGAGCTGCTCGGCCTGAACCATGTCACCGTCGTGCGGGGACGTGCCGAGGAGGTCCTGGGCAAGCTGCCGCCGGTCCATGTGGTGACAGCCCGCGCCGTGGCCCCGCTGGACCGCCTGGCCACCTGGGGGATCCCGCTGCTGCGTCCGTACGGCGAGATGCTGGCCCTCAAGGGCGACACCGCCGAGGAGGAGCTGAAGGCCTCGGCCGCCGCGCTGAGCAAGCTCGGTGCGGTGGAGACCTCGATCCTCCATGTGGGCGAGGGAATCGTGGACCCGCTGTCGACGGTGGTCCGGGTCGAGGTCGGCGAGAGCCCCGGCGGTGTGCGCTTCGCCGCCAAGCGAGCGAAGGCCGCGCGCACGGGACGGGCCCGCCGGCGCCGCTGAGCTTCGGCTGGGCGTACTCCACACAAGCTGCCCGCCTTCGCGCGACGGAGTGTCGCAAAGGTCCGGTCGCCGGCGCTGTGCATCGTGTTTCACGTGAAACGTCGCTCACTGTTGCACGGCATCATCAGTCGCGGCCGCGCGGCCGAACCCCGTGACCGGAAGCCCCTCGGTTCGCTCGGAGGGGCCTCCGGCCCCACGGTCAGGCCGGCTCCGCCTCCCGCAGGGGGCACGGAGTTGTCCACAGAGGTGGATTTCTCCACAGAAGACCCGGCCTCACTGGTTCACGACCCCGAAGGCATGGGAGGCTCTGTTCATTGCGAGCCTGAAGTCGAGGAGAGTGAATCCTTGCGGTCCGACGCCAACATCGCGGGACCGATGACCGATCCGGTCCCCGGTCCCCGAACCGAGTCGATGGGAGCGGATGTTTCACGTGAAACACCGCCCCCGATGGACGACACCCCCATCGGTCGTGCGGCCCAACTGGCGGTGGAGGCGCTCGGCCGTGCGGGCGAAGGCCTGCCGCGGCCGGAGCAGACCCGCGTCATGGTGGTCGCCAACCAGAAGGGTGGCGTGGGCAAGACGACGACGACCGTCAACCTTGCCGCATCGCTGGCTCTGCACGGTGCCCGTGTGCTGGTGATCGACCTGGACCCGCAGGGCAACGCATCCACGGCCCTCGGGATCGACCATCACGCCGAAGTTCCGTCGATCTACGACGTGTTGGTGGAGAGCAAGCCCCTCGCCGAGGTCGTCCAGCCCGTACCGGACGTCGAAGGACTCTTCTGTGCCCCGGCCACCATCGATCTCGCCGGTGCGGAGATCGAGCTGGTGTCCCTGGTGGCGCGCGAAAGCCGCCTGGACCGCGCGATCCAGGCGTATGAGCAGCCCTTGGACTACATCCTCATCGACTGCCCGCCCTCGCTCGGCCTGTTGACCGTCAATGCGCTGGTCGCGGGCCAGGAGGTCCTCATCCCGATCCAGTGCGAGTACTACGCGCTGGAGGGCCTGGGCCAGCTGCTGCGCAACGTCGATCTGGTGCGGGGGCACCTCAACCCCGCCCTGCATGTATCGACCATCCTGCTCACCATGTACGACGGCCGGACGCGTCTCGCCTCCCAGGTCGCGGAAGAGGTGCGCAGCCACTTCGGCGACGAGGTGCTGCGGACGAGCATTCCCCGCTCGGTCCGCATCTCCGAGGCGCCGAGCTACGGGCAGACGGTGCTGACTTACGATCCTGGATCGAGCGGTGCCCTCTCCTATCTTGAGGCGGCCCGAGAAATCGCGCTGAGGGGCGTTGGCATCAGCTATGACGCGAGCCAGGCCCATGTCGGCGCCCAGAGCGACCCGAGCATGGTGGAGGGGATCCAATGAGTGAGCGACGGAGGGGGTTGGGCCGAGGTCTGGGTGCGCTGATCCCTGCCGCCCCGGTCGAGAAGAACCCGGTCCCGGCCGCGTTGGGGGGCGGCGGCTCCGCCTCTCCCACGGGCGTACCGGTACTGACGGCGGACCGCGGGGTGGCCGCGGCGAAGGTGGCCACGCTGCCGCCCGCCTCCCAGGAAGCCGAGGAGCGGTCGGCCGGTCCGGTCGCGGAGACACCCGCGTCTCCGATGGGCGCCCACTTCGCCGAGATCCCCCTCGACGCGATCACGCCGAACCCGCGTCAGCCGCGCGAGATCTTCGACGAGGACGCGCTGCACGAGCTGATCACCTCCATCCGGGAGGTCGGTCTGCTCCAGCCGGTCGTCGTACGGCAGCTGGGCCCCGGCCGCTATGAACTGATCATGGGCGAGCGCCGCTGGCGGGCTTGCCGTGAGGCCGGCCTGGAGGCCATCCCGGCGATCGTCCGGGCCACGGAGGACGAGAAGCTCCTCCTGGACGCACTGCTGGAGAACCTGCACCGCGCGCAGCTGAACCCGCTGGAAGAGGCCGCGGCCTACGACCAGTTGCTGAAGGACTTCAACTGCACGCACGACCAGCTGGCCGACCGGATCGGGCGCTCCCGCCCCCAGGTCTCCAATACCCTGCGGCTGCTGAAGCTTTCGCCGACGGTTCAGAAGAGGGTTGCCGCCGGGGTGCTCTCCGCCGGGCACGCCCGGGCGCTGCTGTCCGTGGCGGACTCGGAGGAGCAGGACCGGCTGGCTCATCGCATCGTGGCCGAGGGGCTGTCGGTGCGGGCCGTCGAGGAGATCGTGACCCTCATGGGCTCCCGGCCCCAAGCGCCGCAGCGCTCCAAGGGACCGCGCGCCGGCTCACGGCTCTCCCCGGCGCTGAACGAGCTGGCGACCCGGCTGTCGGACCGCTTCGAGACCCGGGTGAAGGTCGACCTCGGGCAGAAGAAGGGCAAGATCACCGTCGAGTTCGCCTCCATGGATGACCTCCAGCGGATCCTGGGCACTCTCGCTCCGGGCGAGGGCCGGGTTCTTCCGCAGGATCTTCAGGAGGGCGGCGAAGAGGACCAGGACGACTGATTCCTGGATGCTTCGATCCCTCTGGGATCGCGCGAGGAGCGGGCGTGTCCGGTGTGTACCGGAAAACGCCCGCTCTTTGCTTTGCGGCGGTATCGAGTGAATCGCATCGTGGATACGATGCCAGTGCTCAAGGAGTGCAGTGCTCGGACGGCTGCTCGCGCTGCGGCGGCCGGTGAGGGAAGCGAGGAACAGCCTTCATGGGGCGTCGGCTTGTGCCGCTCACGCTGGACAACCTTCAGGACCTACCCCACCGCTGTCGCTCGTGTGTCTTCTGGGAGCTGGACCCCGTCAGCGGCGATGCAGCGGTCAGGGGCGGCACGGCCGCCGTGGAGAAGGAGTCCTGGATCTCCGCCGTCCTGCTCGACTGGGGCTCGTGCGGCCGCGTGGTCTACGTCGATGACGCACCGGTGGGCTATGTGCTCTACGCCCCTCCCGCCTATGTCCCGCGCTCTGCCGCCTTCCCCACGAGCCCGGTGTCACCGGACGCCGTCCAGCTGATCACGGCCTTCATCAAGCCCGGATATCAGGGACAGGGGCTCGGCCGGGTACTGGTGCAGACGGTGGCCAAGGATCTGCTGCGCCGGGGCTTCAGGGCCATAGAAGCCTTCGGGGACGCCCGCTGGAAGGAGCCCGCCTGTCTGCTGCCGGCCGACCATCTCCTGGCCGTGGGCTTCAAGACGGTACGGCAGCACCCCGCGCATCCCCGGCTGCGGCTGGAGCTGCGCTCCACGCTCTCCTGGAAGGAAGACGTCGAGATGGCGATCGACCGGCTTCTGGGCGCGGTCCAGAAGGAACCGGCGCTCCGCCCGCTGTAGTCGGCCGCCTCAGGCGCTGTAGCCGGCGTGTCGGTGGGCGGACATGAGTAAAGGGGCCGACCCGTGGAGGTCGGCCCCTTCATGTTTCACGTGAAACATTACTCAGCGATGAAGTCCTCGAGGTCGCGGACGATCGCGGCCTTGGGCTTGGCGCCGACGATGGTCTTGGCAACCTCACCGCCCTGGTAGACGTTCAGGGTCGGGATGGACATGACGCCGTACTTGGCGGCCGTGGCCGGGTTCTCGTCGATGTTCAGCTTGACGATCTCGATCTTGTCGCCGTGCTCGGCGGCGATCGCCTCCAGGGAGGGGGCGATCTGGCGGCACGGACCGCACCAGGCGGCCCAGAAGTCCACCAGGACGGGCTTGTCGTTCTTGAGGACGTCCTCGTCGAAGGAGGCGTCAGTCACGTTCTTCAGGGCGGCCACGCTGGGCTCCTTACCTTGATCGTGGGGTGGGCGGTGGAGAGGAAGCTGAGAGGGAGCGTCAGAGCGCGGCGGTCTTCTCGGGCTCGGCCTGGTCCTCGTCCGCGAGGGCGGCGAGGAAGCGCTCGGCGTCCAGGGCGGCGGAGCAGCCCGTGCCGGCCGCGGTGATCGCCTGCCGGTAGGTGTGGTCGACCACGTCACCGGCGGCGAAGACACCGGTCACGTTGGTGCGGGTGGACGGGGCGGCGACCTTCAGGTAGCCCTCCTCGTCGAGGTCCAGCTGGCCCTTGAACAGCTCGGTGCGCGGGTCGTGGCCGATCGCGATGAACAGACCCGTCACGGGCAGCTCGGACAGCTCACCGGTCTTGAGGTTGCGCAGCTTCAGGCCAGAGAGCTTCTGCTCGCCCTGGATCTCGGCGACCTCGCTGTCCCACACGAACTTGATCTTCGGGTCGCCGAAGGCGCGTTCCTGCATCGCCTTGGAGGCGCGCAGCGTGTCCCGGCGGTGGACGATCGTCACCGACTTGGCGAAGCGCGAGAGGAAGGTGGCCTCCTCCATGGCGGTGTCGCCGCCGCCGATCACGGCGATGTCCTGGTCCTTGAAGAAGAACCCGTCACAGGTGGCGCACCAGGAGACGCCCCGACCGGACAGCGCGTCCTCGTTCGGGAGGCCGAGCTTGCGGTGCTGGGAGCCGGTGGTGACGATGACGGCCTTCGCCTTGTGGACGGTGCCCGCAGTGTCGGTGACGGTCTTGATCTCCCCGGTGAGGTCGACCGAGACGATGTCGTCCGGGATCAGCTCAGCACCGAAGCGTTCGGCCTGCGCCCGCATGTTGTCCATGAGGTCGGGGCCCATGATGCCGTCACGGAAGCCCGGGAAGTTCTCCACCTCGGTGGTGTTCATCAGCGCGCCACCGGCGGTGACGGCGCCCTCGAACACCAGGGGCTTCAGCGACGCACGGGCGGTGTACAGCGCCGACGTATAGCCTGCGGGCCCGGAGCCGATGATGATCACGTTACGGACGTCGCTCACGGCTTGATTCCTCGTCTCTGGTCTGCATCAGTCGACCGGTGGAAGTCCCTTTCGGGGCTCTCACCCCACCCAACGGATCCTACGGGGCGCGCATTCCCGCTGTGTCCGGGCACACGCGTGCTGAGACGACTGGCCGAGAAACCGGATTCAGGGACGAGCGACGGGCTGCTTCAGCAGAACCTTGCCGGCGGAGACGGACTGCTGCCCCACACAGGCGGCGTCGACCACAAAGGCCGTGACGCGTGTGCTGTCCTGAGGGTCGGAAAGGACCACGAGGTAGGCGCTCTTCCCGTCGTAGGTGCCCGGCTTCGCGGCCAGGGCCCGCTCGCCCGTGGGGATCGCCAGCCGGACGCACTCCGGGACCGCGACCTGGGGCTGGAGAAGCGTGTTCGCGCTTTCGGTCGACTGGGGCGTGTTCTGCTCGGACCCTCCGCCGGACCGTTGCTGCTGGCTGTCCCCTCGCTGGGGGCTCTTCTTCGGGGTCAGCAGCTTCCGCACCTGGTCCTGGACACTGCTGCCGGAGAACGCACCGGCGGACGCGCTCGGCGTGTCATGGGCGGTCATGGACGATGTGCCGCCGCTGAGCGACTGGAGTACCAGCGCGCCGGCGCCCAGGATCGCGGCGGTCAGCACGCCGCTGAGCACGACGGCCCTGCGGCGGCCACGCCCGTCCTTCTTCCGGCCCGGCCCGGTCGCGGCTTGCGGGCGGCCGGCGGGACGATCGGTGGGTCGATCGGTGGGTCGATCGGCCGAAGTGGCGGTTCCGTCTCCAGTGGGAGTCGATGTTTCACGTGAAACATGACCCGTGGAGTCCTCACCGGAGCCGGAGCCGGAGCCGGAGGAGGTGAGCAGCGCCTCGGCGGCCAGGGCGGCGTCGATGCGCTGGGCCACGTCGACCGGCATGGGTTCCGGTGCCTGGGCGGAGCCCAGCAGCCCGCGGATCTCCTCCAGCGAGGCGTAGACGTCCGCGCACAGCTCGCAGGCGCCCAGATGGCGTCGCACGTCCATACCGCGGTCGGGCGGGAGAAGGCCCTCGGCGAGGTCGGAGATCTCGGTGACGTCCGGGTGCCCGGCCGTGTCCGTCGTCGATGTCACGCTCGCCCACCTCCGCCCTTCACTACGGCTGAATCGGTCGGTCCCGTGTCCTGGAGGCTAGTGCCGGAAGCCCCCGCTGCGGATGGGACGGATGTCCCTTGCACCCGGTTCCGGCCGGGACTGCTCTCTTCTCCGCCGCGGTTCTCTTCCGGGGCGTGTCCTTCTTCCGCGTCGTCGCGGCCGGGACGGAGATGGGTGAGCAGCGGCAGCAGCCGGGCTCTGCCGCGGGCGCACCGGCTCTTCACCGTGCCGGTCGGCACATCGAGGATCCGGGCCGCCTCGGCGACCGGGTAGCCCTGCATGTCCACGAGGACCAGCGCGGCCCGCTGCTCCGGTGCCAGGGTGCCCAGCGCCTCGACGAGCTGGCGGTGCAGATCATTGCGCTCGGCCGGTGCGGAGGCGGATTCGTGCGGCTCCAGCAGCTGCTCCAGCCGCTGGGTGTCGTCCACCGGGGCGGTCTTGCGCGAGGCGGCCTTGCGGGCACGGTCCAGGCAGGCGTTCACCGTGATCCGATGCAGCCAGGTCGTCACCGCGGACTGGCCCCGGAAGGTGTGCGCGGCCCGGTAGGCCGACACCAGGGCGTCCTGCACCGCGTCGGCGGCCTCCTCGCGGTCGCCCAGTGTGCGCAGCGCGACTGCCCAGAGGCGGTCCCGGTGCCGCCGAACGATCTCTCCGAAGGCGTCGGGGTCGCCCTGCACATGGCGGGCAAGCAACTCCTGGTCGCTCACACCGTCGTATCCGGCGCCCTCCGCCATCTGCCCCCTCCGGTTCGGGTGAGACGTCAGCCCGTGAACTGGACTTCGCCGATGGCCTGCTTGAAACCGGCGCCGGCGTACAGCTCGGAGTCGTAGCCGGACTTCGGTACGGCCGTCAGCCAGACGAGAACGTATCGGGTCTTCAGCTGCTTGGTGACCTTCACGGTAGCGGTGGTACCGGTCGTGGTCACACTGCCGATCCGGGTCATCGACCCCAGCGACGCCGGGGTCAGCGAGTCCGCCGCGTACAGCTCGACCGTGGTGTGGTCGCCGCCGTAGCGCAGGCTGAGGGTGGCGCTGCCGGGTTGGGTGGCCGAGCCGAGGTCGTAGACGATGCCGACGCCCGGCTTGAACGGCGCGATGACCGGACCCGCGTTGAAGGTCTTGGTCTTCCAGTAGGTCGACGCGTTGCCGTCGTAGGTCTTGGCGACGTCGCCGGGGTGCTGGGCGTCGCCCTCGGCGACGAACTCCTGGCTGCCCTGGATCTTTATCGGCGTCGTCTTCGGCTGCTTGGCGGTCTTGTCGCCGTCGTCCGCGGTCTGGCTCTTGTTGGTGTTGTCCGACTTGCCGCCCTGGTCCATCAGAGCGTCCGCCAACTGCCAGCTGCCCAGGCCGAGGGCGGCGATGAGGAGGGCGGAGACCGCCCACTTCAGGGCCTTGCCGGTGCGGCTCTGCAGCGGAGGCGGCGGGGGAGCGATCGGCTGGGCGACACCGGGGTGCGGCGCCGGGCGGCCGTAGGTGCCTTGCTGGTAGGTCGTGCGCTGGTATTCCGGCGGTGCCGTGAACGCCGGCTCCGGCGGGCGGATGCGCGGCATCTCACCGATCGCCTTCACGAGCTCCTCCGGCGTGGTGCACGGCGCCTCGTGCCGGGACGCGGTGGCCCCGTCGTTGGCGAGCGCCCGCATGGCCAGCTCGGACAGGCCCCGGTGGATTCCGGCCCGCACCTGGTCCGGTGCGATGAGGCCGACGTCCTTGGGCAGGCCCGACAGGCCGTAGGCGTCGTCCTCGTAGGGCCAGCGCTGGGTCAGCGCCGCGTACAGGAGGGCGCCGATCGCCTCGGTGTCGGTGCGCTGCGGGGTGTCGGAGCTGATGCCGCGCAGCGCGGCGTTCACCGCGAGGCCGCGGATGCGCCACTGGCCGGTCGAGGTGCGCAGCACGGCGTTGGGGTTCAGCCGCAGATGAGCGAGGCCCTCGCGGTGTGCGGCGGCCATGGCGGAGGCCACCTGACTGACCATCTGGTAGGCGTCGTGCGGCTCCAGCGGACCGGCCGGGAGCAGCGTGGTCAGCTCGGTGGCGTCGGGCAGCCATTCGTGGACGACGTAGACGAGGTCGTTCTCCTCGACGGCGTCGAGGACCTGGACGAAGCGCGGGTCGCCGAGCAGCGCGGAGGACCGGGCGGCGGCGAGGACCGAACGGGCCCGTGGATGGTCGGCCGGCAGTATATGGACGCCGACGGCGCGGCGGAGTTTCTCGTCGACGGCACGCCAGCTGCTGAATCCGTCCAGACGGGTGACGCACTCCTCCAGCCGGTAGCGTCTGGCGAGCTTGTGACCGCTGTGCAGTTCGGGCGGCGAGGCATGCTTGCGGGGACTCTCCGCGTCGTTCCCCTGCACCTCGTCGCCGTCCGTGTCCCGCTCCGGGTTCTTGGCCACCCCGTCGGCCGTGGACTGGTCCGCCTTCGCGGTCAGCGGCTGCTCGCCGCTGTTGTCTGCCACGTCGACGGCAGCCGTGCTCCGTTCCGCCACCGTCGTCCCTGCCTCCCCATCCGTTGCACGCTGTCCGACGCCGAAACCAATTGTGCCCACAGTCCGCCGCTATGCACGACACACGGCAGCGGACGATGGTTGTGCGCCTACCCCCGCCTCAGCGGCCCAGACGCCCCCGCACCATTCCCACGAGCGAGTTCAGTTCGTCGATCCGCATTCGGCGGGCGGCGACGAAGAAGACACCGAACAGTACGGCGCCACCGACGATCAGCGCCGCGAAGGAGCCGACGACGCCCTGGCCGAGGGTGTGCCCGATGCCGTAGCAGGCCGCGCCGCTGAGCAGGGCCGCCGGCACCGAGGCGATGCACAGCCGCGCGTACGTCCGCAGCACCCGTGCGCCGTCCAGGTCGCCGCCCAGCCGCTTGCGCAGCCGTCGCCAGGCGACGATCACGCCGATCGCGTAGGCGACACCGTACGCGGCCGCCATGCCGGCGACCGCCCAGCGGGCCGGCAGCAGGAAGAAGCACAGGGCCGAGGCGCCCGCGTTGACCGCGGCGACGATGACGGTGTTGTAGAAGGGGGTGCGGGTGTCCTCGTAGGCGTAGAAGGCGCGCAGGACGACGTACTGCACCGAGAACGGGATCAGACCGAGGCCGAAGGCCATCAGCATGTAGCCCATGTTGGTGGCCGCGCTGGTGCCCGAGCTGCCGAAGATCAGGGTGCACATCGGGATGCCCAGCGCCAGGAAGCCGAAGGCGACGGGGACGATGGCGACCGCGGTGGTCCTGAGGCCCTGTGAGATGTCGTCGCGTACGGCGCCGCCGTCGCCCTCGGAGGCCGAGCGGGAGATGCGCGGCAGCAGGGCGGCCATCAGGGAGACCGTGATGATGGCCTGCGGCAGGCCCCAGATGAGCTGGGCGTTGGCGTAGGCGGCGAAGCCGGTGCCCGTGACGCCGGAGTCCTTGCCGGCCGCGGTGGACAGCTGGGTGACGATCATGGCGCCGGCCTGGTTGGCGAGGACGAACAGGACCGTCCACTTGGCGAGGGCCGCGGCCTTGCCCAGACCGTGGCCGCGCCAGTCGAACCGCAGCCGGATCCGGAACCCGGTCTCGCGCAGATAGGGGATCATCGCCAGCGCCTGCACGACCAGGCCGAGCAGCACACCGATGCCCAGCAGCCGCTGGCCCTGCGGCGGGATGTTCCTGACCGTCATGTGGGAGTGGGCGGCGGTGCCGTAGACCCAGATGAACATGCCCAGCGTCACGATGATGACGATGTTGTTCAGGACCGGCGTCCACATCATCGCGCCGAACTTGCCGCGCGCGTTGAGCACCTGACCCATCACCACATGGATGCCCATGAAGAAGATCGAGGGCAGGAAGTAGCGGGTGAAGGTGACCGCGACATCGTTGGCCGCCGGGCTGCTGGCGACCGGGTTGGACAGCATGCGCACCAGCAGGGGCGCCGCGAGCATCGCGAGGCCGGTGAGTACGGCAAGCGCCACCATGACGAGGGTCAGCAGCCGGTTGGCGAAGGCCTCGCCGCCGTCCTCGTCCTCCTTCATCGAACGGACCAGCTGCGGCACGAAGACCGAGTTGAGGCCGCCGCCGACGGTGAGGATGTAGATCATGGTCGGCAACTGGTAGGCGACCTGGAAGGAGTCGCCGAGGAAGCCGAGGCCGAGCGCGGAGACGATCAGCGCGGAGCGGACGAAGCCGGTGAGCCGGGAGACCAGGGTGCCGGCCGCCATGACGGCGCTGGACTTCATCAGCCCGCCGACCTTGCCGCCCTTCTTCGCGGGCGCGGCGGGCGCGGAGGGCGCCGCGGAGGCCGTGGGCGCCATGGCTGCCGCGGCCCCGGCCGGGACGGCGGAACCCGGGGCCCCGGCCGGTGCCGGCACCGGGGTCTGCATCGGGTTCTGGGCGGAGGCGTAGGGCGCGGCGGGCGCGGACGGGTATCCCTGCCCGGCGTAAGGGTTCTGCTGCTGCGGGTGCTGGCCATAGGCCGACGGGTACTGGCCGCCGGGCCCCGCTCCCATGCCCGGCGCGGCGGCCGGTCCCGGGACGCCCGGGGGATCCATCGGCGTATGCCCGCCGCTGTGCTGCTGGTCCTTGAAGAGATGCGCGAAGGCGTCCGGCTCGTGGTACTCCTCGCCGGAGTTCGAGACCAGGTCGTCCACGCCCACGAACTGGGTCGTGCGGGGGTCGTCGCCGTAGGGCAGGTAGGGCGCCGCGCCGTCCGGCTCGGGCGCCGGGGTCTGCGCCCACACTCGCGGGTCGGGCGCGTACGGCGACTGGGCGGGCTGCGCGTACAGCGGCTGCTCGAAGGGGCCCGGGGGCGGCGGGGGGTGCGCGGCACGGTCGTAGAGCGCCTCGGCGACCGGGTCCTGGGCGGTCAGGTCGTGTGCCCGGTAGGGATCCTGGGCGTAGGCGTCCTGGAAGTACATGTCCGCCGCTTGCTGCGGCGGCACCTGGCCGGGCTCGGGCGGTGTCTCGGGGTAGCCCGAGCCGGCCGCGCCCTGGCCGCGGTCACCGTCGTACGGCGCGTTCATGCCTTACCCCACCTCATCGTCCCGGGCCCACCGGCCACGACATCGCTCAACGGTCCACTCTCTCACCCGTCCCGGACGGGTCGGCGCTTTCCGGAGCGGTGTCCGGCGCAGGGTCACTCGGCTGCTCCGGGTCGTCTGCCCCGGCGGCGGAGTCGGTCTCCCCGGGGAGACGGTCCCCGGGTGCGTCGGGGTTCCCCGGCTCGTCGGAGTGCTCCCCCGCCGTGCCCGCGCCACCGTCCCCGGCCTGGCGGGCGGCCGCGCGCTTGCGCTGGGTGTACATCCGGAAGCCGGCGAGGACGAGGAGCAGCACGCCGCCGCCGATGACCAGCATCACCGTGGGCGTGACCTCGGTGACCTTCACATCGAAGCTGACGGGGGCGCCGTACTCCTGGCCGTCCTCGGTGTACAGCTGGGCGATCACCGTGGCCCGGCCGTTGGCGTTGGCCGACGTGGTGAACTTCACGGACTGTGCGTGGCCGCCGGCGATGTCGACGGGCTGCTCGGAGTAGGCCCTGCCGCCGATCTTCAGTCGGGTCGGCTGGGTGGAGGTGAGGCGCAGCACCAGTTGGCCGACCGGCTGGACGAGGTTGTTCTGGACGGTCACCGGGATGGTCGCGCTGCGTCCGGACAGCTTGGTCTCGGACTTGTCGATCAGCCTGACCTGGCCGGTCAGATCGTCCAGCCACGCCTTGACGCCGCTGCGGAAGCTGTCCCCGGCCTGGCTCCGGCCCCGCCACGACGTGGACATCCCGCGGTTTATGGCCCGCCCGAACGGGGTGACCACGCGGGACTGGTCGGAGAGGATCACCTGGAAGTCGTCGAGCTTGTCCTGGGTCCGGGCGATCTGCTGGAACGCCGAGGCCGGCAGCTCCCGCCGGCGCAGGGACGAGGGGTAGGCGGAGGTCGACGGGATGCGCGTGGTGGCGCTCGGGTCGGGCTTGGCCTTGGCTGCCGCCGTCAGGTCCTGCGCCTGGGACCAGGTGCCGCCCTGGAGCGCCCGCACCGCCGTGGCCATCGCCTTCGCCTGGTCCGCCGTGGGCATGCGCTGCGGGGCGACCACGATGCTGCGCTGCTGGTCCGTCTGCTCGTTGATCTCAAGGCTCTGGGCGAGGAACTCCTGCACGGCGAGCGTGGCCGAGTCCGCCTTCGTCAGATCGCCCTGGAAGGCCGTGGACAGCTTGGCGTCGGCGACGACCGCGGTGGTGCCGCCGCCGACCGGGCGGGCGGCGGAGGGCGTGTACGGCAGCCCGGCGGTCTCCTGGAGGCTGTCGCTGCGGGCGATCACCCGGTCCGCGCCGGCGGACGTCGCGACCCGCATGATCGAGGGGTCCACGGCGCCGTTCACGGGCCACGCGTAGTCGGTGCTGGGGGTGACGTGGAGCACGGTCTTCACCGTGGTGGCGGCGACGTCGGTGGCGTCCTTGAGATGGCTGAGGGAGCCGGTGACGCTGGTGCCGCGGTGCGCGAGGGAGGCCAGGTCGGGGTCGGCGAAGGGCAGCGCGACGACCTCCTTGCCCACGACCGCCTTCTGGAGGTTCGCCAGCCACTGCTTGGCCAGCGCCTGGTGCTCCTTGGGGCCGGGCACGGTGGTGTCGCCGTCTCCCTGGAGCCGGTAGTTGCCCGATGCCATGGCGTCCACGGAGGCCAGCAGGTCCGGGTCGATCACCCAGGTGACGTCCAGGTCCTTGCCCAGGCCGACCATCTGGTCGAGCCGGCCGCCCGGCGCGAGCTCCTTGGCCAGGTCGTCGTCGAGGAACACGGGCGTCTGCAGCTCTCCGGCGCCCGTCTTGGCCGTCATGTGGACGGTGGACAGCAGCGGCCACATGACCGTCGTCCTGGTCCTGGTGTCGGCGTCGGACGGCTGCCACGGCAGGAACGTCCGCTGGACGCCGAGCACCTGCTCCCAGGGCTGGGCTGAGGTCTGCCCGGACAGGGCGACCCCGAACTCGTAGACGCCGTTCGCGCCGAGGTCGAGCTTGTCCACCGGCACGGAGATGCTGAAGTGCTGGGCGATGCCCGGCGCCAGCTTGGAGAACTTCTGCTCGTACTTGCCGCCGACCTCGGGGCCGGTGACGCCCTGGAGCTCGTCGGGGTGCCGGGCGACGTCGTTGATCCCCGAGCGGGTGTTCAGTATCGGGCCGACCCGCAGGCCCACATGGGCGCCGGTGACGGCCTGCTTGCCGTTGTTGGTCACCGTGCCGGAGACGGTCAGGGTGTCGCCGTCCGTGGGGGTGTTGGGGCTCAGCGAATCCAGGGAGACGGAGACCGGGTCCCCGGACGCCGCCGCGGCGGGCGTGGCGGCGGGCAGCTGGCACAGTCCGGCCAGCAGGGGCGCCCCGGCGAGCAGCGCTCCGGTGCGCCGCAGCCATCGGCGCGCAGGTGAGGCACTGGTCCCCTGGAAGTCAGCCGCCTCGGCCACGCGCTCGCCCGTCCCTCGTCGTCTCAGTGGTCGTCGGAATGTGCGTCCCCGCATGGTAACGATGTGCGCCGAGCGGAAGTGCCGCGGTGTAGGTCACAAGATCGCTGGACGGCGACGACCCGTCCTCTATATCCAGTATCGAGGGGAGAGTGGCCGTACGCCGCAAGAGCTGTGCTTGCGCGGGTATGCCGGAAGCGGTCGGTACCCGCTCCGGCCGGGGCCTCCCGACCCTTGTGAGGGCGCCCCGGAGCGGCGGGACACGTACCCTCTTCTGTTGTGCCGAACCCCAACGAAGACACTCCCTCCGCCCTGAGCCAGGCGCAGCAGCGCGCGGTCACCGAGCTGCTGCGGGTGGCGCCGGTCGCCGACGATCTCGCCCGCCGATTCCAGGAGGCGGGGTTCTCCCTCGCCCTGGTCGGCGGGTCGGTGCGTGACGCACTGCTCGGCCGGCTCGGCAATGATCTGGACTTCACCACCGATGCCCGCCCCGAGGACGTGCTGAAGATCGTCCGCCCCTGGGCCGACGCCGTCTGGGAGGTGGGGATCGCCTTCGGCACGGTCGGCGTGCACAAGGGCGCCCGGGTCGAAGACACCGACATGACCTTCCAGATCGAGATCACGACCTACCGGTCGGAGGCGTACGACCGCACCTCGCGCAAGCCCGAGGTGTCCTACGGCGACTCCATCGAGGAGGACCTCGTGCGCCGGGACTTCACGGTCAACGCGATGGCCGTGGCCCTGCCGGAGAAGGAGTTCATCGACCCGCACGGCGGCCTCGTGGACCTCGCGGCACGCGTGCTGCGGACCCCGGGCACACCGGAGGACTCCTTCTCGGACGATCCGCTGCGGATGATGCGGGCCGCCCGTTTCGCCGCCCAGCTCGACTTCGAGGTCGCCCCCGAGGTCGTCGCCGCGATGACGGACATGGCCGGGCGCATCGAGATCGTCTCGGCGGAGCGGGTCCGGGACGAGCTGAACAAGCTGATCCTCTCCGACCATCCGCGCAAGGGGCTGAGCCTGCTCGTGGACACCGGGCTCGCCGCCCAGGTGCTGCCCGAGCTGCCGGCGCTGCGCCTGGAGAGCGACGAGCACCACCGGCACAAGGACGTCTACGAGCACACTCTGATCGTCCTGGAGCAGGCGATCGCGCTGGAGGAGAACGGACCCGACCTCGCGCTGCGGCTGGCCGCGCTGCTGCATGACATCGGGAAGCCGCGCACGCGCCGCTTCGAGAAGGACGGCCGGGTCTCCTTCCACCACCACGAGGTGGTCGGCGCCAAGATGACCAAGAAGCGCATGACCGCCCTGAAGTACTCCAACGAGCTGGTGAAGGACGTCTCGCGGCTCGTGGAACTCCATCTGCGCTTCCATGGCTATGGCACCGGGGAATGGACGGACTCGGCGGTCCGCCGCTACGTCCGTGACGCGGGCCCGCTGCTGGATCGTCTGCACAAGCTGACCCGCTCCGACTGCACCACCCGCAACAAGCGGAAGGCGGCGGCGCTGTCCCGGGCCTACGACGGCCTGGAGGAGCGCATCGCTCAGCTTCAGGAGCAGGAGGAACTCGACTCCATCCGCCCGGACCTCGACGGCAACCAGATCATGGAGATCCTGGGTGTCGACCCCGGCCCGGTGATCGGCAAGGCGTACAAGTACCTGCTGGAGCTGCGGCTGGAGAACGGCCCGATGGAGCACGACGACGCGGTGGCCGCGCTCAAGGAGTGGTGGGCCGGACAGGGCTGAGGGGCTCGGCCCGGCCGTTGTTTCACGTGAAACATCCGCCGGGGCGGTCACGCCGGGGTCGATGTTTCACGTGAAACATCGACCCTTTTCTCGTCTTCCCGCTCCTCGCAGCAGTCGATCGAAGTACGCCAGCGAGGCGGCGACAGCCGCGTAGATCACGGCGACCAGGGCGATCAGCAGCGGCGATCTGCCGTCCGGCGGGAGCATCAGGGCCGCCACACCGGCCGCGCCGACGAAGGCCACATTGAAGAGGACGTCGTAGACGGAGAAGATCCGTCCGCGGAAGCCGTCGTCGACGCAGGACTGGACGATGGTGTCGGTGGCGATCTTGGCGCCCTGGGTGATCAGCCCCAGCACGAAGGACGCGATGAGCAGGGGTGCGGTGGCGAACGGCAGGCCGAGCGCGGGCACCAGCAGCGCGGCCGCGGCCGAGCACACCACGATCCAGCGGATCGGCCCCAGCTGTCCTGCCGCCCAGGGGGTCACCGCGGCCGCCGTGAAGAACCCGGCACCGGAGAGGGCCAGTGCCAGACCGAGTAGCCGCAGCCCTTCCTCGGGGCCGGACGCGAGGGTGTAACGGCACAGCATGAGAAGCAGGACGAGGAGCGCGCCGTAGCAGAAGCGCATCAGCGTCATCGAGGCCAGCGCCCAGGCTGCCTCCCTGCGCCGAGGAGCGGCGAGATGCCGTATGGCCGCGAGTAGATCGCGTGCCGTGTCGGCGAGCGCGGTCAGCAGGTGCGACTGAAGCTGCTGCCGGTCGGGGCCCAGGAGAGCGGGCGCCATGCTCAGCGAGACCAGGCCCGCGCACAGGTAGAGGAAGGCGCCCAGCAGCACCACCGCGGCGTCGGAACCCGAGGACAGCAGCCGTACCCCGAAAGCGAGTCCGCCCCCGGCGGTCGCGGCGAGTGTGCCGGCCGTTGGGGACAGTGAGTTGGCGATCACCAGGCGCTCGGTGTCCACCACGCGCGGCAGGGCCGCGGACAGCCCGGCGAGGATGAAGCGGTTGACGGCCGTGACACACAGCGCGGAGACGTAGAAGAGCCAGGCCGGGACATCGCCCGCCATCAGCACGGCGGTACCGACGGCCAGCAGGGCGCGCAGCAGATTGCCGTAGACGAACACCTGACGGCGCCGCCAGCGGTCCAGCAGGACGCCCGCGAAGGGGCCGACGAGCGAGTAGGGGAGCAGCAGCACCGCCATCGCCGAGGCGATCGCGGCCGCCGAGGCCTGTTTCTCGGGGGAGAAGACGACGTAGGCGGCGAGCGCGACCTGGAAGACACCGTCGGCGCCCTGGGACAGCAGACGGACGTAGAGCAGGCGCCGGAAGTACCGCAGGCGCAACAGGACGCGCAGGTCACGGACGACGGGCATGAGGGACAGCCTCACATATGCGGAAGGTCCCCGGGCCGGGACCCGGGGACCTTCACAGCCCTGGCAGGAGCGATTTTGTACGAGCCGTTCCCCTGGCGCGTCGTGCTCCGAGGAGCCGACGCGCCACGCCGTCAGGCGATGCCGAGCGCCGACACGCCGCGCCCTGTCGAGCCAGCTGGCCGCGCCCTGTCGAGTTAGCGCTCGACGTCGCCGCGGATGAACTTCTCGACGTTCTCGCGGGCCTCGTCGTCGAAGTACTGGACCGGCGGGGACTTCATGAAGTACGAGGACGCGGAGAGGATCGGGCCGCCGATGCCGCGGTCCTTGGCGATCTTCGCGGCGCGCAGGGCGTCGATGATGACACCGGCGGAGTTCGGGGAGTCCCAGACCTCGAGCTTGTACTCCAGGTTCAGCGGGACGTCACCGAAGGCACGGCCCTCAAGGCGGACGTAGGCCCACTTGCGGTCGTCCAGCCAGGCCACGTAGTCGGACGGGCCGATGTGGACGTTCTTCTCGCCGAGGTCCCGGTCGGGGATCTGGGAGGTGACGGCCTGCGTCTTGGAGATCTTCTTGGACTCCAGGCGCTCGCGCTCGAGCATGTTCTTGAAGTCCATGTTGCCGCCGACGTTGAGCTGCATCGTGCGGTCCAGGATGACACCGCGGTCCTCGAACAGCTTCGCCATGACGCGGTGCGTGATGGTGGCGCCGACCTGGGACTTGATGTCGTCACCGACGATCGGCACACCGGCCTCGGTGAACTTGTCCGCCCACTCCTTGGTACCGGCGATGAAGACCGGAAGGGCGTTGACGAAGGCGACCTTGGCGTCGATGGCGCACTGGGCGTAGAACTTCGCCGCGTCCTCGGAACCGACCGGCAGGTAGCAGACCAGGACGTCGACCTGCTTGTCCTTCAGGATCTGGACGATGTCGACCGGCTCGGCCTCGGACTCCTCGATGGTCTGGCGGTAGTACTTGCCCAGGCCGTCGAGGGTGTGGCCGCGCTGCACGGTGATGCCGCTGTTCGGCACGTCGCAGATCTTGATGGTGTTGTTCTCGGAGGCGCCGATCGCGTCCGCGAGGTCGAGGCCGACCTTCTTGGCGTCCACGTCGAACGCGGCCACGAACTCGATGTCGCGCACGTGGTACTCACCGAACTGCACGTGCATCAGGCCGGGCACCTTGGACGACGCGTCGGCGTCCTTGTAGTACTCGACTCCCTGCACCAGCGACGCGGCGCAGTTGCCCACGCCGACGATGGCTACGCGAACCGAACCCATTCCGGTTGCTCCCTGTGTGTACGAGTGAGGCCCTGACTGGGACTCACGTGGCGGTGTCGCCGGGCGTATCCGTCCGGGAAGTGCTCCCCGGACGGGGCAGGCCGCCCGTCGATCCAGTGGTGGTGTCCTCTTGAGCGGGCCCCCCGGAAGCGGAACCCCTCAGGTCCCGTCCGGCTCGCTCGCTCTCGATGAGCTCGTTCAGCCAGCGCACTTCGCGCTCCACGGACTCCATCCCGTGGCGCTGGAGCTCGAGTGTGTAGTCGTCCAGGCGCTCCCGCGTCCGACCCAGGGAGGCGCGCATCTTCTCCAGGCGCTCCTCCAGGCGGCTGCGCCGGCCCTCCAGCACGCGCATGCGCACATCGCGCGAGGTCTGCCCGAAGAAGGCGAACCGTGCGGCGAAGTGCTCGTCCTCGTACGCGTCGGGACCGGTCTGCGAGAGCAGTTCCTCGAAGTGCTCCTTACCTTCCGCCGTCAACCGGTAGACGATCTTGGCGCGGCGTCCGGCGAGCGGAGCGGCGAGGGCGTCCTCGTGGGTGTTGCCCGGTTCCTCGGTCAACCAGCCGTTCATGACCAGCGTCTTGAGGCAGGGATACAGGGTTCCGTAGCTGAACGCGCGGAACACACCCAGGGACGTGTTGAGTCGTTTACGCAGCTCGTAACCGTGCATAGGGGACTCGCGCAGCAGGCCGAGTACGGCGAACTCGAGGATGCCGGATCGCCGGCTCATCGTCGCCTCCTCTCGGCCCGCGGCCCCACCGCAGGTCTCCCAGTGCCTTCTCAACGTCTTTATCTCGCGCTGATGTATCGACTCGATACATCACGACGATAGAACGGTGTCTCGCGTGCGACAAGGGGGACGGTGGTGAACGGGATCACATAACCGATTCGTAGGAGGCAACTTGCCTGATTTGCGGTGAACTTCGGGGCTCGGCGGGTTTTGGCGGTGCGTAGTCTGTGCGGCATGCAGACCACCGGGAACCATGCGCCGCCTGGGGAGCGTCGTCGTCCCCGGTGCAGTACGGGTGAATGCGCGACCGACCACATCCGTACGTCGGGGGGACCGGAAACCAGCCGCCAGTCCAGGCGCGCAAGGGTGCGCCTGCCCGAGGAGTAATCGTTCGATGAGCGAGCACCGTCGCAAACCGCCGCAGCCGCAGGGAGGCGGACGTGCCGCGGCCCGACGCGGCCAGCCCGGTTCGTCCCCTGGCCGCCGCGCGGCACCGCGAGGCGCCAGCGGATCGCCTGCCGACTCTCCGGGAGACGAGGGGCGGTCGCTCGGCGGCCGCGCCGAGGCCCGGCGTGCGGCCCAGAGAAGCGGCGGCGGCCGCCGCAGAGCCGATCCCGTCGGCCGCCGCGGTGGTCCCGGCGGCCCGTCCGGACCCGGACGCGGACGGGGGCGTACGGCCCCGCCCGGAAAGAAGCGGATCATCGACTATCCCCGCGCGGACAAGTACGGGTGGCACCGGTGGGTGCCGTCCTGGAAGCTCGTGTCGGGCATGTTCATCGGCTTCATCGGCTGTCTGGTGGCCGTCGCCGGCATCGGGTACGCGATGGTGAGCGTCCCCGACGTGGCCAAGACCGCGCAGGCGCAGAACAACGTCTACTACTGGTCCGACGGATCGGTGATGGTCGCGACCGGCGGTGAGACCAACCGCCAGATCATCAACTACGAGGACATCCCCAAGGAGATGCGCTACGCCGTCATCTCCCAGGAGAACAAGACGTTCGAGACCGACAGCGGCGTGGACCCCAATGGCATCGCGCGAGCGGTCTTCAACATGGCCCGGGGCGGTCAGACCCAGGGTGGCTCGACGATCACCCAGCAGTACGTCAAGAACGCCATGCTCGACGACCAGTCGCAGACCATCTCCCGTAAGTTCAAGGAGATCTTCGTCGCGATCAAGGTGGGCGCCACGGTCCCCAAGCC
Organism: Streptomyces sp. NPDC048106; assembly: GCF_040706415.1. Taxonomy (NCBI): domain Bacteria; kingdom Bacillati; phylum Actinomycetota; class Actinomycetes; order Kitasatosporales; family Streptomycetaceae; genus Streptomyces; species Streptomyces sp. NPDC048106. Next base: position 190,714 of record NZ_JBEZND010000006.1, on the reverse strand, counting down.
CAAGATCATGGCCGGTTACCTGAACTCGGCGTACTTCGGCCGCGGCGCCTACGGCATCCAGGCGGCGTCCCGCGCGTACTTCAACATCGACGCCAAGGACCTCAACCCCGGCCAGTGCGCCTTCCTCGCGGCGATGCTGAAGGGCGCCACCTACTACGACCCGGCCGGCGCGACCTCCCTCGACCCCGCCGCCACGGCCGACGCGAACAAGAAGCGTGCCCTGGGACAGATGCAGGACACCCTGGACAAGATGGTCAAGTACGGCCATCTCAGCGCCGCGGAGCGGGCCAAGTACACCACGCTCCCCCACTCGCAGAACCCGCGGTCGAACAGCCGGCTCAGCGGCCAGGTCGGCTATCTGGTCGACCTCGCCAAGTCCTACCTGATCAACAACAGCGACAAGACCCACGTCACCGCGGACGACCTGCAGAAGGGCGGCTACCGGATCCACACGACCTTCGACAAGAAGAAGGTCAACGCGCTGGAAGCCGCCGTCAAGAAGGTCCAGAAGGCGAACATCAAGCCCAAGGAACGTCCGAAGTACGACACCTACGTCCAGTTCGGCGGCGCCTCGGTCGATCCGAAGTCGGGAGCCATCAAGGCCATCTACGGCGGTGAGGACGCGACCAAGCACTTCACCGACAACGCCGACTCGACCGGTGCCCAGGTGGGCTCGACGTTCAAGCCCTTCGTGCTGGCGGCCTCGATGAAGTGGGGCGTGCGCGACCCGCACGGCCCGGCCTCACAGGGCGAGGACGAGCGTACGATCGCCTCTCCCAAGAGCCTGTACAGCGGCAAGAACAAGCTCAAGATCAAGAACTACGACCACACCGTCTGGACGGACAAGGACGGCAAGGAATGGCTCCAGACCAACGACGGTGATGCGTCCGTCGGTGACGCGCCGGACTACAAGATCGACCTCCGTGAGGCGATGCAGTACTCGGTGAACTCCGCCTACGTGCAGCTCGGCATGGACGTGGGCCTGGACAAGGTCGAGCAGTCCGCGCTGGACGCGGGCCTGCTGAAGAGCAGCCTGGCCAGCTCCAACTACCCGTCCTTCTCGATCGGAACCTCCGACCCGAGCGCCATCCGCATGGCCGGGGCCTACGGCACCTTCGCCAACAGCGGCAAGCAGAACGACCCGTACTCGGTCGACAAGGTCGAGAACAAGGACGGGGACGTCTACACGCACGAGGCGAAGCCGAAGGAGGCCTACTCCGAGGACGTGGCGGACAACGTCACCGACGTCCTGCGGACCGTGGTCGACAAGGGCACGGGTACCAACGCCCAGCTGCCCGGTCGTGAGGTGGCCGGCAAGACCGGTACCACCGACGGCAACAAATCGGCCTGGTTCGTCGGCTACACCCCGCAGCTGTCCACCGCGATCAGCATGTTCCGCCTGGACGACAATGCGAACAACAAGAAGCGCGAGTTCCTGGAGATGTACGGGACGGGCGGCCAGAAGGAAATCCACGGTGCCTCGTTCCCGTCGGAGATCTTCCACGACTACATGACCCAGGCGCTGCAGGGTCAGCCGGTGCTGACGTTCCCGACGCCTCAGCCCATCGGCGAGGTACTGAACCCCGAGCCGAGCGCGCCGCCGACTCCGTCGGCCCCCCCGAGCCCGTCCTCCACCCCGTCCACGTCTCCGTCGCCGAGCATCAGCGCCCCCCCGAGCCCGACGAACAGCCAGACCTGTGGCTTCTTCGGCTGCACCGACGGCGGCAACGGTAATGGCGGTGCCAACGGCGGTCCCGGTGGGAACGGCCCCGGAGGCGCGGCCGGCGGGCCGTCGCCCTCGGCGACGACCACCGATTCCACCAACGGCGGCACTCGGGGCAACGGCAACGGAGGAACACTCTGGGGAGGCGCGACGGGGTAGCCCCCGCCGGTCCGACCGATTGGCGGCCATATCGCCCGCCATGCGTGTTTCACGTGAAACATGGGCCGCCGCACCCACCAGGTGCGGCGGCCCACCGCGTTTTCATGGGTAGGTACGGCAGGATGTGGCCCATGCCCAGTGCAGAGATGACACCCCCGGGCGTGTACGAGCCCGAGCCGGAGCGGCCCGCCCCACCGGAGCCGGTGCGGCCGACCCGGGAGGACGAGGTCGCGGCGGCCGCCAGCGAGCTGGTCGGCGGCCCCATCGGGCGGTACGCCCTGCTCGGAACCTCCTGGTGGACGCCCGTGCGGGTCGTCGCGCTCGTGGCGATCGGCATGTTCGCCCTCGGCCTGGTCCAGAAGGCGCCGTGCTACCACAGCGCCTGGTTCTTCGGCGCCAGCTCGCAGTACACGAAGGCCTGCTACTCGGACATCCCGCACCTCTACCAGGGCCGTGGCTTCGCCGACCATCTCGTGCCCTACTTCGACCGGCTCCCCGACGCCCTCTCCGGCGGCATGGGCTACCTCGAGTACCCGGTGCTGACCGGAGTGTTCATGCAGGTGGCCTCCTGGCTGACCCCGCACAGCGGCAGCATCCAGCACCAGGAGCAGTGGTACTGGTTCGTCAACGCCGCGATGCTGATGGTCTGTGCGGCCGTGCTCGCCGTCTGCACGGCCCGCACCCACCGCCGACGCCCCTGGGACGGTCTGCTGGTCGCTCTGGCGCCCGCCGCGGCGCTGACCGCAACCATCAACTGGGACCTGCTGGCGGTGGCGCTGACGGCCGCAGCGATGCTGATGTGGTCCCGCAGCCGGCCGGTCGCCTTCGGTGTCCTCCTGGGGCTCGCCACGGCCGCCAAGCTCTATCCCGTGCTCCTGCTCGGCCCGCTGTTCGTGCTGTGCTGGCGGGCCGGCAGATGGCGGGAGTACGGACAGGCCGTGGCGGGCACGGCGGTCGCCTGGCTGGTGGTGAACCTGCCGGTGATGCTGTACGCCTACCCGGGCTGGTCGAAGTTCTACGCGTTCAGCCATGACCGGGGCGTCGACTTCGGCTCGTTCTGGCTGATCTGGTCCCAGAACTCGAGCAACCCGCCCAGCACCGGCTTCGTGAACACCGCCGCCATCGTGCTGGTGGTGCTGTGCTCCCTCGGCATCGCCGTGCTCACGTTCACCGCCCCGCGCCGGCCGCGCTTCGCCCAACTGGCCTTCCTGATCGTGGCGGTCTTCGTCCTCACCAACAAGGTCTACTCGCCGCAGTACGTGCTCTGGCTGGTGCCGCTGGCGGCCCTCGCCCGGCCCAAGTGGCGGGACTTCCTGATCTGGCAGGCGTGCGAGGTGGCGTACTTCCTCGGCATCTGGATGTACCTCGCCTACACGACCAGCGGAGACGCCCACAAGGGTCTGCCCACGCACGGCTATCAGTGGGCGATCGTGCTGCACCTGCTGGGCACGCTGTACCTGTGCGCCGTCGTCGTACGCGACATCCTGATGCCGGAGCGGGACGTGGTGCGCCGGTCCGGGGACGACGATCCCTCGGGCGGGGTGCTCGACGGAGCGGAGGACGTCTTCGCGCTCACAGCCGTGGGCCATCCGCCCCGGTACGCCGACCCGCACGAGGCACCGCAGGTGCAGTGGGGCAGGCCGGATGCGCCGCCACGGCAGGATGGTTCGCTGTGAGCGAACGGATCCCTAGGGCATGAAGAAGGCCGTACACGGCTCCGTGTACGGCCTTCCCGCTGCTGTGGGCCGGCAGGCTTCGCGCCCTGCCTCAGCAGTCCACGATGCGGTCGAACTGCGTGGTGGTGTGGCGCAGATGGGCCACCAGCTCGTCGCCGACCTTGGGCTCCGCGGCGTCCGAGGGGACGAACAGGATCGACACCTGCATGTGCGGCGGCTCGGCGAACCAGCGCTGCTTGCCGTCCCAGACGAACGGCGCGAGGTTCCGGTTGACCGTGGCGAGACCGGCACGGGCCACGCCCTTGGCGCGCGGCATGACGCCGTGCAGGGCCTTCGGGGCCTCCAGGCCCACCCCGTGCGACGTACCGCCCGCCACGACCACCAGGAAGCCGTCGGAGGCCGCCTTCTGCTGCCGGTAGCCGAACCGGTCGCCCTTGGCCACCCGCGTGACGTCCAGGACGGCACCGCGGTACTCGGTCGCCTCGTGGTCGCCCAGCCACAGCCGCGTGCCGATGCGGGCGCGGAACCGGGTCTGCGGGAACTGCTGCTGGAGCCGGACCAGCTCGTCGGCCTTGAGATGGCTGACGAACATCGTGTGCAGCGGCAGCCGGGCCGCGCGCAGCCGGTCCATCCAGCCGATGACCTCCTCGACGGCGTCCGAGCCGTCGGTGCGGTCCAGCGGCAGATGGATGGCGAAGCCCTCCAGGCGGACGTTCTCTATGGCCTGGTGCAGCTGCGGCAGCTCCTGCTCGCTGATGCCGTGCCGCTTCATCGAGGACATCACCTCGATGACGACGCGGGCGCCCACCAGGCCGTACACGCCGTCGATCGAGGAGACCGAACGGACGACCCGGTCGGGCAGCGGCACCGGCTCCTCGCCGCGCCGGTAGGGGGTCAGTACCAGCAGGTCGCCACCGAAGTAGTCCTTGATGCGCGCGGCCTCGTACGTGGTGCCGACGGCGAGCAGGTCCGAGCCGAGCCGGGTGGCCTCCTCCGACAGCCGTTCGTGCCCGAAGCCGTAGCCGTTGCCCTTGCAGACCGGGACCAGGCCCGGGAACTGCTCCTGCACGTGCTTGTGGTGCGCCCGCCAGCGCGCGGTGTCGACGTAGAGCGTGAGCGCCATGGCCGGACCCGGACCCTTTCTCGTGGCTGAGGTGTATCGGGGGTGTGAGTGCTGAGAACCCTATGGAATCAAACGCCGGCGGCTCAGCGGCGCGACATGTAGATGTCGAGCGCCTTGTGGAGCAGCTTGTTCAGCGGGAAGTCCCATTCGCCGAGGTACTCGGCGGCCTGGCCGCCCGTGCCGACCTTGAACTGGATCAGGCCGAACAGGTGGTCGGACTCGTCCAGCGAGTCGGAGATGCCGCGCAGGTCGTAGACGGTCGCCCCGAGCGCGTAGGCGTCGCGCAGCATGCGCCACTGCATCGCGTTCGAGGGCCGGACCTCGCGGCCGATGTTGTCGGAGGCACCGTAGGAGTACCAGACGTGCCCGCCGACGATCAGCATGGTGGCCGCGGAAAGGTTCACGCCGTTGTGCCGGGCGAAGTACAGCCGCATGCGGTTGGGGTCCTCGGTGTTGAGGGCCGTCCACATGCGCTGGAAGTACGACAGCGGGCGCGGCCGGAAGTGGTCGCGCACGGCCGTGATCTCGTACAGCCGCTGCCATTCGGCGAGGTCCTGGTAGCCGCCCTGGACGACCTCGACGCCGGCCTTCTCGGCCTTCTTGATGTTGCGCCGCCACAGCTGGTTGAAGTTCTTGTGGACCTCTTCCAGCGAGCGGTTCGCCAGCGGCACCTGGTAGACGTAGCGGGGCTGCACGTCGCCGAAGCCGGCGCCGCCGTCCTCGCCCTGCTGCCAGCCCATGCGGCGCAGCTTGTCGGCGACCTCGAAGGCGCGCGGCTCGATGTAGTCGGCCTCCAGGTCGCGCAGGCGCTTGACGTCCTGGTCCTGGATGCCCTTCTTGATCGTCTCGGCGTTCCAGCGCCGGATGATCACCGGCGGGCCCATCTTCACGGAGAAGGCGCCCTGCTGCTTCAGGTGCGCGAGCATCGGCTGGATCCAGTCGTCCAGGTTCGGCGCGTACCAGTTGATGACCGGGCCCTCGGGCAGATAGGCGAGGTAGCGCTTGATCTTGGGCAGCTGGCGGTAGAGGACCAGACCGACGCCGACCAGCTGACCGGTGCGCTCGTCGAACCAGCCGAGGCTCTCCGAACGCCACTCCGCCTTCACGTCGGCCCAGGCCGGGACCTGCATGTGGCTCGCCGCCGGCAGGCTCTGGATGAAGGCCAGATGGTGCTCGCGGCTGATGGTCCTCAGGGTCAGGCTCATGTAGGGGCGCTCCTCGGGCTGGTGTGTCCCCATGGGTACAGGGGCTCCGGCTCTCGCGCCGAAGCCTACTGCGCCGGGTGAGCGCCCCGACTGGGCGGACGGCTTAGAAGAGTCCGCCCGCGGGAGGCGGCCTCCGCGGAGGACCTTCGCGGAGGCCGCCTCGGGCGAGGCCGCGTCAGAAGAGCCCGCCGAACAGTCCGCCGTTCGACATGCCGATCAGCAGGCCGATCCCGGAGGCGCCGAGGCCCAGCACCAGCCCGAAGCGCTCGCGTGTGGTCACCGAGACCCACTGTCCGTAGGCGCCGGTGACGATGCCGACCAGACCGGCCCAGGATGTGATCAGGTGCAGGCCGGGGAAGAACGCGGTGATGAAGGACAGCAGGCCCAGGACCAGCGTCACGGCCATCAGGATGTCCGGGACTGGATGGGTCTTGCCGTCGCTGGCGAAGAGGGATCCGGCGGTGTTGGGCTGCAAAGCCTGTGCCATGGGGCACCTCCTGCGGAAGGCGGCGCATCGTAGCGCCGTACACACCCGACGTATACAGATTGGCGGCCCTCACGGCCGGATTTCAACCGGAAGCGGGTGTGCGGGTAGTCTGTACCGTCTGCACCGGTGTCTGCCCGGATCCGCGGCGGGGAATCCTCGCGGAGCCCTGATCGTCAGTGGAAACCCCTGATTGTCAGTGCCGGCCGATACCGTTGCGAACGCATCACGACCCTCCTGCCACGGAACGACCGTGGCCGCTGAGTCCAAAGGAGGTGGGTTCCACATGCGTCACTACGAGGTGATGGTCATCCTCGACCCCGATCTCGAGGAGCGCGCTGTCTCCCCGCTGATCGAGAACTTCATGTCCGTCGTCCGTGATGGCGGCGGCAAGGTGGAGAAGGTCGACACCTGGGGCCGTCGTCGTCTCGCCTACGAGATCAAGAAGAAGCCCGAGGGCATCTACTCGGTCATCGACCTGCAGGCCGAGCCTGCGGTCGTCAAGGAGCTCGACCGCCAGATGAACCTGAACGAGTCGGTCCTCCGGACCAAGGTCCTCCGTCCCGAGACCCACTGAGCCTCGCGCTCGGCTGATCCCGGGATTCGAGTAGCAGCAAGCAGCCAGCAGCAAACCCGCCGAGAGGTTCCCCCATGGCAGGCGAGACCGTCATCACGGTCATCGGCAATCTTGTCGACGACCCCGAGCTGCGCTTCACCCCGTCCGGTGCGGCGGTCGCGAAGTTCCGTGTCGCGTCCACTCCCCGCACCTTCGACCGTCAGACGAACGAGTGGAAGGACGGCGAGAGCCTCTTCCTCACCTGCTCGGTCTGGCGTCAGGCGGCGGAGAACGTCGCCGAGTCGCTCCAGCGAGGCATGCGCGTGATCGTGCAGGGCCGGCTGAAGCAGCGGTCCTACGAGGACCGTGAGGGCGTCAAGCGCACGGTCTACGAGCTGGACGTCGACGAGGTCGGCCCCAGCCTGCGCAACGCCACGGCCAAGGTCACCAAGACCTCCGGTGGTGGCGGTGGCCGCGGTGGCCAGGGCGGTTACGGCGGCGGTGGCCAGGGCGGCGGCCAGGGTGGCGGCGGCTGGGGCGGTGGCTCCGGCGGCGGCCAGCAGGGCGGCGGCGCTCCGGCCGACGACCCGTGGGCGACCGGCGGTCCCGCCGGTGGCAACCAGGGCGGCGGCTGGGGCGGTGGCTCCGGCGGCGGTGGCGGCTACTCGGACGAGCCTCCTTTCTAAGGGTTCAAGGGCTCGTATCCACACTTCTTGATCACACAGGAGAACACCATGGCGAAGCCGCCTGTGCGCAAGCCGAAGAAGAAGGTCTGCGCTTTCTGCAAGGACAAGGTCACGTACGTGGACTACAAGGACACGAACATGCTGCGGAAGTTCATTTCCGACCGCGGCAAGATCCGTGCCCGCCGCGTGACCGGCAACTGCACCCAGCACCAGCGCGACGTCGCCACGGCTGTGAAGAACAGCCGTGAGATGGCGCTGCTGCCCTACACGTCCACCGCGCGCTAAGGGAAGGGTGACCGACTCATGAAGATCATCCTCACCCACGAGGTTTCCGGCCTCGGTGCCGCCGGCGACGTTGTCGACGTCAAGGACGGCTACGCTCGCAACTACCTGATCCCGCGGAAGTTCGCGATCCGCTGGACCAAGGGTGGCGAGAAGGACGTCGCGCAGATCCGCCGTGCGCGCAAGATCCACGAGATCCAGACCATCGAGCAGGCCAACCAGGTCAAGGCCCAGCTCGAGGGCGTGAAGGTCCGTCTGGCCGTTCGCTCCGGCGACGCCGGTCGTCTCTTCGGTTCCGTCACCCCGGCCGACATCGCGTCCGCGATCAAGGCTTCCGGTGGCCCCGAGGTCGACAAGCGCCGCATCGAGCTGACCGCCCCGATCAAGACCCTGGGCGCCCACGAGACGTCCGTGCGTCTGCACCCCGAGGTGGCCGCCAAGGTCAACATCGAGGTCGTCTCGGCGTGACCCAGCGCTCGGTCTGAGCAGCTGAGAGAGGGGCCGTACCCATCGCGGGTACGGCCCCTCTCCCTTGCCGGGACGGCCCCGAAGGGGGCGCCGGCACATGTTTCACGTGAAACGGTCAGCGGGTCGCGCCCGTCACGAGCCAGCGGCCCGAGCGGCTGCGCCACCAGAGGGTGGCCATGCGAACGGCCATCATCAGCGTCATCGCGGCCCAGAGCGCGGTCAGACCGCCGCCGAGCACGGGGACGAGCAGGGCCGCCGGTGCGAACACCGCCAGGGTGAGCAGCATCGCCCAGGCCAGATACGGTCCGTCGCCCGCGCCCATCAGGACTCCATCCAGGACGAACACGATCCCGCAAACGGGCTGTGACAACGCCACCATCAGCAGAGCGGGCAGTGCCGCGTCCTTGACCACCTGGTCGCTGGTGAACAGCGGGAGGAAAAGCGGCCTGGCGGCTACGACAAGCAGGCCGAGTACGACACCGGTGGCGATGCCCCACTGGACCATCCGCCGGCAGGCCTCGCGGGCGCCTCGGGTGTCGTCCGCGCCGAGGTAGCGGCCGATGATGGCCTGCCCTGCGATCGCGATGGCGTCGAGCGCGAAGGCCAGCAGGCTCCACAGGGACAGGATGATCTGGTGGGCGGCGATGTCGGCGTCACCGAGACGGGCCGCGACGGCGGTGGCGATCATGAGGATCGCGCGCAGTGACAGGGTACGGACCAGGAGCGGGACACCGGCCTGTGCCGAGGCCCGGATACCGGCCGCGTCCGGGCGCAGGGACGCCCCGTGCCGACGGGCGCCGCGTACGACCACGGTCAGATAGACGGCCGCCATGCCGCACTGTGCGATGACCGTGCCCCAGGCCGAGCCGGCGATGCCCAGTCCGGCGCCGTAGACCAGGCTCACGTTGAGGGCTGCGTTGGCGATGAAACCGGCGATGGCGACGTAGAGCGGTGTTCTGGTGTCCTGGAGGCCGCGGAGCACGCCGGTGGCGGCAAGCACCATGAGCATGGCCGGGATGCCCAGGGAGGAGATGCGCAGATAGGTCGTGGCGTAGGGCGACGCTGTGACGGAGGCGCCGAAGAGGTCCACGATGCCGGGCGCCAGCGGAAGGACAACGGCGATGACGGCGAGCCCGAGCAGCAGCGCCAGCCAGATGCCGTCCATGCCCTGGCGGATGGCGCCCTGGCGATCGCCCGCGCCCACCCGGCGGGCCACGGCGGCCGTGGTGGCGTAGGCGAGGAAGACGAACACGCTCACGGCGGTCGTGAGCAGGGCGGAGGCGACCCCGAGACCGGCGAGCTGAGCGGTGCCGAGGTGACCGACAATGGCGCTGTCCGCCATGACGAAGAGAGGCTCGGCGACGAGTGCGCCGAAGGCCGGGACGGCCAGCGCGACGATCTCCCGGTCGTGCCGTCGGCGGGTGACCTCGGGAATCTCTGGGGCCTGGGTCATGGGCGCTAATGTAATCGTCCACAGGTAAGAGATGCAATTGCACTGTGCCCCTTACTTGTGATCCTGGCCGCTGTCCGCTCGCGCACCGTTCGAACCGATCTTGGCCCGACCGGGAAAGTTTTTCTTCTGCACAGCCGGTGGACGCTGAAACTGCAGGTCAGAGACGTGCCGTGGAGGGGGGCGAGGGCTTGTTCACAGGGCTGTCCACCGAGTCGTGCACAGGTTTCGGCGAGTTCTCCACAGCATCGGGGCCGTCGTCCACATGGCCTGTGGATAACCAGATTGGCTGACGGTGCCGACGGGCCTACCGTTGTCCGGCGCCCGCTCCTTCTCCCGGCCCCGGCAGACGTTCTCTCCGAGACCCGGGAAACGGCACAAAACCGACGCGCCTTGAGCGGAGTTGGGCCCCCTGATTTGTCAGTGACGTGCCGTAGAAAAGAGGACACGGCGAGGTCCGCCGTGTCACGGGAGGAGGTGGCTCGGTGAGCATTTCCGAGCCCTTGGACGATCCGTGGGCCGACAGCGGACCCAGCGATCGTCTGCCGGCCTCCCGTCGGCGGCCCGAGGGCGGCCGGGGTCGTGACGAACAGCACGACCGGGGCCGGGACAGCAGCGGCTGGGACGGCGGAGGTGCCGCCTTCGAGCGCGTGCCCCCGCAGGACCTCGACGCCGAGCAGTCGGTGCTCGGCGGCATGCTGCTGTCCAAGGACGCCATCGCCGACGTCGTCGAGATCCTCAAGGGCCACGACTTCTACAAGCCGGCACACGAGACGATCTACCAGGCGATCCTGGACGTCTACGCCAAGGGCGAGCCGGCCGACCCCATCACCATTGCCGCGGAACTCACCAAACGCGGCGAGATCAACAAGGTCGGCGGCGCCGCGTATCTGCACAGCCTCGTCCAGACCGTGCCGACGGCGGCCAACGCCGAGTACTACGCGGAGATCGTCCACGAGCGCGCAGTACTGCGCCGCCTGGTCGAGGCCGGCACGCGGATCACGCAGATGGGATACGCGGCCGACGGCGACGTCGACGAGATCGTCAACAGCGCCCAGGCCGAGATCTACGCCGTCACCGAGCAGCGCACCAGCGAGGACTATCTGCCGCTGGGCGACATCATGGAGGGCGCCCTCGACGAGATCGAGGCGATCGGTTCGCGCAGCGGTGAGATGACCGGTGTGCCCACCGGGTTCACCGACTTCGACTCGCTCACCAATGGACTGCACCCGGGCCAGATGATCGTCATCGCGGCCCGCCCCGCCATGGGTAAGTCGACCCTCGCGCTCGACTTCGCGCGGGCCGCGTCGATCAAGCACAACCTGCCGAGCGTCATCTTCTCGCTCGAGATGGGGCGCAACGAGATCGCGATGCGTCTGCTGTCCGCCGAGGCCCGGGTCGCCCTGCACCACATGCGCTCCGGCACGATGACCGACGAGGACTGGACCCGGCTCGCCCGCCGGATGCCGGACGTCTCGGCCGCCCCGCTCTACATCGACGACTCCCCGAACCTGTCGATGATGGAGATCCGGGCCAAGTGCCGCCGTCTGAAACAGCGCAACGACCTGAAGCTGGTCGTCATCGACTACCTCCAGCTGATGCAGTCCGGCGGCTCCAAGCGCGCCGAGAGCCGCCAGCAGGAGGTCTCGGACATGTCCCGTAACCTCAAGCTCCTCGCCAAGGAACTGGAGATCCCGGTCATCGCGCTGTCCCAGCTGAACCGTGGCCCCGAACAGCGCACCGACAAGAAGCCGATGGTCTCCGACCTGCGTGAGTCCGGCTCGATCGAGCAGGACGCCGACATGGTCATCCTGCTGCACCGTGAGGACGCCTACGAGAAGGAGTCCCCGCGCGCCGGAGAGGCCGACCTGATCGTCGCCAAGCACCGTAACGGCCCCACGGCCACCATCACGGTCGCCTTCCAGGGCCACTACTCCCGCTTCGTGGACATGGCCCAGATCTGAGGCCCACCTGTACCGGCACGCTGCTCAGCCCGGACAAGGCCCATGCGCCGGAAATGGATTCGACGCCCGGCGTTCCGGCAGGTGGACTGGGGGGATGACGACTTCACAGGATGCGCTGCTCCCGGGGACGCGGCGCGCGTTGCTGCACAGGATCGCCGTGGCGCAGAGCGAGGGGCGGGCGCCGTCGCTGGTCGCCGCCGTGGTGCGGGACGGGCGGACCGTGTGGCACGGGGCGCGGAGCTCGGTGGACGGGCACGGGCCGGACGAGAACGTGCAGTACCGGATCGGGTCGATCACCAAGACCTTCACCGCCGTTCTGGTGATGCGGCTGCGCGACGAGGGCGTGCTCGACCTCAACGATCCGCTGGACAAGCACCTGCCGGGCACCGGCGTGGGGGAGGCCACCATCGCCGAACTGCTCGCGCACACGGGCGGGGTGGCGGCCGAGTCGCCCGGTCCCTGGTGGGAGCGGACCCCGGGCTCCCTGCGGCCCGAACTCGGTGATGTTCTCGGCGAGCAGCCCCTGTTGCACCCCGTCGGCCGCCGGCACCACTACTCCAACCCCGGTTACACGCTGCTCGGCGCGCTGGTGGAGGAACTGCGCGGCGCCCCCTGGGAGGAGGTGCTGCGCCGGGAGATCCTCGAACCGCTCGGCCTGCACCGGACCTCCCCTCAGCCGCAGGCCCCGCACGCGGGCGGCTGGGCGGTGCATCCGTGGGCCGACGCCCTCCTGCCGGAGCCGGTGGAGGACCTCGGCCGGATGGCCCCCGCCGGCCAACTGTGGTCGACCACGGGGGACCTGGCGAAGTTCGCGGTGTTCCTGACCCATGGTGACGAGCGGGTGCTCGGCGCGGAGTCGGTGCGCGAGATGCGGACCCCGGCGGCGCCGGCCGAGGCCGCCGATGTCGTGGACGGAGTCACCTACGGCCTCGGTATGCAGCTCCACGCCCGCGACGGGCGGCTGCTGGTCGGCCACTCCGGCTCGCTGCCCGGCTTCCTGGCGAACCTCACCATCAGCGTGGCGGACGACGTGGCCGCGGTGGTGCTCGCCAACTGCACCAGCGGTCCGTCCCTGGGCGCGGTGGGCGACGACCTCGTACGGATCGTCGCCGAGGCGGAACCCCGCATCCCCGAGCCCTGGCGTCCGCTGCGCGAGGTCGACCCGGCGGTGCTGGAGCTGGCCGGGCAGTGGTACTGGGGGACCGGCGTGTTCGGCCTGCGGGTGACGGCCGACGGCCTGCTCTCGCTCGGCCCGCTGACCGGCGGCGGCCGCCGATCCCGCTTCCGGCCGAACGGCGATGGCACCTGGACGGGCCTGGAGGGCTACTACGCAGGGGAACGGCTGCGGCCCGTGCGACGCCCTGACGGGTCCCTGAGCCACCTCGACCTCGGCTCGTTCGTGTTCACTCGGCAGCCGTACGACCCCGACGCCCCGGTGCCCGGCGGCGTGGATCCGGAGGGCTGGCGAGGCATCGGCTGAGCCGAAGATCAGAGGCGCAGTTTGAAGCCCTCGTGCGAGGCGGTGAACCCGAGTCGCTCGTAGAAGCGGTGGGCGTCGAGGCGTGTCTTGTCGGACGTCAGCTGCACCACCTGGCAGCCGAGCCGCCGGGCCGTGCCGATGGCCCACCGGATCAGCTCGGTGCCCAGTCCACTGCCGCGCTCGTCGGCGTGGATGCGAACGGCCTCGATGAGCGCACGGGTCGCGCCCCGGTGGGACAGCCCGGGGATGATCGTGAGCTGGAGGGTGCCGATCACCCGGCCGTCGCGCACGGCGACGACGAGGTGCTGGTTCGGGTCCGCGGCCAGCTGCTTGAACGCCGACTGGTAGGGGGCCGGATCGTCGGGGGATTCCCGCTGCGCGCCCAGTGGATCGTCGGCGAGCATCGCGATGATCGCCGGAAGGTCGTCCGCACCCGCCGGACGTATCTCAAGATCTCCCATGACCGCACTCTATGCGGGCACGTGCAGCGACTCCACCGCCCGGACCAGGCCTGATCACACGGTCCGGAACGGACACAGGCCCCGCCGCTTCGTGCGACGGGGCCTGTCCGTGTCGTACGGCGTCCCACGACGTCGTACGGTGCCTCAACCGGCGGCCACCGTCAGCGGGGCGAACCGCCGCGTCCAGTCGCCCGGAAGCTCCGGGGTGCCGTACGTCATCACGGAGTTGGACGTCACCGATGCCAGGCCCCGCTCCTTGGCCCAGGCCAGCAGATCCTCGTGGCGTACGTCGATGTCGGTACGCAGCGGCCGGTCCGTGCCGGCCGCCAGCGAGGCGACGAGTGCCTGGGCGGTCTCCGTGTCCCGGGCGATCAGCGGCCCGACGACATGGGTGCCCATGTTGGGCCACGCGGCCGCGTACCCGATGATCCGGCCGTCCTCCTCGGCCACTCGTAGCTGGTCCGCGAAGGCGGGCAGCCGCGTGACCAGTGGCGTCCGGTCTGCGCCGAACACCTCCTCGTCCAGCCGCAGGATCGGGGGAAGATCCTCCGCGGTGGCGCTACGTGTCTTGACCTTGATGTCCGGACCGCCGGGAGTGAAGCGGCCCCTGAGCATCTCCGCCTGTCCCGTCACCTTGAAGCCCAGCTGCTCGTACAGGGGACGGCCGTTCTCCGTGGCGTACAGCGTCAGCGGGGTGTCGCCCATGGTGGACACCACATGCCGCATCAGGCGGCGCCCGACGCCCCGGCGGGCGTGGCGTTCGGCGACCAGGACCATACCGATGGCTCCGAGTTCCGGGCGCCCCCAGGAGCCGTACTCGGTGATGACGCACGCGGCGACGAGGCCACCCTGAGGGTCGTCGATGCCGAAGCCGCGGCCGGCGGTGAGGAGGAAGCCCCACTTGTGTTCCTCGCGTGGCCACCCCCGGTCCTCGGACAGGTCGGCGCATGCGGTGAGATCGCGGAGCGTCAGACGGCGGATGGGCAGTGCGTCGAGGGAAGGTGTTGGCACGCACGTCAGGCTGTCCGAAGCAGGCCCTCGGCGTCCACCCGTTTCACGTGAAACATGTCCTCGTCGGCCAGCCGGCGGAGGATGCCTCGCTACCCCAGGTCGGGAGCATGCATGGCCCGTACACCCTCGATGTTGCCGTCCAGATAGTGCCGCAGCGACAGCGGGACGAGGTGAACGGACGCGATGCCGACGCGGGTGAACGGGATACGCACGATCTCGTACTCGCCGGCCGGCTCTTCCACCTCGGGACCATGACGCAGGGACGGGTCCATGGACTCCAGGCGGCAGACGAAGAAGTGCTGCACCTTCACGCCGGTCGCGCCGCCGTCCTCACCGATGTGCTCCACGGTGTCCACGAAGCACGGCACCACATCGGTGATCTTGGCGCCCAGTTCCTCGTACACCTCCCGGTGCAGGGCGTCCACCACGGTCGAGTCCCCGGGCTCGACCCCGCCACCGGGAGTCACCCAGTAGGGATCGACGCCGGGCTTGGTGCGCTTGATCAGAATCAGGTCGTCACCGTCCAGCAGAACGGCACGGGCGGTGCGCTTGACCACGGGTCGGACGGTCATGGGAGAAATGTGGCCCGGCTGGTTCCACGTGAAACATCGCAAAGCGGGACCGGGCGACCGCGTTGCGTGGCCTTAAGGGCCTCAGCACCAGCTCACGGCCGCCCGCAGCAGCCATTCATGGGCGCGGGCCACGGGCGGCAGGGCGAGCGTGCCGGTGCGCACCACCAAGAAGTACGTGCGCAGCGGAGGCACCACCGGGTCGTGCAGGGCCACGACCGTGCCCCGGTCGAGGGCCGGTGCGCAGAGATAGCGGGGCAGTACGGCCAGACCCGCGCCCGCGATCGCACAGGCGAGCACGGCCCGCAGATCGGGGACGACGACCGTGCCGGGGACGGCTGGGCGGGCGTCGAAGACGGAGGCCCAGTAACGGGAGACGAAGGGCAGCGACTCATGGACGTCGACCACGGGCAGCTCCGGGAGCGCGGGCGCCCCCTTCAGCCGTAGCGCGTCCGGGGCGAGGCGCTCCGCCCAGCGGGGAGCGGCGACCAGTACATGCTCCTCGTCGCAGAGCGCCGTCGCGGTGAACAGGGCGCCGCGTGGCCGGGCGGTGCTGATGGCCAGATCGTGGTGACCGGCCGCCAACCCCTCCAGAACCTCCTCCGGGGTGCCGAAGGAGGCGCGCAGCGCCAGACCTCGGGGGCCCTCCCCGGCCAGTTCCGCGAGGGCGGGCAGGGCTCGTTCGGCGGTGAACTCCGGGGGCCCGGCCAGGTGCAGTGTCGTCGGCGAGGAGTCGTCGTCCAGTCGGTACTCGGCTATCTCCACCAGCGCGTCGAGGTGGGGCGCGGCCTTGTGCGCGAGTTCGTCGCCGATGGTGGTCGGGGTGACTCCGCGCGCCTGGCGCAGGAAGAGGGGCTTGCCCAGCTGGCGTTCCAGGGTGCGGATCTGGGATGTGACGGCGGGCTGGGACAGGCCGAGCAGGGCCGCGGCGCGGGTGAAGGAACCGGCCCGGTGCACGGTGACAAAGGTGCGCAGCAAGGCCAGATCCATGGCATGCCCTCCCCTGCCTCGCCCTCGTCCGGCCCCGGCAGGTGTCAACTATAAATAAGTCGATAGGCCCCTGTCGCTAGCGTGATTGGACACTGACAGAGAGTCAACTAGCCTAGGTCGCACGGTTCTTCGCAAGCGGAACCGGAGACGGTCCGAGCCACGAGGGGGGAGGCTCGGACCGTCGTTCGACGTGGGCCGTACGGCACCTCTCGGGGGCGCCCCGGCCGGCGGCGCCCGGGTTACTCCGCCGATTCGTCGAGGGCGCGCAGAATGTCCGCCACCAGGTCCTCGGGGTCCTCGGCGCCGACAGACATCCGGATGAAGCCCTCCGGGACGGCGTCTCCGCCCCAGCGGCCACGGCGCTCGGCCGTGGAGCGCACTCCGCCGAAGCTCGTCGCGTCCTCCACCAGGCGCAGGGCCGCCAGGAAGCGTTCGGCGCGCGCCCGCGTGGGCAGCGTGAACGACACGACGCAGCCGTAGCGCCGCATCTGCCGGGAGGCGATCTCGTGCGAGGGGTCGTCCGGCAGCCCGGGATGGCGCAGGCCGGTGACCTCCGGCCGCTGCCGCAGGGCCTCGGCGACGGTGAGCGCGGTGGCGTTCTGCCGATCGACACGGAGCTGGAGCGTGGCGATGGACCGGTGCGCGAGCCAGGCCTCCATGGGCCCGGGGATCGCCCCGACGATCTTGCGCCAGCGGCGCACGGCGGCCATCGCCTCGGCGTCTCGGCCGACCACGTACCCGAGGAGGACGTCGCCGTGCCCGGTGAGCTGTTTGGTGCCGCTGGCCACGGCGAAGTCGGCGCCCAGGGCCAGCGGGCGCTGGCCGAGCGGGGTGGCGAGGGTGTTGTCGACGGCCACCAGGGTGCCCTGGGCGTGTGCCGCGACCGCCAGGCGCCGGATGTCGCAGACATCGAGTCCCGGGTTCGACGGGGACTCGATCCACAGCAGCCGGGCCCCGTCCAGGACCTCCAGCTGGGCGTCTGCGCCGGTGGGGGCGGTGCGCACCTCGACGCCGTACGCCTCCAGCTGGGCGCGGACCAGCGGTAGCGCCTGGTACCCGTCGGACGGCAGCACCACCGCGTCCCCTGCGCGCAGCTGCGAGAACAGCACGGCGGAGATCGCGGCCATGCCGGAGGCGAACACCAGCGTCTGGATGTCCGCCAGCCCGGGAGCCTCCAGCTCGCCGATGGCGTTCTCCAGCAGAGTCCAGGTCGGGTTGTCGTCACGGCCGTAGGAGTACGGTCCCGTCACGTCGCCCGGTAGATGGAAATGCGCGGCGAAGACGGGGCCCGGCAGCGTCGGCTCGTGCTTGACCGGCTCGGGCAGCCCCGCCCGGACCGCGCGCGTGCCGTCGCCGACGGCCTCCTCGTCCACAGATGCGTCGTTCATGCGGCCCGTCCCTCCAGGTGTTCCCGCACGGCGGCGACCAGTCCGGCGCTCGCCTCCTCCACCATCTCAAGGCACTCCTCGAAACCGTCCAGGCCGCCGTAGTACGGGTCCGGCACGTCGAGGTCGTCGCCCAGGTCCGGGTCCGGCGCGAGGGCGCCGGGCGACCGGTGGGCGTACGCGCGCAACAGGCGGACCTTGCGCGCGTCCTCCTGGGTGGGCGCCAGGCGGCGCAGGGCCCTGAGGTGACCGGCGTCCAGGGCGATCACGAGGTCGCGGCGGGCGAACCAGGAGGGCTGGAACCGGCGTGCGACGTGGTCGCAGTCGTACCCGTGGTCGTGGAGGACGGCGACGGTGCGAGGGTCGGCGGACTCGCCCTCGTGCCAGCCGCCGGTGCCGGCGCTGTCGATCTCCACCCGGTCCGCCAGCCCGGCCTCCGCCACCCGCGCGCGGAAGACGTACTCGGCCATCGGGGAACGGCAGATGTTGCCGGTGCACACGAAGCAGACGCGGTAGGTCATGGGGCGCTCAGTCCTCGTCCGGCAGGATCATGTGCAGGGCCCAGGAGACGACCGAGATGATCAGACCGCCGAGGACGGCCGTCCAGAACCCCTCCACATGGAAGCTCAACTGGAGCTTGCCGCACACCCACGACGTCAGCATCAGCATCAGCGCGTTGACGATCAGGGTGATCAGGCCCAGGGTCAGGATGAACAGCGGGAAGGTGAGCACCTTCACGATGGGCTTGACCAGCCAGTTCACCAGGCCGAAGATCAGCGCGACGACGATCAGCGTGCCGGCCTTCTTGGCGGTGCTGTCACCGGTGAGAGTGATTTTGTCGAGGAGCCAGACGGCCACCGCGAGGGCACCCGCGTTCGCGATCGTCTTGACTACGAAATTCTTCATGTGTCTGATCGTGGCAGACCCGATCGGGAGCGAGCAGTGAGGCGAGGGCGGCAACGCAGATGAAGGCATTCCGGCTGGACGACCTGGAGGCGGAGCGCGCCGCCAACGAGGGGGCCTACCTTCAGTTCCTGCGGGAGCGGAACATGTCGGTCGGTCTCTACGCCCTCGACGCGGGCGAGCACGACCCGCAGAAGCCGCACAACCAGGACGAGGTGTACTTCGTCGTCAGCGGCCGGGCGTCGATCACCGTCGGTCTGGAGACGACCGAGGTGGCGCGGGGCAGCGTGGTGTACGTGCCCGCCGGCGTCGCGCACAAGTTCCACCACATCAGCGAGGACCTGAGAGTTCTCGTCGTGTTCTCTCCACCCGAGGCGTGAGGGTCGCTCCCCGGGATTCCCTAGGGGACGGTTCAGGGGCGGACAAGGGCCCCGAGGCCCCCGTGGGACCCTGCCGCGGCCCTAGCATCGAGTGCGGAACACCGAGACCGTACGAGACGTACACGTACGCATGAGACGAGAAGGACGAGGGCCATGCGAGGGATCTTCGCGGGACTGCCGTGGTGGGTGAAGTGGGTCGCGGTGCCGGTCATCGCCATGGTCGTGTTCGGCGGCCTGATAGCGAGCATCGTCGGATTCGTGATCGGCCTGCTGTTCAAGGCGCTGGTCTTCGTGGCCCTGGTCGGGGGGCTGATCTACATCGTGCGCAAGTTCATGTCCGGCTCCTCCTCGCGCGGCGACTGGTGAGGTAAGCGGGAACCGGTGACCGGTAAGGGGGTGCCGGTTCCCTCGGGGGAGGGAAGTTTCCCCGTGAGCCCGGCCACGCGTGGTGGCGGGCGGTTAGAGTCCGGAACTCCCCGTGGGGTGCGGCCCCGCGGGTGGCGCAGACACCCATCCGTGCTTCCCGCCCAGGCACGGGCTGCCCCCTCGCGCTTCCGGAGTAATCCTTGGCCACGGTCGACACCCCACCGGCGGAAACCGCCGCACTCCCCGCCCAGCCCCGTCCCCGCACATCTCCTTCCCGGCGGCCGCCCGGGATGGGCGTACCGTCGCAGCCTGCCGCCACGACCCTCATCGGCTCCGTGCAGCGCGCCATGCGCCTGCTGGAGACGGTCGCGGCCCATCCGTACGGCGCCCCCGCCAAGCAACTCGCCCGCGCGACCGGCCTGGCCCTGCCCACGACCTACCACCTGCTGCGCACCCTGGTGCACGAGGGCTATCTGCGGCGGGACAAGGGGCTCTTCTTCCTGGGCGAGGCGGCCGAGCGGCTGAGCAGCGGCGCGGCCCGGGAGAAACGTCGCGGCAAGGTCATGGACACGCTCGCGCACTGGCGCGATTCCATCGGCGCCCCGATCTACTACGCGATGTACCGGGACGGGGAGATCGAGGTCCTGTGCGTCGCCGACTCCCGTGAAGCCCCCGCGGCCGAGGAGTGGGCCGACTTCCGCGAGACCGGGCACGCGCACGCCATCGGGCAGTGCCTGCTCTCCCAGTTGGACGAGGGAGCCCGGCGGGAGCACCTCGCCCGCTATCCGGTGCAGGCGCTCACGCCGTACACCGCGCGGGACAGCGACGCCCTGCTGCGGCGGCTGGCCCGGGTCCCGCGCATGGAGCCGGTCACGGAGCGCCAGGAGTACGCGCTCGGCACGGTCTGCGCGGCGGTCCCCATCACGGTGGGCACGACCGCGGCCACCGTGGCCATCTCCCTCCCGGCCCACCAGGCCGACCGGCTGCTGCCGGCGGCCCGGCGGCTGCAGACGGAGATCGGACGGCACCTGGGGTCCCTCACCCTCTGTATCAGTATCTGAAAACTTACTCCTTGTAATTCGCTGTGTACTTTCAGCAAGATTTACCACGGTCAGAGGGATCAAACCCGGCCAGTCGATGTCATATGACGGGGTAGGCGATGCGCGAGTCCGTACAGGCAGAGGTCATGATGAGCTTTCTCGTCTCGGAGGAGCTCTCCTTCCGCATTCCGGTGGAGTTGCGCTACGAGACCGGCGATCCCTACGCCGTGCGGCTCACCTTCCATCTGCCCGGTGATGCCCCGGTCACCTGGGTCTTCGGTCGGGAACTGCTGATCGACGGCGTCGGACGGCCGTGCGGGGAGGGGGATGTGCGGATCTCCCCCGTCGAGGAAGAGGTGCTGGGCGAGGTGCTGATCAGGCTTCAGGTCGGCGGCGACCAGGCCCTGTTCCGCTCGTCGGCGTCGCCGCTCGTGGCCTTCCTCGACCGCACGGACAAGCTGGTGCCGCTCGGCCAGGAGGGTGCGCTCGCCGACTTCGACGCGCATCTGGACGAGGCGCTGGACCGCATTCTGGCCGAGGAGCAGAGCGCGGGTTGAGACGCCGCGCGACGCGACTGGACGCTCCGCCCGGTGGTACGGAGCCATGCAGTAACGCTTCTGCGTCTGCACGGCCTTCTGCACAGGCTTCCGCGCGAAGTGGCGGGCGGGCGGTGCCCGGCTTGCCGCCGGGACCCGCCCCGTCTCATCGCTTCCGGCGCCGCCCCCGCCCGCTCCGGGCCGGCAGGGTCTGGGTGCCGGTGGGAGTCTCCGGGGCCGGGGCGCTCCGGTCGGCCGCCACCACCAGGGCGGCGAGCGCGGTGGTGACCGGGACCGAGGCGACCAGTCCGATGGATCCCACCAGGGTGCGCACGATCTCCTCGGCCACCAGCTCGCTGTTGGCCACCGCCCCCACGCTGCTCTGCGCGATGGAGAACAGCAGCAGCAACGGCAGCGCGGCACCGGCATAGGCGAGCACCAGGGTGTTGACGACGGACGCGATGTGGTCGCGGCCGATGCGGATGGCCGCCCGGTACAGCCCGCGCGGGCCCATCGAAGGATTGGCCTCGTGTAGTTCCCACACGGCCGAGGTCTGGGTCACCGTCACATCGTCCAGGACGCCCAGCGAGCCGATGATGACGCCGGCCAGCAGCAGACCGCTCATGTCGATTTTCGGATAGAGCCCGTGGATCAGACCGGTGCTGTCGTCGGTGTTGCCGGTCAGGGCGGCCCAGCCGATGAACACCGAGCCGAGCAGCCCGATCAGGGTCAGCGAGATCAGCGTCCCGAGCACGGCCACCGAGGTACGGGCCGACAGGCCGTGACACATGTACAGGGCGATCAGCATGATGGCGCTCGACCCGATCACCGCCACGAGCAGCGGGTTGGAGCCCTGGAGGATCGCGGGCAGGATGAACTGGTTCAGCACCAGGAAACTCACCGCCAGCGCCACGAGGGCCATCACCCCGCGCATCCGGCCCACCACCACGACCGCGAGCGCGAAGATGCCCGCGAGCAGCGCCATGGGGAACTTACGGTTCACATCGGCGACCGAGTACTGGAGGTCCTTCGGAGCGGTGGGTTCATAGGCGGCGACGACCTGCTCGCTCTGGTGCAACTGCCGGGGCTGGTCGGGCTGCACGATCTCGGTGAACGTACGGCCCTTGTCCTTGCCGGTGTCGATCCGGATGGTCGCCTTCTTGCAGGTGCCGCCGGGCTGTCGGCCGGTTGAGCTGTCCCCGGGGGTGCCACCGGCCGGGGTCCCGCCGGAGGCGTTCACCGAGGCGCAGCTCACCTCGGCCACATGGGTGACGGTGGCCTGTTGGGTCTGCCGGTCGAAGCCGACGCCGCTGTGCTTGTGCGAGGGGGCGCCACCGGGCCAGAGCACCATCAGGCCGACCACGACCGCCGCGGTGAACGGGACGAGGATCGCCGCGATCACCTTGCGCAGATGCCGGGAGACGGGCGCGGCGGGCCCATGGCTGTGGCTGTGCCCATGCCCGCTCCCGGCGCTGTGGCCATGCCCATGCCCATGCCCGTGTGCCTGGGTCTGGGCGGGGGCGTGACCGTGGTCGGGACGGTGGTCCTGGCTCGGGGGCTCCGAGCCGTCGTGCCGGTGCGGGCCGGGCGGCTGGTACGGGTGCTGGTCCATCCGGGTCATCGCCAGATCATCGCAAGAACCGGGAGGGCCCACTGTTCATCGCCTCATCGATGACGCTAGCGTGGAGGCACCTTTGCACACGCGGGAGCTCGGAGCACCGGGCTGAGAGGGCGCTGACCTCCGTAGGCGCGATGTTTCACGTGGAACATGCCATGTTCCCCGGGAGACCTCGGACGACGGAAGCCGCTGCGTCGACCGCCGAACCTGTTACCGGGTAATGCCGGCGTAGGGAGTAGGTCTCATGACCAACAAGGACGCAAGCACGCCTGCCTCCGCCCAGGACGACACGTCCTCGGAGGCCGGGAAGTCCATCGGCTGGCACAAGGCGTACGTCGAGGGCTCGCGCCCCGACCTGCGCGTGCCGGTCCGTCAGGTGCATCTCACCAACGGGCAGTCGGTCACGCTGTACGACACGTCGGGCCCGTACACCGATCCGCTCGTCGACACCAACGTCCGCCGGGGACTGACGCCGCTGCGGGAGAACTGGATCATCGCCCGCGGGGACACGGAGGAGTACGCGGGCCGTCCCGTCCGTCCCGAGGACGACGGGATCAAGCACACCTCGCCGCGCGGCGGGCTGCGGAACCTGGACGCGGTCTTCCCCGGCCGTCCGCGCCAGCCGCGGCGGGGCCGCGACGGGCAGGCGGTGACGCAGCTCGCGTATGCGCGCCGGGGCGAGATCACGCCGGAGATGGAGTTCGTGGCCCTCAGGGAGAACGTCTCCCCCGAGGTGGTGCGCGACGAGATCGCCGCGGGCCGGGCGGTGCTGCCGGTCAACGTCAACCACCCGGAGATCGAGCCGATGATCATCGGCAAGCGGTTCCTGGTGAAGGTGAACGCCAACATCGGCAACTCCGCGGTGACGTCGTCCATCGAGGAGGAGGTCGAGAAGATGACCTGGGCGACCCGCTGGGGCGCCGACACGGTCATGGACCTCTCCACCGGCCGCAACATCCACACCACCCGCGAGTGGGTGCTCCGTAACTCCCCCGTCCCGATCGGCACGGTGCCGCTGTACCAGGCGCTGGAGAAGGTCGACGGCAAGGCCGAGGAACTGACCTGGGAGATCTACAAGGACACCGTTATCGAACAAGCCGAGCAGGGCGTGGACTACATGACCGTCCACGCGGGCGTGCGGCTGCCGTTCGTACCGCTCACGGCCAACCGCAAGACCGGCATCGTCTCGCGCGGCGGCTCCATCATGGCCGCGTGGTGCCTGGCGCACCACAAGGACTCGTTCCTCTACGAGAACTTCGAGGAACTGTGCGAGATCCTCGCCGCCTACGACGTCACGTACTCGCTGGGCGACGGACTGCGGCCCGGCTCCATCGCGGATGCCAACGACGAGGCCCAGTTCGCCGAACTGCGGACGCTCGGGGAACTCGGCAGGATCGCCAGGCGGATGAACGTACAGACGATGATCGAGGGCCCCGGGCACGTCCCGATGCACAAGATCAAGGAGAACATCGATCTCCAGCAGGAGATCTGCGACGAGGCTCCGTTCTATACGCTCGGCCCGCTGACCACGGACATCGCGCCGGCATACGACCACATCACCTCCGGCATCGGCGCCGCGATGATCGCCTGGTGGGGTACGGCGATGCTCTGCTACGTCACCCCGAAGGAGCACCTGGGCCTGCCCAACCGGGATGACGTCAAGACCGGTGTCATCACCTACAAGATCGCTGCCCACGCCGCCGACCTCGCCAAGGGGCATCCGGGCGCTCAGGAGTGGGACGACGCCCTCTCGGACGCCCGTTTCGAGTTCCGCTGGGAGGACCAGTTCAATCTGGCCCTCGACCCGGACACGGCCCGCGACTTCCACGACGAGACCCTCCCGGCCGAACCCGCCAAGACGGCCCACTTCTGCTCCATGTGCGGCCCGAAGTTCTGCAGCATGAAGATTAGTCAAAGCATCACAGAGCGATTCGGTGGTGCGGCGGCTGAGGGAGCGTCGTCTGAGGAAATCGCTGAGGGGATGCTCCAGAAGTCGAAGGAGTTCGCCGAGGCGGGGAATCGGGTGTACCTGCCGATCGCCGACTGAACCATCTAGATTGGCGCTGCTCCTTGGGTCCGACGCCTCGGGAGCAGCGCCATCGATGGTCGGCGGTCAGGGGGGCGGGTGATGGATCCCGTGATGTTGCAGGCGGCTTCGGTGCCGGTCCAGTCACTTGTCTGGCAGGGCGATGACCTGGTTGATCTGGTGGGAGGACGCGCCTGGAACACCGCCGGCGTGGAGCGTCGGATCTTCACCGACCGCGGTCCTGCGTTCGACAGAAGTGTTGTCTCTCCCTCCGGCCGTTACAGCGTCGTCTACGCCGAGCGCGGGACGAATGCCCTACTGCTGGAAGGAGCGCGTGTTGTGCGGGAGCTCACGCGCAGCACTTACCACGCCGATGACTTCGACTATCCCGTGGCGCTGGGGACGCTGCGGGACGGTCGGGAGATCCTGGTTCACTGCCCGGACGAGTATGCCGTCCTCCAGGTCGAGGACGTTGAATCGGGACAGCGACTCACTGCGGGTACACGTCAGGCCAAAGATGTGTTTCATTCCCGGTTGTCGGTGAGCCGCGACGCCAGGCATCTGCTGGTGGCCGGCTGGGTGTGGCATCCGTATGGAGTCGTGGCAGTGTTCGACCTGGACAGTGCGCTGAAAGATCCGGCCAACCTGGACGGGCCAGGGGCCTTGCCCATGGAACCGGGACTGGATGCCGAAGTGGTGTCGGCTTGCTGGCTCGACAACGATCGCCTGGCTGTGGCCACCGGCGACGAAGTCCTTGATGACGAGGAAGTGCCGACTCTGGGCCCTCAGCACCTCGGCGTGTGGTCCCTCTCCCAGCGCAGGTGGTTGCACCTGAACCGCGCCGATTACAAGATCGGCACCCTGATCGCCGAGGGCGGCCGAGTCGTCTCCTTGCACGGGCACCCCAGACTGATCGACGTCACCACCGGTTCGGTACTGGCGGAGTGGCCCGAGCTGGACGTATCGAGGCGATGCGGGGCTTACGGAGTCACCCATGTTCCTACCCCGGTTGCGGCCTTGCACCCGGACGGTACTCGCCTGGCAGTCGCTCAGGCAGAGGGCATCGCGCTCGTCGCACTACCCGATCTCACCGCGTGACCAAGGGGTGATCCGGCTCGAACTTGTCCAGCATGAAGATCTCCCAGGGCATCCGCCGCGAACACGGCGGTAACCGGGCCGAGATCGAGGAGGGCATGGCCCAGAAGTCGGAGGAGTTCGCCGAGGCGGGGAACCGGGTGTACCTGCCGATCGCGGACTGATGCGTGGCGGAGCGGTGTTCATGGCCGGCGGCCCCGGGCACCGCTCCCTCGCAGGCCGGACCCGCCGTACCGGAGCCGGTTGACGGCGGCTCGTGGGACGGCGGGCGCGGGCCGTGTCGTGACGGCGGGGGTCAGTCCGGCTGGTGTTCCGGGCCGCCGTGGTCGGAGCCGGTGTAGTGGGAGTGGTCGGCGAGCGCCTCCTTGAGGAAGGGCAGGATGCCGCGTTCCAGGAGGGCGGTTTCCCACGCCGCTCTGGCTCTGGCGACCTCCTCGGTGGCGGCGTCGCGGGCCCGGGACTCGGGGGAGGCGCCGTTGCGCAGGGCGGTGACGAGCAGGCCGACGGCGGCGACGAGGAGCGCGGCCACGGTCAGGGCCCCGAACACCCATCCCGCGGTGAGCATCGTGCCCGCGATGGGCTGTCGGGGGTCCAGGGATCTCAGGATGTACCCGATGAGCAGGAATATCGCCGCCGCGGTGGCGGAGAGGAGCGGCGCCAGGACGGCGACGACCGCGACCGCGCCCGCGCCGTGCGGGGCGGCGAGCTCCGCCGCGGCCGGACCGGGCTCGGCGGGGGCGGAGCCGGCCGCCCCCGAGGCCTGCTCCGGGTGGCGCAGTTCGTCGCGGATCCGCACATAGCGCTGGTATTCGGCGGCCGCGGCCACCGTGATGAGTGCGGACGCGGCGATGGCCATGGTGCGCAGTTGTGCGGGGCTGAGCCGCCGTCCGACGGCGGCCAGTTCCGGTCGGTGTGGTGCGGAGCGCAGAACCTCGTCGAGGAGCCGCTCGAACTCCCGGCGGTCCTCGCTCCGCAGGTGCTGCGGAAGGCTGTTCATGTGCATCCCCCGATGCTCCGTAGGGCTTGGGGCTCGCACACCGGCGAGCCGTCGGGCAGAAACGGAGGGGAGCCTGCTACGGATAAGCCGATGGTAGAGCCGTGGCGGCGCGCGGTGACAGGGGATTGCCGGAAATTGCGTCCCGGCCTGCGTGTACTGCGGTGGGGCGGGACCCGCCCCGGGAACGGTCAGTGTTCCAGCGGGAGTTGCCTCACCAGCAGCTTTCCGGCCATGGTCACTCCGCCGTCCATGGCGATGGCGAGTCCGTCGGCGTAGACGTGCGGCCCCTCGACCACCGGGCCGCCGCTCTCCTCGCCGTCCTCGGAGCCCACCTCGCCCAGGAGGTAGGGGATGGGGCTGTGGCCGTGCACGATCCGGGTGCCGCCGTAGGCGTCCAGCAGGGCGCGCACGGCGTCGGCGCCGCCTTCATCGCGGAAGGAGAAGCGCTTGGTGAACTTGCGGAACAGATCCCAGCACTCGTTCGCGTCATTGCGGGTGAGCTTCTCGTGGACCGTGTCGTTGACGGCCTCGATCGAGTCGCCGTAGTCGAGGTAGGCGGTCGTGTCGGAGTGCACCAGCAGATAGCCGTCGACCTCCTCCAGCGCGTCGAGACGGGACATCCACTGCAGATGGTGGTCCTGGAGACGGTCCATGTCGGTCTTCTGGCCGCCGTTGAGCAGCCAGGCCGCCTGGAAAGTGGCGGTGCCCGCACCCGAGTTGACCGGAGTGTCGCCGAACCGCTTGGCACCGAGCAGCAGCAGCTCGTGGTTGCCCATGAGGGCCTTGCAGTAGCCGCCGGCCGCGGCCGCCTCGGCGGACAGCCGCATCACCAGGTCGATGACGCCGATGCCGTCCGGACCGCGGTCGGTGAAGTCGCCGAGGAACCACAGCCGCGTGGTGCCGGCGCACCACTGGCCCGCGTCGTCGATCAGCCCCTGCTCCCGCAGGGCGGCCATCAGTTCGTCGAGGTAGCCGTGCACGTCGCCGACGACGTAGAGCGGGCCGGGACCGGCCGCGGGCTGGGGAGCCGGGGCGGCGGGGGCCGGATCGGCGGCGACCTGGAGCGTGTCGCCACGGTGGACGACGGGCAGGTCGCGCTCGGTGGGCGTGTA
Organism: Streptomyces sp. NPDC048106; assembly: GCF_040706415.1. Classification (NCBI taxonomy): domain Bacteria; kingdom Bacillati; phylum Actinomycetota; class Actinomycetes; order Kitasatosporales; family Streptomycetaceae; genus Streptomyces; species Streptomyces sp. NPDC048106. The sequence continues at coordinate 162,969 of NZ_JBEZND010000006.1, read as the reverse complement.
CCCCTCGGGGTACGACTCCTCGGCGGGCGGCGCGGTCTCGTCCTGCGAGGCATGGGAGACGTACGGACCGGACTCGTGGACGTACGCGGGCACCCGGAAGTCGCGCAGCGTCGCCGTCCGCTCCACCTCGGGTCCCTGACCGGCCCCCTGAGTCATCAGACCCCTCCACCATCGCGCCGCATCTGCACCGCTTCGGACTGCCTGGTCGCAGCGGTCCGCGGTGTCGTGGGCCCATCATAGGAATGCGCGTCGCGCCATGTGATGACCCAGGGGTGGTGAATCGGAACAAGACTCCGCTTCACCGCGGCTTTCGCCCCGTTTGGGCAGGTGTTCGCCGACGGCCGGGGACCGCCGGGCCTGTGTGGCCCGCGCGGCGGCCCGGCCGAACGGTCGTCCCCGCCCCCTCCGCGCGGTCCCTCCTACGTGTCGGCCCCTCTACGTGTCGTCCGGGGACCGGGGCGGGCTGACCGTGGTGCGCGGGGGCCGCCGCTGGGATGAGGTGCGCACGATCAGCTCGGTCGGTATGACCTGCTCCACCGGCTGCTCCGACTCCACTCCCTCGATGGCATCGATGAGCAGTTGGACGACGGCCGTGCCGATGCGGCGCGGCTTGAGGGAGAGCGTGGTGACGGGCGGCTCGGTGCTGGCGTACACGGTGGACTCGCTGCAGCACACCAGCAGCAGATCGTCCGGGACGCGCAGTCCGTAGCGGCGGGCGGCGGCGAGCAGGTCGGTGCCGTTGGGGTCGAACAGCCCGTAGACGGCGTCGGGCCGGTCGGGGCGGGCGAGCAGCCGGTCGGCGGCGACGGCGCCCGCGCACGGGTCGTGCGCCGGGTAGGCCTCGTAGACCGGGTCCTGGCCGACCCGCTCGCACCAGTGCAGGTAGGCCGTGGTCGACAGATGGGTGTACGTGTCGGTCGAGGTGCCCGTGAGCAGGCCGATGCGACGGGCGCCGGCGGCGGCGAGATGGTCGAGGATGCCGAGGACGGCGGCCTCGTGGTCGTTGTCCACCCAGGCGGTGACCGGGAGCGCGCCGGCCGGGCGGCCGTCGGAGACGACGGGCAGGCCCTGGCGGACGAGTTCGCTGACCACCGGGTCCTGGTCGGAGGGGTCGATGACGACGGTGCCGTCGAGGGCGACGTTGGACCACACGTCGTGGCGGGAGGTCGCGGGCAGGATGACCAGGGCGTAGCCCCGGGCCAGCGCGGCCGAGGTGGCGGCCCGCGCCATCTCGGCGAAGTACGCGAACTCCGTGAAGGTGAAAGGTTCATCCCCGTACGTGGTCACGGTCAGGCCGATCAGCCCCGACTTGCCGGTACGGAGGGTGCGGGCGGCGGCCGAGGGACGGTACCCCAGCCGGTCGGCGACCTCGCGGACATGGCGCCGGGTGGCGTCCGGGAGCCGGCCCTTGCCGTTGAGGGCGTCGGAGACGGTCGTGATGGAGACTCCGGCGGCGGCGGCCACGTCCCTGATGCCCGCCCGGCCCGGCCGACTGCCTCGACGGGAGGTTTCCGCGCGGCTCACCTGGTGCTTCCCTGCTGCTGTCATGGCGAGCCGATAGTAGGGCTCAGGCGGTGGGGTAGTGCGGACGCATATGCACTCGTTGACAGGCACGTTTCTGCATGGCGGTGATGGGCGAACTGCCTTGGAATCACAGGCAGTTGGGCGCTTTCCTGGCAGGACATGGCCTAACGGCGCGTATGAGCCTGCCAATGGTCCGATGTTTCGAAGAGGTCTCAACTCACCTGCACGGGTGAAGCGCGCTACGGCGCGAGCCACCGGCGCATAGATATATGTACGGCGCGCCCCCCGAAAGATCCGCCTTCAGGGAGCGATGCCCGGCGATGCCCGTGTTGCGGCGGTGGTCCACGAGGTTTGCCCACGGCCAGTACTCACCACAGCCGAATCCTCATATGGTGAGCAGTATTGGAAGCCGGTGGCGTCGACGGTCCACCGGTGGTCGCGAGGAGGACTGTGGTGAGCGAGACGAGCCCCAAGCTGCGCGCCGAGCTGGAGGGTATCCCCACCTACAAGCCGGGCAAGCCGGCCGCGTCCGAGGGACCGGTCGCCTACAAGCTGTCCTCGAACGAGAACCCGTACCCGCCGCTGCCCGGTGTGCTGGAGAGTGTGACCGCGGCCGCCGCCTCCTTCAACCGCTACCCCGACATGGCGTGTGCGGCCCTGACGGAGGAGCTGGCGGAGCGCTTCGGGGTGCCGGCCGCCCACGTGGCCACCGGCACGGGCTCGGTGGGCGTTGCCCAGCAGCTGATCCAGGCCACCAGCGGGCCCGGCGACGAGGTGATCTATGCCTGGCGGTCCTTCGAGGCGTACCCGATCATCACGCAGATCAACGGCGCCCGGTCGGTGCAGGTGCCCCTGACGCCGGGCGATGTGCACGACCTGGACGCGATGGCGGAGGCGATCACCGACCGGACGCGGCTGATCTTCGTCTGCAACCCGAACAACCCGACCGGCACGGTGGTGCGGCGGGCCGAGCTGGAGCGCTTCCTGGACCGGGTGCCCAAGGACGTCCTGGTGGTGCTGGACGAGGCCTACCGGGAGTTCATCCGCGACCCCGAGGTGCCCGACGGCGTCGAGCTGTACCGGGAGCGGCCCAACGTCTGCGTCCTGCGGACCTTCTCCAAGGCGTACGGCCTCGCCGGGCTGCGGGTCGGTTTCGCGATCGCCCATGAGCCGGTGGCCGCCGCGCTGCGCAAGACGGCGGTGCCGTTCGGTGTGAGCCAGCTGGCACAGGAGGCGGCGATCGCCTCGCTGCGGGCCGAGGACGAGCTGCTGGGCCGGGTCGGCTCGCTCGTGTGCGAGCGCAACCGCGTGGTCGACGCGCTGCGCGCGCAGGGCTGGACGGTGCCGGAGACGCAGGCCAACTTCGTGTGGATGCGGCTCGGAGAGCGTACGGCGGCGTTCGCGCAGGCCTGTGAGGAACACGGTGTCGTGGTCCGGCCGTTCGCGGGCGAGGGCGCCCGGGTCACGGTCGGCGAGGCCGAGGCCAACGACATCTTCCTGAAGGTGGCGGAGGCCTTCCACAAGGAGCTGTAATTCGGCTCACGAAGCGGCTGTAATCCGGCTCACGCCGGAGAGATCACGGGCGTCCGGCTCTGCCGGGCGCCCGTTTCACGTGAAACAGGGACATCGGCGACATCTGTGCCGCTCCTGGCGGGGGTTACCCGAGGTTCGAAGATCCATGCCCGCCCTATGGCCCCTTCGAAAGGGCATGGCGGGGACGTCGGGGATCTTGACTCGGGGGCAAGAGGGCGACCCCGAACCTTCTGGCCGGAAAAGGGTGCGCCATAATGGCTTGTGAATGTGAACGCGTTCACAAGCGCGTCCCGTTTTGCCCCGTATGTAGGTGACAGATGGGGCGAATCGCCGCAGTACCACGGCGTAGTAAGGAGAGTGACGACGTGGACCTGGCTTTGGCGCCGGAGACACTGGCGCGCTGGCAGTTCGGCATCACGACCGTCTACCACTTCCTGTTCGTTCCGCTGACGATCTCCCTGGCCGCTCTCACGGCCGGGTTGCAGACGGCCTGGGTACGCACGGAGAAGGAGAAGTACCTCAGGGCGACGAAGTTCTGGGGCAAGCTTTTCCTGATCAACATCGCGATGGGTGTGGTCACCGGCATCGTGCAGGAGTTCCAGTTCGGCATGAACTGGTCGGACTACTCGCGTTTCGTCGGCGACATCTTCGGCGCCCCGCTCGCCTTCGAGGCGCTGATCGCGTTCTTCTTCGAGTCCACGTTCATCGGGCTGTGGATCTTCGGCTGGGACAAGCTGCCGAAGAAGATCCACCTGGCCTGCATCTGGATGGTCTCGATCGGCACGATCCTGTCGGCGTACTTCATCCTCGCGGCCAACTCCTGGATGCAGCACCCGGTCGGCTACAAGATCGACAAGGCCAAGGGACGCGCCGAGCTGACCGACTTCCTGGCGGTGCTCACCCAGAACACCGCGCTGAGCCAGGCCTTCCACACACTCTCCGCCGCCTTCCTGACCGGTGGCGCCTTCATGGTCGGCATCTCCGCCTACCACCTGGCCCGCAAGAAGCACATCCGCGAGATGAAGACCTCGCTGCGGCTCGGCCTGATCACCGTGGTCATCGCGGGCCTGCTCACCGCGGTCAGCGGCGACACCCTCGGCAAGGTCATGTTCAAGCAGCAGCCGATGAAGATGGCGGCCGCCGAGGCGCTGTGGGACGGCCAGAAGCCGGCCCCGTTCTCGATCTTCGCCTACGGCGACGTGGAGAAGGGCCACAACACCGTCGCGGTCGAGATACCCGGCCTGCTCTCCTTCCTCGCCGACGACAACTTCACGTCGGAGGTTCCTGGGATCAACGACGTCAACAAGGCCGAGCAGCAGCAGTTCGGGCCCGGCGACTACCGGCCCAACATCCCCGTGGCCTTCTGGGGCTTCCGCTGGATGATCGGCTTCGGCATGGCGTCCTTCGCCATCGGCCTGGCCGGACTCTGGCTGACCCGCAAGAAGTTCATGCTGCCCGAGGGGCTGCGGGTGGGCGAGGACGAGGTGCCGCACCTGGTGCTGTTCCCGAAGAAGGTGCTCGGCTCCAAGCTGACGCCCTGGTGCTGGCGCATCGCGACCTGGACCATGGCCTTCCCGCTGATCGCCAACTCCTGGGGCTGGATCTTCACCGAGATGGGCCGTCAGCCGTGGGTCGTCTACGGAGTGCTGCGGACCCGGGACGCGGTCTCCCCCGGCGTCTCCCAGGGAGAGGTCCTCACCTCGTTGATCGTCTTCACCTCGCTGTACGCGATCCTCGCGGTGATCGAGGTCAGGCTGCTCGCGAAGTACGTCAAGGCCGGCCCGCCCGAGCTGACCGAGGACGACCTCAACCCGCCCACGAAGATCGGCGGCGACACCCGTGACGCCGACAAGCCGATGGCCTTCTCGTACTAGGCCGAGGGGACAGTCATGGAACTTCACGACGTCTGGTTCGTCCTGATCGCCGTCCTGTGGACCGGCTACTTCTTCCTGGAGGGCTTCGACTTCGGGGTCGGCATCCTCACCAAGCTGCTGGCCCGGGACCGGGCCGAGCGCCGGGTGCTCATCAACACCATCGGTCCCGTCTGGGACGGCAACGAGGTGTGGCTGCTCACAGCGGGCGGCGCGACCTTCGCCGCCTTCCCCGAGTGGTACGCCACCCTCTTCTCCGGCTTCTATCTGCCCCTGCTCGTCATCCTGGTCTGCCTGATCGTGCGGGGCGTGGCCTTCGAGTACCGGGCGAAGCGGCCCGAGGAGAACTGGCAGCGCAACTGGGAGACCGCGATCTTCTGGACCTCGCTGCTCCCGGCGTTCCTGTGGGGCGTGGCCTTCGGGAACATCGTGCGGGGCGTCAAGATCGACCAGCACTTCGAGTACGTCGGCAGCGTCGGGGATCTGCTCAACCCCTACGCCCTGCTCGGCGGGCTGGTGACGCTCACGCTGTTCACCTTCCACGGGGCGGTGTTCACGGCGCTCAAGACCGTCGGTGACATCCGGGGGCGGGCGCGGCAGCTGGCGCTGTGGGCCGGCCTCGTCGCGGCCGTGCTGGCGGTGGGCTTCCTGCTGTGGACGCAGGCCGACAGCGGTGACGGCAAGAGCCTGGTCGCGCTGGTCGTGGCGGTCGTCGCCCTGGTGGGCGCGCTGGTCGCGAACCAACTGGGGCGCGAGGGCTGGGCGTTCGCCCTGTCCGGCGTCACCATCGTGGCGGCCGTGGCGATGCTCTTCCTCTCGCTCTTCCCGAACGTCATGCCGTCCACCCTCAACGGGGAGTGGAGCCTGACGGTCGCCAATGCCTCGTCCAGCCCCTACACCCTCAAGATCATGACCTGGCTCGCGGTGATCGCCACTCCGCTGGTGGTGCTCTACCAGGGCTGGACCTACTGGGTGTTCCGCAAGCGGATCGGCACACAGCACATCGCCGAACCCGCACATTGAGTCCGCCGGGGTGTGTTTCACGTGAAACACACCCCTTGGACCGAAGGGCCTGTTTCACGTGAAACCAGTCGATCCTCGTCTACTGCGTTACGCCCGCGCCACCCGCTTCTTCCTGGTGGCGGTCGTCGCCCTGGGTGCCGCCGGTGCCGGGCTGGTCATCGCCCAGGCGATGCTCATCGCCGAGGTGGTCGCCGGCGCCTTCCGGCATGGTCGCTCCCTCGCCGAACTGTCCACTCCCCTGCTCATGCTGGTGGCGGTGGCCGTGGGGCGGGCCCTGGTCGCCTGGCTCACCGAGCGTGCCGCCCACCGGGCGAGCGCGGCGGTGAAGTCCGAGCTGCGGGGGCGGCTGCTCGACCGGGCGGCGGCGCTCGGTCCCGGGTGGCTCGGCGGCCAGCGCACCGGCTCGCTGGTCAACCTCGCGACGCGGGGTGTCGACGCCCTCGACGACTACTTCTCGCGCTATCTGCCGCAGCTGGGGCTCGCGGTGGTGGTGCCGGTGGCGGTGCTGGCGCGGATCGTCACCGAGGACTGGGTGTCGGCGGCGATCATCGTCGGCACCCTGCCGCTCATTCCGCTGTTCATGATGCTGATCGGCTGGGCCACGCAGGCTCGGACGGACCGGCAGTGGCGGTTGCTGTCCCGGTTGTCCGGTCACTTCCTGGACGTGGTCGCGGGGCTGCCCACGCTGAAGGTGTTCGGCCGGGCCAAGGCGCAGGCCGAGTCCATCCGGCGGATCACCGGTGAGTACCGCCAGGCGACCATGCGGACCCTGCGGATCGCCTTCATCTCCTCCTTCGCGCTGGAACTGCTGGCCACGCTGTCGGTGGCGCTGGTCGCCGTGACGATCGGCATGCGGCTGGTGCACGGCGACATGGATCTGTACACCGGGCTGATGATCCTGGTGCTGGCGCCGGAGGCGTACCTGCCGCTGCGTCAGGTGGGTGCGCAGTATCACGCGGCCGCGGAGGGGCTGGCGGCCGCGGAGGAGATCTTCACCGTGCTGGAGACGCCGGTGCCGGTGTCCGGGACCGGTGCGGTGCCCTCGGGGGCGGTGGCCTTCGAGGGGGTCACGGTGCGGTACCCCGGGCGGTCCGGGAACGCGGTGAGCGAGGTGTCGTTCACCGTCGCGCCCGGGGAGACCGTGGCGCTGGTCGGGCCGAGCGGGGCGGGCAAGTCGACGCTGCTGAACGTACTGCTGGGGTTCGTCCGGCCCGCCGCGGGGCGGGTGCTGGTCGGGGGCGTCGATCTCGCCGAGCTGGACATGGCGGAGTGGCGGTCACGGATCGCGTGGGTGCCGCAGCGGCCGCATCTGTATGCCGGGACGATCGCGGAGAACGTGCGGCTGGCACGGCCGGACGCGGACGACGAGGCGGTGCGTCGGGCCTTGCGGGATGCGGGCGCGTCGGACTTCGTGGACGCGTTGCCCGAGGGTGTCCGCACCGCGCTCGGGGAGGACGGGGCGGGACTCTCGGCGGGGCAGCGGCAGCGGTTGGCGCTGGCACGGGCGTTCCTCGCCGACCGGCCCGTGCTCGTGCTGGATGAGCCGACGGCGGCACTGGACGGGGCGACCGAGGGGGAGGTCGTCTCGGCGGTACGCCGGCTGGCGGCCGGGCGGACGGTGCTGGTGGTGGTGCACCGGCCCGCCCTGCTGGAGGTGGCCGACAGGGTGGTGCGGCTGGCGGAGCCGACGGCGCTGCGTGGGGCCGCCGGACCCGCCGGTGGGCTCCGCCCCTCGGAGCCCCGGCTCGGCCTGCCCGCCCCCCGGGACCCCGGGCCGGAAGGCGAGCCCGGGGCGCTCCGGGAGCCGGCGCCCCGGCGGAGTGCGCTCGGGTGGATCCGGGGGCTCGGCAGTGGCCGGTGGGCGCGGTTGGGGCTGGCTCTGGTGCTGGGGAGTCTCGCGCTCGGGAGTGCCGTCGGACTGATGGCGACCTCCGGGTGGCTGATCTCGCGGGCGTCTCAGCAGCCGCCGGTGCTGTATCTGATGGTGGCGGTGACGGCGACGCGGGCGTTCGGGATCGGGCGGGCCGTGTTCCGCTATGCCGAGCGACTGGTCTCGCACGAGGCCGTGCTGCGGATGCTGGCCGACACCCGGGTCGCGGTCTACCGGCGACTTGAGCGCCTGGCGCCCGCGGGGCTGCGCGGCGCCCGCCGCGGTGATCTGCTGACCCGGCTGGTCGCGGACGTGGACGCGCTCCAGGACTACTGGCTGCGCTGGCTGTTGCCCGCCTCCGTCGCCGTACTCGTCTCCGGCGCGGCTGTGGGCTTCACCGCCTGGCTGCTGCCCGGGGCGGGCGCCGCCCTCGCGGTGGGACTCCTCGCGGCCGGGGCCGGCGTGCCCCTGGTGACCGCGGCCGCGGCCCGGCACACCGAGCGCCGGCTGGCGCCCGCCCGCGGTGAACTCGCGACCCGTGTCACCGATCTGCTCACCGGCACCGCCGAGCTGACCGTGGCCGGGGCGCTGCCCGCGCGTACCGGTGCGGTCCGGCGGGCGGACGGCACCCTGACCCGGATCGCCGCGCGCGCCGCCGCCGTCACCGCGCTCGGCGACGGGCTCACCGCGCTGGTCTCCGGCCTGACCGTCACCGCCATGGCCCTGCTCGGCGTCCAGGCGGTGGCGGCGGGGCGGCTCGGCGGTGTCGCGCTGGCCGTGGTCGTGCTCACCCCGCTGGCCGCGTTCGAGGCCGTACTCGGGATGCCGCTCGCAGTCCGTTACCGGCAGCGGGTGCGGCGCAGCGCGGAACGGGTGCGGGAGGTGCTGGACGCGCCGGAGCCGGTGCGTGAGCCCGAGCGGCCCCGGCAGTCGCCCGTGACGCCGTTCCCGGTGGTCCTCAAGGGGCTGGTCGCGCGGCACGAGGGGCAGCGGGGGGAGGCGCTGACCGGACTCGACCTGACGCTGGAGCAGGGCCGCCGGATCGCCGTGGTCGGGGCCTCCGGCTCCGGCAAGACGACCCTCGCCCAGGTGTTGCTGCGCTTCCTCGACCCGCGCTCCGGCTCCTACACCCTCGCCGGGGTCGACGCCCGCGAGCTGTCCGGCGACGACGTGCGGCGGCTGGTCGGGCTGTGCGCCCAGGACGCGCATCTCTTCGACAGCTCGGTGCGCGAGAACCTGCTGCTGGCCAGGAAGGACGCCACCGAGGCCGAGCTGCGCGGGGCGTTGGCGCGGGCCCGGCTGCTCGACTGGGTGGACGGGCTGCCCGACGGCCTGGACACGCTGGTCGGCGAGCACGGGGCGCGGCTGTCCGGCGGCCAGCGGCAGCGCCTCGCGCTGGCCCGCGCGCTCCTCGCCGACTTCCCCGTGCTGGTCCTGGACGAGCCGGCCGAGCACCTGGACCTGCCGACGGCGGACGCCCTCACCGCCGATCTGCTGGCCGCCACCGAGGGCCGTACGACGCTGCTGATCACCCACCGGCTCGCCGGTCTCGACGAGGTGGACGAGGTGCTGGTGCTCGACGCGGGCCGCGTCGTGCAGCGGGGCCCCTACGCGGAACTGGCCGCGGTGGACGGACCGTTGCGCGAGATGGTGCGCCGGGAGGCGGAGGCCGAGTCGCTGGTCGGAGCGCGGTGAAAGCCCGCGACCGGGGGCAGGACCCGAAAGAAGGACCTTAGGTGTGCTGGGCGAGCAGCCGCTCGATCACGGCGGCCACGCCGTCCTCGGTGTTGGCGGGCGCCCGGCCGGAGGCGGCGGCGATGGCGTCGGGGTGGGCGTTGCCCATGGCGTACGACTGCCCGGCCCAGGTCAGCATCTCGATGTCGTTGGGCATGTCCCCGAAGGCGACGACCTCCTCGTGTGAGATGCCGCGCTCGGCGCAGCACAGGGCGAGCGTGCTGGCCTTGGAGACGCCGGGGCCGCTGAGTTCCAGCAGGGCGCTGGGGCTGGAGCGGGTGACGGTGGCGCGCTCACCGATGGCCAGACGGGCCAGGGTGAGGAAGGCGTCGGGGTCGAGGGTGGCGTGGTGGGCGAGGATCTTGAGCACGGGCTGGCCGGCGGTCGGGCCGTTCAGCGCGAGCAGTTCCTCGGCGGGCAGCAGGTGCCCCGGCACCTCCATGTGCAGCCTGGGATAGGTGGGCTCCTGGTGGAAGCCGTACGTCTGCTCGATCGCGAAGACCGTGCCGGGCGCGGCCTCGCGCAGCAGCCGTACGGCGTCCAGGGCGTTGCCGCGGGCCAGTTCGCGCACCTTGGTGAACCGGTGGGCGCCGGGGCCGCCGTGCAGGTCGACCACGGCGGCGCCGTTGCCGCAGATGGCCAGGCCGTGGCCGTGGACATGGTCGCTGACGACGTCCATCCAGCGGGCCGGCCGGCCGGTGACGAAGAAGACCTCGATGCCCGCCTGCTCGGCGGCGGCCAGGGCGGCGACGGTCCGCGGGGAGACCGACTTGTCGTCGCGCAGCAGGGTGCCGTCGAGGTCCGTGGCGATCAGCCGCGGGCGGATCGCGGCGGCGGGGGTCCCGGGTTGCCTGGTCGCTGAGGTCATCCGGTCATTCTCGCGCATATGCCCGCACGAGCGTGCGGAACTGTGCACAGATGAGACACAGATGACGCTCTCGCCGCCCCTGCCGCCCCAGGACGTGTCGCAGGACACGTCAGTCCAGCTGTGCGAGGGCCTCCATGGCGATCTGCTCGAACACCTTCTGGTCCGCGGCGAAGTACGAGTCCGGGATGGGCCAGTGCAGGACGATCTCGGTGAAGCCCAGCTCCCCGTGGCGGCCGGCGAAGTCGACGAACGCGTCCAGGGAGGTGAGCGGGCGGGCACGGTCCGGGGTGAAGCCGGTGAGCAGGATCTTGTCCATGCCGGCGGCGTCCCGGCCGGCCTCCGCGCAGGCCTCGGTCAGCCGGGCGAGCTGGCCGCGCAGCGCCTCCACCGACTGTTCCGGGGTGCCGGCCTCGTACAGCTTCGGGTCGCCCGTGGTCACCCAGGCCTGGCCGTGACGCGCGGCGAGCTTCAGCCCGCGCGGTCCGGTGGCGGCGACGGCGAACGGCAGCCGGGGGCGCTGGACGCAGCCGGGGATGTTCCGGGCCTCGTGTGCCGAGTAGAAGCGGCCCTCGTGCGACACAGCGTCCTCGCTGAGCAGCCGGTCGAGCAGCGGCACGAACTCGGCGAACCGGTCGGCGCGCTCGCGCGGGGTCCACGGGTCCTGGCCGAGGGCGGTGGCGTCGAAGCCGGTGCCGCCGGCGCCGATCCCGAGGGTGATCCGGCCGCCCGAGATGTCGTCCAGGGAGATCAGCTCCTTGGCGAGGGTGACGGGGTGGCGGAAGTTCGGGGAAGTGACCAGGGTGCCCAATCGCATACGCTGCGTCACCATCGCTGCCGCCGTCAGCGTGGGGATCGCGCCGAACCACGGCCCGTCGCGGTAGCTCCGCCAGGAGAGATGGTCGTAGGTGTACGCGGCGTGGAAGCCGAGGTCTTCGGCCTGCTGCCAGATCTTCTGTCCTTCGGCCCATCGGTGGATGGGGAGGATCACCGTGCTCAGACGCATGGCCCCGACGATACGCGGGCTTCCGCCGCCACCGATGTGCCAGCCGGCGGCGCAGGTTCCGGTAGCTGTGCCACTGTCGCGGCGGGGATCGCTACCGTGGCGGCATGAGCACGCTGGGCAGCGCCGAGCTTGAGGCCATGATCGAAGAGGCGACGGTGGACGCCTACGGCGACGACGAGCAGCGGACCGGCTTGTTCACCATGCTTGAGGAGCATCTCGCTGTGCCCTTCACCACCATGGTTCTCGGCGTCGAGGTGACGGTGCGCGGCGTCGACCTCACACCCGACGGCGCGATCGTCGCCCTGTGCTCTCGTGGCCGCGTCCGGCAGTCGATCGGCATCCTGGAGCTGCCTCTGCCCAGCCCGGCGCCCGAGGGGGCGCAGTGGATCGAGGCGTACCGCCACTGGGCCGGTTGAGGCCGGACGCCTCTCACTTCACACGGAACTGGTTCGTACGAAAGGGATGAACGTGCCTGAGGCCGTGCAGGGCGTGCGTCAGGATGCCGCCGAGCCGTCGCCGACCGATCTCATCGAGCGCAGTGCCGAGTTGAAGGGTGAGCTGGTCGCCTTCGCCCAGGGCGCCTGTTTCGACCGCTGGTTGACGCCCCTCCTGCTGGAGGCGGCTGGGCCTGAGCGACTGCTGGACGAGGGTGAGCTGATCAGGGTCACCGACCACTTCATCCTGCGACACCGCCTGCCGGACGGCTCGACCGTAGTGGACCGGTTCGTCACCGGACGGAAGGACCTGACCCCGTCGGACCGGGAGATGCTGCTCGGCTGGCGTGACCCGGTCGAGGGCATCTTCGAGGTCCGGCGGAAGGAAGGGGATGCCGTCGTCCTGCTCGACCTGATCAGCGACCTGGAGTACCGCACCTACTCGAACGTCGGGCGGGCGGCGTTCCGCGGAGTGTCCAAGGGAGGATTCCTCCACACCTGCCTGGTACCCGTTCAGTCGGCCGACGGGGCGTGGCTGGTGTCCGGGGCGATGTCGTACTACCCCAGGTCCAGTGCCACCGACATCGCACAAGCGGCACTCGAACTGGCCACCAGCCAGCCCGAGCTGGTCTTCCGCAACCCCCAGAAGATCGAGCAGGGGTGGCAGCGGATGAGGGAGGACCGGGCCGCGTTCGTCGAGTTCTTCGACGGCGACGAGTTGGTCCTTCCGCCTGCCGAAGCCGAGGGCCTCCTCAATGCCTACTACCGTCACCGCCGGCAGGCCGCTGTCGCCGCACAGCCCGGCCGTGCCCGGCGCCGCCGGCTCCCTGGACTGGACCTGCCCTTCTTCGCGTTCCCGCGGGAACTTGCGGACGCGGACACCATCGGCGTCATCCACGACCAGGTCGACGGGCTCAACTTCTACGCCGACTACGGGATGCTGCGGGATCTCTTCGCGGACCCCGCCCGCACGGGCCGCAGCCGGCACCAGGACCTGCTGCGCACGTACCTCCGCGAGGAGTCGATCACGCCACTGCCGATCCGCCGTCTGGCCGCCGCCCACCCGGAGACCGTCGACGCGGTGTTCCGAAAGCTCCTGCGGAAACCGGGATTCACCTGGAGCGAGCATGGCGAGGCGCTGCTGCGTCGGCGTAAGCCCTGGTACTACGAGAGCGACCCGCGCCCGGGGGTGTCCGTGATCGGCGACCGTCTGGCGAGCTGCTCGGTGCGGGACGGCGCTGAGCTCGTACGTGAAGAAGCACCGGCAGATAGCGCGCATACCGCAGCATGCTGGCCCCATGGCTGATACGACCCGCATCACGGTCACTCTGCCCACTGAGCAGGTGGCGGAGCTGAAGAGGCTCACGGACAACGTTTCCGGCTACGTCGCGGAGGCCGTTGCCCGTCAGATCAGGCATCAGCTGCTCGGTGAGGAGCTGCGCCGCTACGAGGAGGAACACGGCGCGTTCACCGACGAGGAGCTGGCCGCGGTTTAGGCCGGAATCTTCGGCACGGCAGAGCGCGAGGAGTCGGCGAGCGCGGCGTGAACCACCGCATCGAGACCGTCGTACTGGACTCACAAGGGCTGTCCGTCTGGATCTCTCAGGACCGGGCCGTGCTCGCGATGATCCGGTCCTTCCATTCGATGGCTGCCGATCTGGTGGTCTGCTCCAACACCATCGTGAAAGTCGTGCACGCCCGGGTGAACACCGCCCGACTGAACTGGGTCCTCTCACAGGCCAAGGTCGAATCGGTCACCGAGCAGGCGGCCAGAGCCGCCGCCGTGCTGCTGAAGGAGACTGGCCTCCACGGCCACAAGTACGCGATCGATGCCACCGTCGCCGAGCTGGCGCTCCGCCAGCCGGGCCCGGTGGCCATGCTCACGTCGGACCTCGACGACATGGCCAAGCTGTGCGGTAGCCGCGTCAGACTCATCGCGCTCTGAGCCGCTTCGGTCGGCACCAAGCCCCCGACGTACGTCTTCGCAGGTCAGGATGCGATTGGTGAACGAGGCTCGACTGAGGTTCCAGGGTGCCGAGGCGAAGGTGCTCGGTGGCGGCCGCGGCGGCGGTCAGGGTGGGGACGGCGCCGAACCAGGGGCCGTCACGGAAGCTGCGCCAGGAGAGGTGGCGGGGTCAGCGGGGGCCGGGGAAGCGCAGGTACCGCGGCGGGACGGCGGCGGTCAGCCAGACGCCGTTGGCGCTGACGTGGAAGACATGGCCGTCGCGGTGCATGGCGCCGGCGTCGACGGTGAGGACGACGGGGCGGCCGCGGCGGGCGCCGACGCGGGTGGCGGTGGCGCGGTCGGGGGAGAGGTGCACGGCGTGCCTGCGCATGGGTTTCAGGCCGGTGGCCCGGATCGGGTCAAGCGCGCCGGGGTGGGTGCCGTGGTAGAGGTACGGCGGCGGGGTGGCCGGAGGCAGGCCCAGGTCCACGGCGATGGTGTGGCCCTGGTTGGCGCGGATCCTGGTGCCGTCGATCGTGAAGCGCTGTTTGTCGTTGGCGGCGACGACGTGGTCGAGCTCCTGGCGGGTGAAGGGGAAGCCGTGCGCGCCCGCCGCGGTGATCAGGGTGTCGATGTCCACCCAGCCGGCGGGGTCGGGGGCGAGGCCGAGGCGGGCCGGTTGGTGGCGGAGGTGTCTGGAGAGGTACTTCGAGATCTTGACCGTGCGTCTTTCGTCCATGGGCTCAGAGTGCGGGAGAGACGCGGATCACGCAGGTTGTTTTCGCGGGCAGGTTTGATCCACAGACAACTGCGGTTATCCACAGGTGAATCGGCGAAGCTGTGGACAACGCGGGCTGTGGAAAGGGGTGTTGAGCGACGAAAGCCGCCAACACCGCCCCACCACAAGCCCCCACACCGCCCCCGCCACCCTTCGACTCACACCTTCGGCTCGACCTTCGCCAGTCGCCGCAGCGCCCCCGGCATCACCCTGGACAGGAAGTGCGCGCCCCGCGCCTCCGGCGTCACCGGGACCACCGGACGGTTGTGCGCCACCGCGTCCAGGATCGCCGAAGCCACCTTCTCCGGAGGGTAGTTGCGCAGGCCGTACAGGCGGGCGGAGCTCTTCTGGAGGCGGCGCTCCTCCGTCTCGTCGGCCCCGGCGAAGCGCGCCGTGGACGTGATGTTCGTGTTGACGATGCCGGGACAGATCGCCGTGACGCCGATGGACCGGGACGCCAGTTCCGCGCGGAGGCACTCGGAGAGCATGAGGACCGCCGCCTTGGAGGTGCTGTACGCGGGGAGGATCCGCGAGGGCTGGAACGCGGCGGCGGACGCGACGTTGACGATGTGGCCGCCCTGACCCCGCTCGGCCATCCGCGCCCCGAAGAGCCGGCAGCCGTGGATCACGCCCCAGAGGTTGACGTCGAGGACCTTGCGCCAGTCCTCGGTGGTCGTGGCGAAGAAGGAGCCGGACAGACCGATGCCCGCGTTGTTGACCAGCACGTCCAGCACGCCGTACGCGCGGTGGACCCGGTCGGCCAGCTTCTCCATCGCCTGCTCGTCGGAGACGTCCGCCGTCTCGGCCCATGCCTGCGGCGCGCCGATCAGCCGGGCCAGTTCGGCGGTGCGCGCCGCCGCCTCCGCGTCGCGGTCGACGGCCACCAGCCGCGCGCCCGCCTCCGCGAACGCGAACGCCGTCGCCCGGCCGATCCCGCTGCCCGCGCCGGTGACCAGCACCAGCTGCCCGCCGAAACGCGCCGCGTGGGGTCCCGTGGCCTTCGGCTCGGGGCGGCCGCCCTCCACCGACACCACGAACTCCTCGATCCAGGCGGCCAGCTGGTCCGGCCGGGTACGCGGCGCCCAGTGCTTGGCCGGGATCGTGCGCCGGGTCAGCCGGGGCGCCCAGCGGTCCAGGTCGTCGTAGAGCCGCTCGGAGAGGAACGCGTCGCCCTGCGGGGTGATCAGCTGCACCGGCGCGTGCGCGTACGCGTCCGGGCGGGGGTGGGTCAGCCGCGGGCGGACGTTGTCCCGGTAGAGCCAGGCGCCGTGGGCCGCGTCGGAGGGGAGGGACGCGGTCGGGTAGTCCCCGGCCGGGAGCCGTTCGACCCGCTCCAGGATCTTGGGCCAGCGCTTGCCGAGCGGGCCGCGCCAGGCCAGCTCCGGCAGGGCGGGCGTGTGCAGCATGCCCACGTACCAGGACTTGGCGCCCTGGTTCAGGAGCTGGGCCAGGCGGCGGGGCGTCGGACGCTTCAGGCGGTCGTTGATCCAGTGCCCGAAGTGGTCCAGGGACGGCCCGGAGATGGTGGTGAAGGAGGCGATACGGCCCTCGGTGCGGCCGACCGTGACGAACTCCCAGGACTGCACCGAGCCCCAGTCGTGGCCGACGAGATGGACCGGGCGGTCCGGGCTCACCGCGTCCACCACGGCCAGGAAGTCGTCCGTGAGCTTGGCCAGCGTGAACCCGCCGCGCAACGGCCGCGGCGCGGTGGAACGGCCGTGGCCACGGACGTCGTACAGCACCACGTGGAAGCGCTCCGCGAGGCGCGGGGCGATCTCGGACCACACCTCCTTGCTGTCCGGATAGCCGTGCACCAGGACCACCGTCGGCTGCTGCGCGTCGCCCAGTTCGGCCACGCACAGCTCGATCCCGCCGGTCCGTACCGTGCGCTCGCGCGCACCCTTCAGGGTCGTCACTTCTCCTCCGCCCAGCGCCGCACGTGCGGCAGCTCGTCGTCCAGCCAGAACGCGCTCTGCTCGGGGTCCTTCGAGTCGGTGACCACGAGGATCTCCTCGAACTTCGCCCCCGTATCCCGGAAGCCGAGGTGCGGTTCGACCGCCCACAGGCCCGGCTTCGGCGGATGGTCCGAGAAGCGGTACGGCGACCACAGCGGCGACCAGCCCTCGCGGTGGCCGTGCAGCGCGTCCGAGGCCAGGCCCCTGAGGGACCGGGTGCCGAAACCGAACACATGGGGCGCCCAGCGGCGCTCCCCGACCCGGTCCACCTTGTGCGCGATCACGCCGAAGGGGTAGGCGCGATGCCGGTTGGCATAGCCCTGGCGGACCATCAGCCGGTCCACGTCCTCGTAGATCTCGCGCAGCGAACGCCGCTCGCGCACCTCGCGCAGGATCAGCTCCCGGTGTGCCTCCAGGTCGGCCATCAGCCGGTCCTGTACGGGATTCACCCCGAGGGACCCCGAGTAGCCGATGTCCGCCGTGTATCCCTCGTACACCGGGGCCATGTCCAGGATGAACGGCATCCCGGGCGCGAGTTCGCGGTCGGTGGGGAAGAACTGCAGCGGCACGCGGAAGTTCACGAACGCCGTCCGGTCCCCGAACCAGGCGAAGGGCAGGTGGAACCAGTCCCGCACCCCGCGCTCGCGCAGCCACTCCCGCTGCATCCGCGCCGCCTCGCGCTCGGTCACGCCCGGTTCGAGGCGCGCCGCGACCGCCTCCGCGCACTCGTAGGCGAGGCGCTGCACCCTTCTGAATCCCCGCAGCTCCGTGGGGAGTCCACTGCTCACTGCCGTCGTCATGCCGCCTCGTCCCGTGGTCCGGCCGACTCGCGTCGGATGCGGTACGCGTTCGTAACTTGACACGGAGAATCTCGCAGTTGTTAGAGGTGGCGTCAATAGGCGGGAGCGCAGGTTGGGGACGACTCCGGGTAACCCCTGGGAGGGGCGGCCCTTAGGGACCCGTAATACCTGGGTCGGAGGTGAAGACGGCTCTGTGGTCTGACGACCGGCGTGGCCGGGATCACTACCGTCGGACGGGTGACTGTGATCGCGACCGAAAGCCTGAGCAAGCGGTTCCCCCGGGTGACCGCGCTCGACCGGCTGTCCGTGGACATCGGACCCGGTGTGACCGGACTCGTCGGGGCCAACGGCGCCGGCAAGTCCACCCTGATCAAGATCCTGCTGGGGCTGTCCCCCGCCACCGAGGGCGGCGCCCGGGTGCTCGGACTGGACATCGCCACCGAGGGCGCCGCCATCCGCGAGCGGGTCGGCTACATGCCGGAGCACGACTGTCTGCCGCCGGACGTCTCGGCGACCGAGTTCGTCGTGCACATGGCCCGCATGTCGGGGCTGCCGCCCACGGCCGCGCGCGAGCGCACCGCGGACACCCTGCGCCATGTCGGCCTCTACGAGGAGCGCTACCGCCCCATCGGCGGCTACTCGACCGGCATGAAGCAGCGCGTGAAGCTCGCGCAGGCCCTGGTGCACGACCCCAAGCTGGTCTTCCTGGACGAGCCGACCAACGGCCTCGACCCGGTCGGCCGGGACGAGATGCTCGGCCTGATCCGCCGCGTCCACTCCGACTTCGGCATCTCCGTCCTGGTCACCTCGCACCTGCTGGGCGAGCTGGAGCGGACCTGCGACCACGTGGTCGTCATCGACGGCGGCAAGCTGCTGCGCTCCAGTTCCACCACCGACTTCACGCAGACCACGACCACCCTCGCGATCGAGGTCACCGACAGCGACACCCACCCCGACGGCACCCGGGCGGTCCGCGAGGAGCTGCGGGAGCGCGGGGTGGAGACGCACCAGGAGGGCGCGGGCCTGCCCGGCGCGGGTCACATCCTGCTGCTGACCGCCGCGGGCGAGGAGACGTACGACCTGGTGCGGGACGTGGTCGCCGACCTCGGGCTCGGCCTGGTCCGCATGGAGCAGCGCCGGCACCACATCTCCGAGGTGTTCACGACCGCCACCGCGGGCGACACCGCGGGCGACAGCGACGAGCAGCGGAAGGAGGCCGTCGGCCATGGCGGTTGAGCAGCCCCTGACCTCGCCCCCGGGCGAGACGAGCCGGATCCACGACATCGGCTATCGCGGTTACGACGGCCCGCGCCTCGGCCGCGCCTACGCCCGCCGCTCCCTGTACTCGCAGTCCCTGCGCGGCGCCTACGGCCTCGGCCGCTCGGTGAAGTCCAAGGTGCTGCCCATGCTGCTGTTCGCGGTGATGTGCGTGCCCGCCGCCATCATGGTCGCCGTGGCCGTCGCCGCCAAGACGCACGAACTGCCGGTCGCCTACACGCGATACGCGATCATGTTCCAGGCCGTCATCAGCCTGTACGTCGCCGCGCAGGCGCCCCAGACCGTCTCCCGCGACCTGCGCTTCAAGACCGTGCCGCTGTACTTCTCGCGGCCGATCGAGACCGCCGACTACGTGCGCGCCAAGTTCGCCGCGCTCGCCTCGGCCGTCTTCATCCTCACCGCCGCTCCCCTGCTGGTGATGTACGTGGGGGCGCTGCTGGCCAAGCTGGGATTCGCCCACCAGACGAAGGGATTCGCCGAGGGACTGGTCTCCGTGGCCCTGCTCTCCCTGCTCTTCGCCGGCATCGGGCTGGTCATCGCCGCCGTCACCCCGCGCCGCGGCTTCGGCATCGCCGCCGTGATCGCCGTACTGGTCATCACCTACGGGGCGGTCTCCACCCTCCAGGCCATCGCGGAGGTCCAGGGGCATTCCGGCGCCATCCCGTGGATCGGCCTGTTCTCGCCGGTCACCCTGATCGACGGCGTGCAGTCCGCCTTCCTGGGCGCCACCGCCCGAAACCCCGGAGGAGTCGCTCCTTCGACCGGGGAGGGCGTGGTCTACGTCCTCGTCACCCTCGCACTGATCGCCGGCACCTACGGCCTCCTGCTGCGCCGCTACAAGAAGGTGGGCCTGTGACGACCCTCAGCCTCGACCACGTCTCCCGCTGGTTCGGCAACGTGGTCGCCGTCAACGACATCACCATGACCATCGGGCCCGGCGTGACCGGCCTGCTCGGCCCCAACGGCGCCGGGAAGTCCACCCTGATCAACATGATGGGCGGCTTCCTCGCCCCCTCCACCGGCACGGTCACCCTCGACGGGCAGCCGGTGTGGCGCAACGAGGAGATCTACCGGCACATCGGCATCGTCCCCGAACGGGAGGCGATGTACGACTTCCTCACCGGGCGCGAGTTCGTCGTGGCCAACGCGGAGCTGCACGGCCTGGGCGACAAGGCCGCCCAACGGGCCCTGGCCACGGTCGAGATGGAGTACGCGCAGGACCGGAAGATCGCCACGTACTCCAAGGGCATGCGCCAGCGCGTGAAGATGGCGAGCGCCCTCGTGCACGACCCGTCGCTGCTCCTGCTGGACGAGCCGTTCAACGGCATGGACCCGCGCCAGCGCATGCAACTGATGGACCTGCTGCGCCGGATGGGCGACGAGGGCCGCACCGTGCTGTTCTCCTCGCACATCCTGGAGGAGGTCGAACAGCTCGCCCGGCACATCGAGGTCGTCGTCGCCGGGCGGCACGCGGCCAGCGGCGACTACCGCAGGATCCGCCGGCTGATGACCGACCGGCCGCACCGCTACCTCGTGCGGTCCAGCGACGACCGCGCGCTCGCGGCCGCGCTGATCGCCGACCCGTCCACGTCCGGCATCGAGGTCGACCACACCGAGGGCGCGCTGCGTATCCAGGCCGTCGACTTCGGACGCTTCACCACCCTGCTGCCGAAGGTCGCCAGGGACCACGGCATCCGGCTGCTCACGGTCTCGCCCTCGGACGAGTCCCTGGAGTCCGTGTTCTCGTACCTGGTCGCGGCGTAGGAGGCCGAAGATGTACGACCCCACAGTCGCCCGGCTCACTTACCGGGCCCTGCTCGGCCGTCGCCGGGCCCTCATCCTCGGCGCGCTGCCGCTGCTGCTGATCGTGATCTCCGTGGCCGTGCGCGCCCTCAGCGGGGCCGACGACCAGACGGCCTCCGACGTGCTCGGCGGGTTCGCGATCGCCACCATGGTGCCGATCATCGGAGTCATCGCGGGCACGGGCGCGATCGGCCCGGAGATCGACGACGGCTCTGTCGTCTATCTGCTGGCCAAACCCCTGAAGCGGCCGACGATCATCTTCACCAAGCTGATCGTGGCCATCGCGGTGACCATGGTCTTCTCCGCGGTGCCCACGCTGATCGCGGGACTGATCCTCAACGGCAACGGCCAGCAGATCGCCGTCGCCTACACGGTGGCCGCGCTGGTGGCCTCCATCGCCTACTCCGCGCTGTTCCTGCTGCTCGGCACGGTGTCCCGGCACGCGGTGGTCTTCGGCCTGGTGTACGCGCTGGTCTGGGAGGCGCTGTTCGGCTCCCTGGTGCCGGGGGCGCGCACGCTCAGTGTGCAGCAGTGGTCCCTCGCGGTCGCGCACAAGGTGGCCGGGGGCGAGCTGGTCACGTCCGACGTCGGGCTGACCACGGCGGTGGTGCTGCTGGCGGCCGTGACGGTGCTGGCCACCTGGTACGCGGGGCAGAAGCTGCGGTCGCTGAAGCTGGCGGGGGAGGAGTGAGGGTTTCCGGGGGCTGCCGGTCTTGACGGGGACTTCATCCCTGGCGGGGCACACTGGGCAAATCGTGATGTATGGCTAGGAGGCCGGGGATGGCGGAGGAGATGCCGGGGGGTGGCGGGGGATTCGCGGGGGACGCCTTCGAGGGGCTGGTCCTGGACGAGGACTTCGTGCGGGCCGCCGAGGCGTCCGAGCCGTCCGCCCGAGCGCGGATGCTGGCCGCCCGCTGGCGCGCGGAGGCCCCGGAGCCCCAGCCGTGGCGCGCGGACGTGCCTCCGGCGGGGTGGTTCTTCAGCAAGATACGACGGCGGCGGTGGCGTCGTCGCCCGTGACCCCGAGCCGGGGCCGGGCGGGGGTCGGGTCGCCTGCCCGCGCCGGTGCGGGGAAGCTGAAGAACCCTAGGCCAGCAGTGTTTCGAGGACCACCGCGATGCCGTCCTCCTCGTTCGAGGACGTCACCTCGTCGGCCACGGCCTTGAGTTCGGTGTGGGCGTTGGCCATGGCGACGCCGTGGGAGGCCCAGCCGAACATCGGGATGTCGTTCGGCATGTCGCCGAAGGCGATGGTGTGCGCGGCCTTGAGGCCGAGCCGGCGCGCGGCCAGGGAGAGCCCCGTCGCCTTGGAGAGGCCGAGCGGGAGGAGTTCCACGATGCCCGCGCCGGCCATCGCGACCGAGACGAAGCCGCCGGCCGCCTGCCGGGCCGCCTCCGCCAGCTCGTCGTCGCCCAGGGTCGGGTGCTGTATGTAGATCTTGTTCAGCGGCGCCGCCCAGAGATCGGACGTGTCGGTGAAGGGGACCGCGGGGAGCGGCCCCGCGAGCGCGTACCCGGGCCCCGCGATGACCTCGCCGTCCAGCCCGTCACGGCTCGCGGCGAGATGCAGCGGGCCGACCTCCGCCTCTATCTTCGCCAGCGCCACCCCCGCCACCTGCCGGTCCAGGGTGACCGAGGTCAGCAGGCGGTGCGCCCCGGCGTCGTAGAGCTGCGCGCCCTGGCCGCAGACCGCGAGGCCGTCGTAGCCGAGGTCGTCGAGGACGTGGCGGGTCCAGGGGGCGGCGCGGCCGGTGACGACGATGTGCGCCGCGCCCGCCGCGGCGGCCGCGGTGAGCGCGTCCCGGGTGCGCGGGGAGACCGACCCGTCGGAGCGCAGCAGCGTTCCGTCCAGGTCGGTCGCGACGAGCCCGTAGGGGAAGCTCACCTGGCCACCGGCTCCAGGACCTCCCGGCCGCCCAGGTAGGGGCGCAGCACTTCGGGGATCCGGACGGAGCCGTCGGCCAGCTGGTGGTTCTCCAGGATCGCGACGATGGTGCGCGGTACGGCGCACAGCGTGCCGTTGAGCGTGGCGAGCGGCTTGACCTGCTTGCCGTCGCGGACGCGGATCGAAAGCCGCCGGGACTGGTACTCGGTGCAGTCCGAGGTCGAGGTCAGCTCGCGGTACTTGCCCTGGGTGGGGATCCACGCCTCGCAGTCGAACTTGCGGGCGGCCGAGGAGCCGAGGTCACCGGAGGCGACGTCGATCACCCGGAACGGCAGCTCCAGCGAGGTCAGCCACTGCTTCTCCCACGCCAGCAGGCGCTGGTGCTCGGCCTGGGAGTCCTCGGGGTCGACGTACGAGAACATCTCGACCTTGTCGAACTGGTGCACGCGGAAGATGCCCCGGGTGTCCTTGCCGTGCGAACCGGCCTCGCGGCGGAAGCAGGGGGAGAAGCCCGCGTACCGCAGCGGCAGCTTGTCGGCGTCGATGATCTCGTCCATGTGGTACGCCGCGAGCGCCACCTCGGAGGTGCCGACCAGGTAGAGGTCGTCCTTGTCGAGGTGGTAGACGTCCTGCGCGGCCTGGCCGAGGAAGCCGGTGCCGGCCATGGACTGCGGGCGGACCAGCGCCGGGGTCAGCATCGGGGTGAAGCCGGCCTCGGTGGCCTGGGCCATCGCCGCGTTCACCAGGGCCAGTTCCAGCAGGGCGCCGACGCCGGTGAGGAAGTAGAAGCGGGAGCCGGAGACCTTGGCGCCGCGCTCGACGTCGATCGCGCCGAGCAGCTGGCCCAGCTCCAGGTGGTCCTTGGGGTCGAAGCCCTCGGCACCGAAGTCGCGGATGGTGCCGTGCGTCTCCAGGGTGACGAAGTCCTCCTCGCCGCCGACGGGGACGTCGGGGTGGACGAGGTTGCCCAGCCGGAGCAGCAGCTCCTGGGTCTCGGTGTCGGCCGCGTCGCGCTCGGCGTCGGCGGCCTTGACGTCGGCCTTGAGCTGCTCGGCGCGCTTGAGCAGTTCGGCCTTCTCGTCGGCGGTGGCCTTGGGGATCAGCTTGCCGAGCTGCTTCTGCTCGGCACGCAGTTCGTCGAAGCGGACGCCGGACGACCTGCGCCGCTCGTCGGCAGACAGGAGGGAGTCGACGAGCGCGACATCCTCTCCACGGGCGCGCTGCGACGCGCGCACACGGTCGGGGTCCTCACGGAGCAGGCGAAGGTCAATCACAGGGCCAAGGCTACCGGTGCGGGGATGCCGCTCACGAATCACTATTACGGCGCGCTTGGATTTGCGGCTTACGGTGCGTTATGCGCTAATTGCCGAGCGTGTCAAGGGAAAGTGTCTCACTCCCTGGGACGGGGCACACGCGGGGTGTCCGGTTGACTCGATTTCCTTGTGGAGAACGGAACTTGGCAACCCGGTTGTCCACAGAAATCCACACCCCCGGAAGAGTTATCCACAGGGTGTGGGGAAGTTCTGTGGATGCGGGAATTGATCGCTCCGGATCCGCTGAGCGACGTGCAGAATTCCCTGGCGAAAGTGGATCGACGCCCACTTTCGGGTGGAAAACGGTCGCCCCAAAAGATGAACCAAAGGAAACGGGTGGACGAAGGGTGAGTCGCGTGACGGCCGCCTCACCTGTGCGATGTGAGGCGATTTGTCGACCGGGTCGCACTTCGCTGTCGACTTGTCCCCAGGTCGAGAAGCGCGCCTGTGGATAACTCTTGTGGATAACTAGAAGCGGCCGTCCTGGCAGCGCGCCACCCAGTCCGCGGCCCGTGTGAACTCCTCGTCCGAGGTCCCCGGCTGTACGGCCCGTGCCTGGTCCGGCGTGATGTCGGCGCGCGGGTACGAGCCGAGGAAGCGCACCTCGCGGCAGAGCCGCTTCAGGCCCATGAGCGTCGCCGCCATCCGCCGGTCGGAGATGTGCCCCTCGGCGTCCACGCAGAAGCAGTAGTTGCCGATGCCGGCGCCGGTCGGCCGGGACTGGAGCAGCATCAGGTTGATCCCGCGCGAGGCGAACTCGCCGAGCAGGTCGCGCAGTCCACCGGGATGGTCGGTGCGCTGCCAGAGCACCACCGAGGTCTTGTCGGCACCGGTCTTCGCGGCGGGCCGGGCCGGGCGGCCGACCAGCACGAACCGGGTCTGCGCGTTCTCCGCGTCGTGGATCCCGGTCTCCAGCACCTCCAGGCCGTACCGGGCGGCGGCGAACTCGCCCGCGAAGGCGGCGTCGTAGCGGCCCTCCTGGACCAGCCGGGCCGCGTCCGCGTTCGAGGCGGCCGACTCCCAGACGGCGTCCGGGAGGTTGTCCTTCAGCCAGTTGCGCACCTGCGGCTGGGCCGCGGGGTGCGCGGAGACGGTCTTGATGTCGGCGAGCCCGGTGCCCGGCCGGACCAGCAGCGCGAAGGTGATGGACAGCAGCACCTCGCGGTAGATCGTCAGCGGCTCGCCCGCGACCAGGCCGTCCAGGGTGGCGGTGATGCCGCCCTCGACCGAGTTCTCGATCGGCACGAACGCGGCCTCGGCCTCGCCGGCCCGCACCGCGTCCAGCGCGGACTGCACCGACACGTACGGGATCAGCTCCCGGGTGGCGGCTTCCGGCAGCGTCCGCAGGGCCACCTCGGTGAAGGTGCCCTCGGGACCGAGATACGCATAGCTCGCTGGCATGGTCCTCACCCTAATGGCCGTGGGCCGTCCTGGCTCAGGCGTCTCATGACGACCACTCGACCGGGTGGTTTGGAGGCGGATATCCGCAGAGTCAGTGGAATGTCGGCTAGGCGACGGCTGGGCGGTTGCTGAAGGCTCGACGGCCGGCCGGGATTCCGGCTCTCAGCCCTCCAGCAGCCGCTGCCCCACGTACTCGCCCTTTCCCGCCCCGCCCGGCACCGCGAACAGCGCGCTCGACTCGTGCCGGATGAACCGCGACAGGGCGTCGCCCCGGTCGAGCTTGCGCTGCACCGGCACGAAACCGCGCAGGGGGTCCGCCTGCCAGCACACGAAGAGCAGCCCGGCGTCCGGCACCCCGTCCGCGTCGATGCCGTCGTGGTACGAGAACGGGCGCCGCAGCATCGCCGCGCCGCCGTTCTTGTCCGGCCGGGTGATCCGCGCGTGCGCGTTGAGCGCGATGACGTAGTCACCCTTGGCGTCGGTCTTCTCCAGCTCCATCGCAGACGTCTCGTGCCCCCCGGTCAGCGGCGCCCCGTCCGCCTTGCGACGCCCGATGACCTGCTCCTGGGCGGACACGGAAAGCTTCTCCCAGTCGTCCAAGAGCATGCGGATACGGCGTACGACGGCGTAGGAACCGTTGGCCATCCACGCGGGCTCGCCCGAGGCGGGCACGAAGATCTGCTTGTCGAAGGCGGCGTCCGTCGGCTTCGGGTTGCCCGTGCCGTCGATCTGGCCCATGAGGTTGCGGGCCGTCATCGGGCGGGCGGTGGCGCCCGGGGCGCGGTTGAAGCCGTTCATCTGCCAGCGCACCCGCGCTGCCGCACCGGCGTCCTTCTGGATCGCGCGCAGGGCGTGGAAGGCGACCAGGGCGTCGTTCGCGCCGATCTGCACCCACAGATCGCCGTCGCTGCGCGCCTTGTCGAGATGGTCGGAGGAGAAGTCCGGCAGCGGATCGAGAGCGGTGGGCCGCTGCTTCTCCAGACCGGTCCGGGTGAAGAAGCTGTTCCCGAAGCCGAAGGTGACCGTCAGCGAGGAGGGGCCCGCGTCCCGCGACACGTCGGTGTCGTCGTGCGGGGCCGGCTCGCCCGCCATCAGCCGCTCGGCCGTCGCCGACCAGCGGCGCAGCAGGGCCTGGGCCTCCTTGCGGCCCGCGCCCGCCGTCAGATCGAAGGCGATGAGGTGGCCGCACGCCTGGAGGTCCTCGGTGATGCCGGGCTGGTGTTTCACGTGAAACATCGCGCGGCTGGAGCCCACCGAGGTGAGCGGGGTGGCCGGGGCGGGCGCGGCGGCGTGACCGACGGCCCCGCCCGCCGCGCCGAGCACCAGCCCGGTGGCACCCGCGGTGCCGAGCAGGGTGCGCCGGGAGACGCCCCCGGAACGGGCCTCACGCGCCGGGGCCTCGGGGACACGGGCCTGCTGGGTGGACTGGTCGTGCATGGTCAGGTTCAGCCGATCTGCGCGTTCTTGGAGACGGTCACTTCGTCGATGTCGGAGGTGCGCACGGTGACGGCGACCTTCCAGTCGCCTGCCATCGGGATCTGCACCGCGTCCGCCGCCCAGTGGCCGGTGGTGATGTGCTCGGGGGCCACGGTGAGCGGGCCGATCTTCTTCGCCTCCAGGGTGAGGGCGATCTTCACCTCGGGGACGTCGAAGGGCTGACCGTCGGGCTTGCGGACGAAGAGGTGCAGCTCGTTGGCGCCCGCGTGGGCGGGGTCGAGGTCCAGGGCGACCACGCCCTTGCCGTTCGCGCCGCCCGTGTCGAAGGGCAGGTCCAAGGACACGGTGCCGTCGGTGGGCGCGGTGACGGATCCGGTGGAGGTGGCGGCCTTGGCCTCCTGCTCGGTGCGGCCCGGCTCGGTCTGGGTCAGCGCGGTGGTGACGGCGAGCAGCACGATCGCGACGGCCGCCTCGGCGAGCACCGAGCGGCGCAGCCCGAAGCGTCCCGCATCGCCGTCCCGCAGTCGCTTCCACCGGGCCGTGTCCATCGCGGCCCGCTGCCGGGCGAGCTGGGCGGCGCGGCGGGAGTCACCGGAGCCCTCGGGAGCGGCGCCCAGTGCGGCCGCGTCCGGCTCGGTGACGACGTCCGATGCGTCTGCCGCGGTCGTGGCCGCATCCGCATCCGCATCCGTGGCCGTGTCCGTGGCCGTGTCCTGCCCGGTCGCTGTCGCCGCGGCGACGGACTCCTTCTCGCCCGCCGCCCGCTCCCCCTCCGCCGGCTGCTCCTCCGCTGTCTGCTTCTCCTCCGCGCCCTTGTCCGCGAGCCGCCCCGTCCACCGCCGCGACGCCGACGCGATGCCCACCATGACCGCCACCAGGACGATCTTGGCCAGCAGTAGCTGCCCGTACCGGGTGTCGGTGAAGGCGGACCAGGAGCCGAGCTGGCGCCAGGACTGGTAGATGCCGGTGGCGACGAGGACTACCACCGAGCCGAAGGCCACCCGGGAGAAACGGTGTACGGCGGCGGCCTCGACCGGCGTCTCGGCGGGCGCCCGGTACAAGGCGACCAGCAGCGCGGTGAGCCCGCCCAGCCAGGCGGCGACGGCGAGCAGATGGACGACGTCGACCGGCATGGCGATGCCCGGCTGGAGCCCCACCGAGGCGTGCTCGGCCATCGCCCAGCTGGTCGCGAGCCCCGCCGCGACGACCACACCCCCGGCCCCGAGCCCGAAGGTCAGGTCCCGCTTCTCCGCACCCTCCTCGCGCCGCTGGTACGACCCGAAGAGAACGGCGATGAACAGCGCGGCGGCGGCGAGCAGCAGCAGCCGGGAGACCAGCGCGGCCCCCGGCTTGGTCGCCAGCACCTGGCCGAGCAGCCCGAGGTCGAAGACGTCGGCGAACTTCCCGGAGGTGGTGTACGAGCCGCGCAGGAGCAGCAGCCACAGGGTGGCCGCGGTCAGCGCCAGCCAGCCGCCGACGACCAGTCGTTGCAGCGCCCGTACGCCCGTGCCGCGCCGCCAGCAGACGAGCACGAACGCCGCGCCGCCCGCGAGCACGATGAAACCGGCGTACGACACGTACCGCCCGGCCTGGTAGAGGCCGCCGACGACCCCGCCGCCCACGGTCGGGCCGGTGCCGGAGACCACGGTCCGCGACGGTGCCCCGATGGAGAAGGTGTACGCGCCGGCGACGGGATGGCTGTCGGCGGAGACGACCTCGTAGGTGACCGTGTACGTGCCCCTGCCCAGGCCGTCCTTGAGCCGCACGGCGTACGTCGTCCCGCTCACGTGGGCGGGGGCGCCGGTCTGGACGGGCTTGCCCTTCGGGTCGAGGACGCGCAGCGAGTCGCCGTTCATCGCCACCTTCTCGGAGAAGGTGAGCGACACCCGGGCGGGCGGCTGCTCGACCACCGCCCCCTGCGCGGGGTCGCTGCCGGTCAGCGCCGCGTGGGCGGAGGCCGGTCCGGCGCCCGCGAGCAGCGCGCCGGTGACGGCGAGGAGCAGCAGCACCAGGGTCCGCAGGCGGGGGGTGATGGTCCGGGTCACGGTGGTCCCTTCCCTCAGTTGCCGGTCGTGGGGTGGTACGTGGCGGACTTCACCGGCATCTCGACGGTGAGGGGGCCGGTCTTGGCGAAGGTGAGCTTCAGGGTGACCGTCTGGCCCTGCTTCGGCCGGTGCCGCAGCTGCTCGAACATCAGGTGGTTGCCACCGCTTCTGAAGACGAGCCGGCCGTGGGCGGGTATGGCGAAGGAGGACCGCTCCCGCATCTCGCCGCCCAGGGTGCTGTGCATCGTGATCTGACCGGCGGCTTCGCTGCGCACCGCGGTCAGTTCGTCCTTCGTGCCGCCCTTGTTGGTGATCGTCAGAAAGCCGGCGGCCATGTCGGCGGAGACGGGCTGCGGCATGTACGAACCGCTCACCGACAGTTCGGCCTTCGACGTCCCCGAGTCCGAGCAGCCGGTGAGTGCCAGCGCGCCGGTGACGGCGGCCGCGGCGGTCAGGGCGGCGGGGCGGCGGCTCACGGCTTGGCTCCCTCGACGAGCTTGGGCAGGTCCTTGATGTAGTCGTCGACCGTGGCGTCCTCGCCGTAGAGGACGTAACCGCCGTTCGTCTTCGGGGAGAAGGCGACGACCTGGGTGCCGTGGACGGAGACGAGCTTGCCGTTCTTGTCCTTCGTCGTCGGCTCGACCGCGATGCCGACGGTGCGGGCGCCGGCCTGGACGGTCTTGAAGTCGCCGGTCAGTCCGACGAACCGGGGGTCGATGCCCTTGAGCCAGCTGCCGAGGGCGGCCGGGGTGTCACGGCCGGGGTCGGTGGTGACGAACACGACCCGCAGGTCGGCGCGCTGGGCCGGGGTCAGCGCCTTCTGGGCCGCGACGGCGATGTTGCTCATGGTCGTCGGGCAGATGTCGGGGCAGTGCGTGTAGCCGAAGTACAGCAGGGTCGGGTGGCCCTGGGTCTCCTTGCGGAGGTCGTACTGCTTGCCGTGGGTGTCGGTGAGGACCAGGTCCGGCTTGTCGAAGGGCTGGTCGAGGACGGTGGCGGGGCCGCTGCGGCCGGACTCCTGCGAGATCGAGGAGACCGGTGACCCGTCGTCCTTCTGGGTGCCGCAGGCGGAGAGGGTCAGGGTGGCGGCGGCGAGCAGCGCGGCCGCGGCGAACGTCTTCTTGCGCATAGAGAAATGTCCCAGATGTGAGAACTGCGGCGCGCACCGGGGTCGTACGGGGGCCGGGCCTGACACGGCCCCGGCGCGCGCTGCGGAAGGGTGGGGCTAAGCGGCGCGGCGGCGGCCGGCGAGGACGCCGTAGGCCACGCCCGCGGCGCCGACGACGATCCCGGCCACCCCGAGCACCCGGGCGGTGGTGTCACTGCCGCCGCCGGAGTCCGGGGCGGCGGCCGTGGTCTCCTTCTTGTCGTCCTTGCCGGCGGACGCGTCCTGGGTGTCCGACGTGGCGTTTTCGCCGGCCGGGGCGGTCAGCTGGAGCACCGGGGCCGGGTTCTGCGGCTCGTCCTGGCCGGCCTGCGGCACCTCGATCCAGCGCACGACCTGGTTGTCGGAGTACGTCTGGAGCGCCTTGAACACGAGCTGGTCGGTGTTGTCCGGCAGGGCGCCGACGGAGAGCGGGAACTTCTGGAAGTAGCCGGGCTCGATGCCCTTGCCGTCGGCGGTCCAGGTGACCTTGGTGACGGCCTGGTCGACCTTGTCGCCCTCCACGGTCAGCGGCTTGGCGAGCTTGGTCGTGGTGAGCCGCACGCTCCAGCCCGGGATCGGCTGTGCCATGACGGAGGCCAGCGGGTGGTCGGCGGGGAGGTTCACCTCGACCTTGGTGGTCGAGGCGTCGTCGCGCTCGTTGGGGACCTTGAAGTCGACGACCGCGTAGCCGCCCTTGGCCGCGGCGCCCTCGGGCTGCACGGTCACGTGCGCGAAGGCGGGGACGGACAGGGCGAGCACGGCGGTGCCGGCGACGGCGGCACCGGCGGCGACGCGGGCGACGGTACGACGGGACGCGAGGGACGCGAGGGACGCGAGGGACGCGATGGGGAAAGCCTGCATGACAGGAGCACTCCGTGGTGAGAGTTCCGGTGAGGGGTGAGGAGCGAAGGCGCGCACGCGCGCGGGCCGCGCGACGGGCGGCACCTCCTCGGATCCCGGAGCTTTCCCAGGGAATGGGGGGCGGGCGCGTCGCGTCAGGCGGCGAGTCGCAGGCCGGCGGCGGGCGGACCGCGCCGGATCACCGTGTGCTGGAGCGCGCGGGTGCCCGGGGCGGACGGCTCGTCCCGGTCGGTACGAGGGCCACGCGGGCCGGGCCCGGCGGCGGTCGTCAGACCGGCGCACAGGGCACCCGCCAGCGCGAGCGCCGCCCGCAGGGACCGTACGAGCGCCGTCTCGGCGACTTCGTGCGCGGACAGTTCGAGCAGCCGCAGCACGGCCAGGTCGCCGCGGCGCAGCAGCCAGCCGACGGCGACGGCCGCGAGGACGTGCCCGAGCAGCATCGGCAGCGAGGGCAGTGAGGGCAGCAGCGCCGCGGTGGCGCCGGTGGCGCCGGTGGCGTGCGGCATGGGCGCCGCCGCCCCGGCCACGGGACGGCCCGAGTGGTCGACGAGGTGGGCGGCGAGCAGGAGGTGGAAGGCGTGGCCGGGGGTGAGCGCCGAGGCGTTCGCTCCGCACAGCAGCCGGCCGGCTTGTTCGACCAGCGCGGTGTCGTCGAGCACGGAGCCGCCCGGAGCGGTCTGCCCCGTCGGCATCCCGCTCATGGCCATGGGCGCCCCGTGCTGGCCCAGGTCGAACAGAGTGTGCAGCGCGGTCTGGCCGAGCACGAGGAGCGCGGCGATGCCCGGCAGCGAGCGGGCCCGCCCGGCGAGCGGGATCACGAGCAGCAGCGAGCCGAGGAAGCCCACGCCGAGCGTCCACAGCGGCACGCCCGCGCAGGAGGCCAGGGAGTGCCCGGCCGCGGCCAGCACGACGCAGACCGCGGCGAAGACCGCGGCCCGCAGCATCCGGAGCCCGGCTCCGGGACGCGCCGTGCGCGCGTGGAGGGCAGACATGGCGGGCTCATCATCCCACCGCACCCCCCGCCGCCCCACCTCAGGTCCGGGCGATCCGTCCCTCGAACCGAAGGGATTCGTCCCTCATACACCGATTCCTCCCGTGGCGCACCGGCCGTATGGGCGGAGTCACGTGAACGGTGTGCTTACGGCCGTCTATGGACGGCAATAGGTATCGGTATGTCGAGCCGCGGCCGGGAGGCTGGAGCATGAGCATCTGGTGGTCCCTCCGTCTGCGGCGCGAGGCCGCGAGCGTGCCGCTCGCGCGGCGGTTGCTGATCGGCACCATGGAGACGGCCGGGGTGGATCCGGAGATCTCCTACGACCTCTCCGTCGCCCTCACCGAGGCGTGCGCGAACGCCGTCGAGCACGGCGGCGGCGACGGCACCTCGGCGGTGTACCGGGTGACCGCGTACCTCGACGGGGAGAAGTGCCGTATCGAGGTGACCGACTCCGGCCCCGGTTTCCACCACACCCGCGAACTGCGCGCCGTCCGGCCGGACGCCGAGCACGGCCGCGGCCTCTGTCTGATCCGCGAACTCGCCGACCATGTCCACATCGGCCCCAAGCCGGGCCGTCACGGCACGGTGGTCAGCTTCGACAAGATCCTCAAGTGGCGCGACGACGCACCGCTGCTGGCGGTGTAGCCCCGGACCCGCATAGTGGGGGAATGAGCATCGACAACGGGGAGACGGCGGCGCTGGCCGGGGGAGTGACCTTCCGGCCGCTCGCCGCCGATGACGCGGAGGCGCTGGCGGCCGCCTACACGGTCAACCGCGAGCACCTGGCGCCCTGGGAACCGGTACGGCCGGAGGCCTTCTTCACGCCCGAGAGACAGCGGGAGCGGATCGAGGGCCTGCTGCGGCAGCGCGCCGAAGGCTTCGTGGTGCCCTGGGTGCTGGCGGAGGCGGACGGGCGGATCGTCGGGGCCGTCACCCTGACGGGGATCAGCCGGGGCCCCTTCTGCAGCGCGTATATCGGCTACTGGGTCGCCGTGGACCGGCAGGGCCTGGGGCTGGCCGGCGCCGCCGTGTCGCGGGTGTGCGGGCTCGCGCGGGACCGGCTGGGGCTGCACCGGATCGAGGCGTCCACGCTGGTGGAGAACACCGGGTCGCAACGGGTGCTGGCGAAGTGCGGGTTCGAACCGATCGGCATGGCGCCCGACTACCTGCACATCAACGGCCGCTGGCGCGACTGCCGGTTGTTCCAGCGGATCCTGCACGACGGGGATCCCGCCTGGTAGGACCCCGCGACGACGACGGCCGGACACCTCCCGGTGCCCGGCCGTCTCTCCTCGAATGCCGGCTCGTTCGAAGGCCGGCCTTCAGAGGATCAGCCCTTCAGCGTGGCCATCCACGCCTCGACCTCGTCGGACCGGCGCGGCAGTCCGGCCGAGAGATTCCTGTTGCCGTCCTCGGTCACCAGGATGTCGTCCTCGATCCGGACCCCGATGCCCCGGTACTCGGCCGGCACGGTGAGGTCGTCGGCCTGGAAGTACAGACCCGGCTCGACCGTGAGCACCATGCCCGGCTCCAGGACACCGTCCACGTACGTCTCGGTCCGCGCGACCGCGCAGTCGTGGACGTCCATGCCGAGCATGTGACCGGTGCCGTGCAGGGTCCAGCGGCGCTGCAGACCCAGCTCCAGGACGCGCTCCACCGGGCCCTCGACCAGGCCCCACTCGACCAGCTTCTCGGCCAGCACGCGCTGCGCGGCGTCGTGGAAGTCGCGGTATTTGGCGCCCGGCCGCACCGCCGCGATGCCGGCCTCCTGGGCCTCGTACACCGCGTCGTACACCTTCTTCTGCAGCTCGCTGTACGTGCCGTTGATCGGCAGCGTGCGCGTGACGTCGGCGGTGTACAGCGTGTGCGTCTCCACGCCGGCGTCGAGCAGCAGCAGGTCGCCGGAGCGGACCGGGCCGTCGTTGCGGACCCAGTGCAGGGTGCAGGCGTGCGGGCCGGCGGCGCAGATGGAGCCGTAGCCGATGTCGTTGCCCTCGACGCGGGCGCGCAGGAAGAAGGTGCCCTCGATGTAGCGCTCGCTGGTGGCCTCGGCCTTGTCGAGGACCTTCACCACGTCCTCGAAGCCGCGCACCGTGGAGTCGACGGCCTTCTGCAGCTCGCCGATCTCGAACTCGTCCTTGACCAGGCGCATCTCGGAGAGGAAGACGCGCAGCTCCTCGTCGCGCTCGGCGGTGACCTTGTCGGTCAGGGCCGCCTCGACGCCGGCGTCGTAGCCGCGCACGACGCGCACCGGACCGGTGGCCTCGCGCAGCCGGTCGGCCAGCTCGCGCACGTCGGCGGCCGGGATGCCGTACAGCGCCTCGGACTCGGCCAGGGAGTGACGGCGGCCGACCCACAGCTCGCCCTGGCCGTCGAGCCAGAACTCGCCGTTCTCGCGGTCGGAGCGGGGCAGCAGGAAGATCGTCTCCCGGTGGCCCTCGCCCTCGGGCTCCAGGACGAGGACGCCGTCCTCCGTCTGGTTGCCGGTGAGGTACGCGTACTCGACGGAGGAGCGGAAGGCGTACTCCGTGTCGTTCGAGCGGGTCTTCAGGTTGCCCGCCGGGATCACCAGGCGCTCGCCCGGGAAGCGCGCGGAGAGCGCGGCGCGGCGGCGCGCGGTCTCGGCGGCCTGCTCGATGGGCTTCAGGTCACGCAGCTCGGTGTCGGCCCAGCCGGACTGCATGTTCTCGGCCAGCTCGTCGGAGACGCCCGGGTACAGGCCGTTCTTCCGCTGCTTGATGGGCTCCTCGGACTCGGTTTCCGGGGTCGCCGGAATGAGTTCGTCGGCCACGTGATCCTCCTCGGTACGGCGTGTGATCTCCCCCGGCGGTCCGTGTGGCTCGCCATGGTGGGGTCACTGTGTCCGAGCCGGGGACCTCCATCATCGTACGGTCGTATCGGGAAGGGATCGGGGGCGGATGCCCTGTTATGCCTGGTCACCGCCCGGTCACTGACTGGTCATGCCCGGTCGGGGTGCCGTCTCAGTCGAAGCGGGCCGCCAGCAGCACCACGTCCTCCTCGCTGTCGGCGGCGTCCGGGCCGTCCGGCAGCACCATGCGCAGCACATGGTCGGCGACCGCGCCGGGATCGTGCCGCAGGGCCCGCGGAACGCTCGCGGCGGCCGTGTGCAGCCGGGCGAAGGCACGGTCCATGGGGTCGCCGGTACGGCGCAGCAGCCCGTCGGTGTAGAGCAGAACCGTCTCTCCGGCTTCGGCCTGGATCTCCACGGTGGGCGCCTCCCAGCACGCGAGCATGCCGAGCGGCGCGGAGACGGAGGTCTCGGCGAACTCGGTGCGCCGCTCGCCGGTCACCAGTGGCGGGCTGTGCCCGGCACCGGCCAGCGTGACCCGGCGCAGCTCGGGCTCGCAGTAGGCGAACAGGGCAGTGGCCGAGCGGGCGGGCTCGGTCAGCCGCAGCAGCAGCTCCAGGTCGGACAGGACGGCGACCGGGTCCTCGCCCTCCATCACGGCGTACGCGCGCAGGGAGGCGCGCAGCCGGCCCATGGCGGCCACCGCGCTCGGTCCCGAACCGGTGACCGAGCCGACCGACAGGCCGAGCGCGGCGTCCGGCAGCGGCAGCGCGTCGTACCAGTCGCCGCCGCCGCGCGGGCCGGTGTGGTGCCGGGCGGCGAGCTGGATGCCGGGCAGGCGGGGCAGCCGTGAGGGCAGCAGCTCCTCGGCGATGGTCGCCACGCACGCGCGGGTGCGCTCCACCTCCCGCAGCCTGGCCAGGTGTTCGGTGGCGTGCCGGGTGTAGAGACCCGCGAGGTGGCGCTGCCGTTCGTGGGGCTCGGCGGGCTCGTCGTAGAGCCAGACGGCGGCGCCGAGGCGGCCGGCCCCGTCGGTGGCGAGCGGCACGGCGTAGCTGGCGGCGTAACCGAGGCGGGCGGCGACCTCGCGGTGCCGGGGGTCGAGGCCGTCCTCGGCGAACAGGTCGGGATGGACGATCTCGGCGCCGCTCGCGGTGTCGTACGGCAGCGCGCCGCGCGGCACGGTCTCCAGATGGCCGAGGTCGGCGCGGCCGAGTCCGAGGCCGAGGGTGGTGTGGGGACCGAGTCCGTCGCCGGGCTCCAGGACGACGAGGCCGCGGCGGGCACCGACGAGGGCGGCTCCGGCGCGCAGCAGTTCGTCGAGGGCGGGCTCCAAGGCGCTGGTGCGGGTGAGCCGTTCGGTGAGTTCGTGCAGCGTGGTGAGGTCGGAGACCCAGCCGGCGAGGCGGTCCTGGAGAAGGGTGCCGGGGGCGGGTGCCGGGGAGTGCGGCGCGGGGACGGCGGGGGTGGTGCCCGCGGTGGTGCCCGATGCGGCTCCCGGGGCGGGAGGGGCGGGCGCGACAGTGTGGGCGGGCGTCGGAACGGCGGGATCGATTCCGGCCACTTTCGGAGGGTGCGGGGCGCTCATGGCGCACGGCCTTCCGACCGGTGCACAGTGCTCAAAAGCATCGCAAACCCCCATGTGATTCTGCGCCGCTAGCAGTGTCTCCACATGTACACGCACTCGTGAGGGGATGTCCAGCATTGTCCTGCTGGGATTCCTGGTGTCCAAGGGGCTGGTGGGTTATTTCCCGGAACCCCTTGCCTTACCGTCAAGTTGGCTCAAAACTGCCTGGGGGAACGGTCCACTGCGATCGACTGGGCTCGCTCCACGGAGCGTCACAACGGTCGTGATGGGTACGTACTCGGAGAAGACCAGGGGTGGTTGGGGGCCACCCGGAACCTGGCGACGGACCCGGGCGTCATAGCCACCGACGGCCGAGCCCCATCCTCCCGTGGCGGAGGCGGAGAGAACCACGCGCGACGGCAAACGCCATGCTTCGCCACCCCCACGCCGTGACCGTGTCCTGCCTTGAGTGCCGTGGACGCGGCCGCGGCCGACGCTCGACCCCCTGGGGATCCCATGCCGAGTGCAGGGATGTGATGCGCCACCAGGTACGCACAGTGAAGTGATCAACTCATGTTGTGATGTGGACCACGGTGTTGCCAGCGGTGCAACGGAAAGGAACGAGCGCTCATGCGCGAGATCCTCGGAAGGCGACGCAGGCTCCTGTCCAGGCGACGGAACGACGGGAAGCCTGAGCCGATCAGCGCGGCCCTGACCTTCGCGACGGAGTGGCAGTGGCCCGTACTCCCGGGTGTGGCCCCGGATCCGCAGGGCCGGGCCCGTTGCGGCTGCCCGGACCCGGAGTGCACGGTGCCCGGCGCCCACCCCTTCGACCCGGGCCTGCTCGCGGCCACGACCGACGCGCGCATGGTGCGCTGGTGGTGGACCAACCGGCCGAGCGCGCCCATCATCCTCGCGACCGGCGGGAAGGCGCCCTGCGCGGTCAGCCTGCCGGCGCTCGCCGCCTCCCGCGCCCTCGCGCTGCTCGACCGGCGGGGCATGCGCCTCGGCCCGGTCGTCGCCTCGCCCACTCGCTGGGCGCTGCTCGTCGAGCCGTACTCCATGGCGCAGTTGGGCGAGCTGCTCTACGCCAAGGACTTCGTCCCCGGCTCGCTGCGCTTCCACGGAGAGGGCGGCTACATCGCGCTGCCGCCCTCCGAGACCGGCGCCGGCGAGGTGCGCTGGGAGCGGGCGCCGCTGCCGGGTTCGGCCGCGCCCTGGGTGCCGGACGTCGAGGCCGTGGTGGATGCCGTGGTCGACGCCCTCACTCGTACGGGTGTGAGCGCACCCGAGTTGTAGGGCTGTCCGGGCGCGCACGGTGCGGACGGGCGTGCCGTGCTCGTTATCTTCCGCCCATGCTGCGAATCATTGGGGACCATGGGCCGCGTCGGCCGCGCCACGGGGGACTCGGGCGCCGACGGCCGAACGGCGGAGTGCCGGGGCACGACGGCGGCCGGGATCAGGCGCCGCCGGGCGGCGGGGCCGGTCTCCAGGCAACAGTGGTCGGTGGAGTCGGCCTCCGGGCGTCGGCGGACGGTGGGGGCGATCCACGGGTGCCGGTGGGCGGTGGGGCTGGTTCCCTGGCGTCGGCTGACAGGTGGGGCGGCTCTCAGGCGCCGGTCGGCAACGAGGGTGGATCTCTGGTGTCGGTGGACAGCGAGGCCGGTCCTCGGGTGTCACCGGACGGCGGGGCCGATCCCCTGGTGTCGGTCGGCGGCGGGATCGGTATCGGTCCACAGGTGGCGGCCGGCCGTGAGGCCGGCTTCCAGATGGCGGCGGACGGCTGGGGCGGCCCGTGGACGTCGGCAGGCGGCGGGGTCGACCCGCGGACGTCGGCCGACAGCGGGGGCAACTCCCCGGCCGGTGCCGACGGTTCGCCCGAGCCCCGGTACGCGTCCGGCGGCGGAGCCGAGCCGCGGCCGAGGGCCGGGTTCCGGCGGGCGCGCTACGGCAGGGGCGATCCGCGGCGGACGCACCTCGTGGGGCTCGCGTGCGTGGTGACCGCCGCCGTCGTGCTGCCGCTGACCGTGGCGTCGGCCGGGCAGGTCCGGGACGTGGGCGACGCGCTGGTGCCGGCCGCGCTGCGGCGGGGTGACGGCAAGGCCCCCTCGGCCGCGCCGGGCGGCCCGCCCGCGCTGCTGGGCCTGGGCCTCGCCACCACCGCCCGTTGCGGTCCCCAGCTCAGTTCCCCCGAGGGTGTCGAGGCGCAGACCTGTGTGCTGACGCAGGGCGTGGTCACCTGGGCGCGCTCCTACTACCGCAACGCCACCGGCACATCGCTGGACGCCGAGCTGAGCCTCATGGGCCCCGGCGGCCGCACCACCCAGATGCGCTGTGACACGGGAGTGGACGACGAGCCCGCCACCTGTGAGACGCCCCGCGAGCACAGCCGGGGCACGGCGGCTGCCTACACGGCCGTCGCGGAGTTCGCCGAGCGCGGGCCCGCGGGGGCGCTGCTGCTGCGGTCGGGCAGCAACTCCGCTGAGTCGAACGACAGTTGACGCTGCGCGACATGCCGGGCGCCGGGCGCGGGCATGGAAAGGCCCGGTTGCTGGCGACGGGGGATGCACCAGCAACCGGGCTACTCGAACGGTAACAAGAGATCGGCCGTTCGCAAATTCCGACTCAGTCATTCGGCCACCGATTTCCCGGCGGTCTCCCTGTCGGAGCCACAAGTTGTGACGTGGGTCACTCGCCGGAGGCCTCGGTGTCATGGCGGACCGACCGCCCCGCCATGACACCCACGCGGACGCCGTCAGCTCAGCGTGACCTGGCGGTTGGTCAGTCCGCCACGGGCCCGGCGCTCCTCCGCGGTGAGCGGTTCCTCGACGGCGAGGGCGGCGGCCAGCCGCTCGGCGAACTCGGCGGCCGGCTTCTCCACATCCTCCGCGCTGACCTCGCTCGGCAGGTCCCAGACCGGCACGGTGAGCCCGTGAGCACGGAAGGAGCCCACGAGCCGGGTGCCCTCGCCGAGGCTGGAGCGGCCCTGCGCGTGCAGGCGCGCGAGAGCGTCCAGAAGCCGCTCCTCCGCGTGGGGCATCACCCAGCGCAGGTGGTTCTTCTCCGGGGTCTCGCACCAGTACGCCGCGTCCACGCCGGACAGCCGCACCGTCGGGATCGCCGCCGCGTTGGCGCGCTCCAGGGAGGCGGTGACCTCCGCGGTGGCGTTCTCCGCGTCCGGCACCCAGAACTCGAAGCCGCTGTGCACGACCGGCTCGAACGGGGCGTCGGCCTCCAGCAGTTCCTGCAGCCGGGGGCCGTCGGCGGGGGCGCGCCGGCCCTGCACCGGGGTGCCCGGCTCGGCCTCCAGCGCGCGCTGGAGGGTGTCGGCCAGGTCGCGGCTGATGTCGCCGGACGCCGTGTCGTTCTGCAGGCCGATCAGGACCGAGCCGTCGTCGCGGCGCAGCGCGGGCCAGGCCATCGGCAGCACCGTGGCGAGCGTGACCGACGGGACGCCTTCGGGCAGGCCGTTCTTGAGGGTCAGCTCGACCGTGGCGGCCGGGACCAGCTCGCGCAGCGCCACCCAGTCGCACTCGCCGGGCAGCCCCTCGAACGGGCGCTGCACCAGCTCGGTCACCGCGTGCGCGGCGGCCCGGCCGTGGCACGCCTTGTAGCGCCGGCCGCTGCCGCAGGGGCAGGGCTCGCGGCCGCCGACAACCGGAATGGCACCATCGGCGCCTGCGGCGCCCGCCCCGCCCGCCGGCTGCGGGCGCTTGGCCTTCGTCTGGGGTCGCTTCTTGGCCATCGTGGATGTCTCCCGGTTGCGGCTCTTCTCGTACGGCGGGAGCCTAGCCGTTCGCGCCATCGCGGACGGGAACCTGTGGACAACGGGCGCGCGCGGGTGTCCGCCGATGCGTGACCTGTGGACAGCGCCCGCCCGCCGGGCGCGGATGACCCGCCCCGCTGACCGGTTCTCAGGCCAGGTCCTCGAACGCCTCCGCGAGATCCAGCCCGGACAGATCCGGCGGCGCCGTCGCGGTGAGCCGCGCGGCGACATGGTCGCGGCGGCAGCCCGCGTCCGGATCGTGCACGTCACCGTGGACCACCACCCAGACCGTCACCTCACCGCGGACGTCGTCCCGCACTCCCCAGTCGTCGGCGAGCGCGGTGATGATGGCCAGCCCCCGGCCGCCGTGCGCGGTCACCGACGGGGTGGCCGGCGCCGGGCGGGTCGGGCCCCCGCCGTCCGTCACCTCCACGATGAGCCGGCCCCGTGCGTCGACCCGCCACGCGGCCCGTACGTCACCGCCGTCGTGACCATCGCCGTTCCTGGCCCTGGTGTCGCCCAACGGCCGTCCGTGCTTGCACGCATTGCTCAGCAGTTCGGAAAGGATCAGTACGGCATCGTCGACAACCGATTCCGCCACGCCTCCGCCGCGCAGCTGCGCGCGCATCCGGCGCCTCGCGTCCCCCACGCCCGCAGGGCCATGGGGTACGGCCATGCACGACGACGTGGGCACCTCCTGTGCCACCACCAACGCCACCCCCGAGACCTCCTTCGCCCCACGCCACGGTGTGGATGCCCCGGTGACCTGTACCGGAAACCGGCCAATCCCCTTCCGGTGACGCATTCGGTACACGCGCGCACGCAGCGAACGCGCCGGAGCACTCCCCGTGACGGCGCCGTCGGCGGGCGGCGGGGTGTCAACAAGGAAGGTCAGCGGCCGAGCTGGTCCAGGACGGCGCGCGGCCGGTTGGTGATGATGGCGTCGACGCCGAGTTCGAGGCAGAGGTCGACGTCCTCGGGCTCGTTCACGGTCCACACGTGCACCTGGTGGCCCGCTCGCTTCAGCCGCTCCACGTAACCGGGGTGGTTGCGCACGATGCGCACCGAGGGGCCCGCGATCCGCACCCCGGCGGGCAGCCGCCCGTCGCGCAGCCGGGGCGAGAGCCACTGCACCAGGTAGACCGTCGGCAGTGTCGGCGCGGCCGTGCGCACCCGGTGCA
This sequence comes from Streptomyces sp. NPDC048106, assembly GCF_040706415.1. NCBI lineage: Bacteria > Bacillati > Actinomycetota > Actinomycetes > Kitasatosporales > Streptomycetaceae > Streptomyces > Streptomyces sp. NPDC048106. Next base: position 122,145 of record NZ_JBEZND010000006.1, on the reverse strand, counting down.
GGGAGCGCGCCGAGAAGCTCATGACGCGCACCGGCGACTCGGCGGCCGTGGCGGGCGCGGCCAGGCCGAACCGGCCCAGCAGGCCCAGCAGCCGCTCCTCGACCTGGCCCGCCCAGCGGGTGGGGTGCTTGGTCTCGATGGCCAGCTCGATGCGCCGCCCGGAGTCCGCCACCAGTTCGAGCAGCCGCTCCAGGGTGAGGACGGAGGTCCCCTCGCGGTCCTCGGGCCGGTGCTCCCAGTCGGGCTCCTCGTCTCGGCCGTGGAAGGTCTCGGGGGTCTTCCAGGAGCCGAAGTCGAGGGCGGCGAGATCGGCCAGCTCCAGGGCGGAGACGGCGCCCCGGCCGTTGGAGGTGCGGTTCACCCGCCGGTCGTGGACGCAGACCAGGTGCCCGTCGGCGGTCAGCCGCACATCACACTCGAGGGCGTCGGCGCCGTCCTCGATCGCCTTCCGGTAGGCGGCCAGGGTGTGTTCCGGTGCGTCTTCGGAGGCTCCCCGGTGGGCGACTACCTGGACGGAGAGCTGTGGTGCGTGGGTGGTCACCGCGTCATGGTGCCACTCTCGTGGGGTAGGCGGGATGGCACTCATGTGTCCGGGCGGTCAACGGTGGCAGGCAATGCGCCGGTTTATGTAACTTTTGCCCTGGATGCCCAATGTAAGAGTCGGTCCCGGACCCACAGCCACGGCTTATGGTGCTCTGACGGCCCGTGGGAAAAGCTGACTGCATACAAACTGGAACCTGGAACAGTGAACGCAGGACCATGCGCAGCCGCATCGTGACAGGCCACGACCAGCGTGCACGCGCCGCCGAGCGTGAACGAACGTGACCGACTGCGACCGAGAAAAGACAGCCGTGGATCGAGGAGTAGACCTGTGAGCACCGAGAACGAGGGCAACCCGGTACCCCCGGCCCCGTCCGCACCTCCCGTGCCGGTGGCCTCTCCTGACGCGTCCCCGCAGGCGCAGGACAGCACGCCGGAGGGGACCGAGGGGCCGGCGGGCCCGGGGCACCAGACAGAGCAGCAGACGGCGCAGCAGGCGGGGCAGGCAGCCCCGGCGCCCCAGGCGGACCACCAGGCAGACCGGCCGGTTCCGGGCGGCAACGAGCCGACCACCCCGCTGCCGCCGGTCCCCGGGAGCGCCCCGCAGCCGCCCGCCGCCACCCCCGAGGGCGCCTGGCCGCCCCCGCCGTCCGGCACGCCCGCCTACGCCGACGGCGCGGGCGACGGTGCCGCCTGGGGAGCGTCGTACCAGCAGCCCGCCCCCAAGCCCCGCGGCCGGGGCGGCCTCGTCGCCGCGGTCCTGGTGGCCGCGCTGGTCGCGGGCGGTCTGGGCGGCGGCCTCGGCTACACCCTGGCCAGGAACAACGACAACGGGAGCTCGACCACCGTCTCCGCGTCCGACAACGGCGTGGCACAGGTCAAGCGCGCCCCCGGCACCATCGCCAACGTGGCCGCCAAGGCGCTGCCCAGCACCGTCACCATCGAGGCCGAGGGCAGCAACGGCGACGGTGGCACCGGCACCGGCTTCGTCTTCGACAAGCAGGGCCACATCATCACCAACAACCACGTGGTGGCGGACGCCCTCGACGGCGGCAAGCTCAGCGCGACGTTCCCGGACGGCCGGAAGTACGACGCCGAGGTCGTCGGCCACGCGCAGGGCTACGACGTGGCGGTCGTCAAGCTCAAGAACCCGCCCTCGGACCTCAACCCGCTGGCGCTCGGCGACTCCGACAAGGTGGCCGTCGGCGACGAGACGATCGCCATCGGCGCCCCCTTCGGCCTGTCCAACACCGTGACGACCGGCATCATCAGCGCCAAGAACCGCCCGGTGGCCTCCAGCGACGGCAGCGCCACGAGCAAGGCGTCGTACATGAGCGCCCTGCAGACCGACGCGTCCATCAACCCGGGCAACTCCGGCGGTCCGCTGCTGGACGCCTCCGGCGCGGTGATCGGCATCAACTCGGCGATCCAGTCCTCGGGCACCAGCGGCGGCTTCGGCTCCGGCGGCCAGTCCGGGTCGATCGGCCTCGGTTTCGCCATCCCGATCAACCAGGCCAAGTACGTCGCCCAGCAGCTGATCAAGACCGGCAAGCCGGTGTACGCCAAGATCGGCGCGTCCGTCTCCCTGGAGGACTCCGCGGGCGGCGCGAAGATCACCGACCAGGGCGCGGACGGCGCCGCCGCGGTCGAGGCGGGCGGCCCGGCCGACAAGGCGGGCCTCAAGCCCGGCGACGTCATCACCAAGCTCGACAACTCGGTGATCGACAGCGGCCCCACCCTGATCGGCGAGATCTGGACCCACCAGCCCGGCGACAAGGTGACACTCACCTACAAGCGCGGCGGCCAGGAGCACACGGCCGAGCTGACCCTCGGCGCCCGCGCCGGCGACAGCTGACCGACCGCCTCCCACCGGGGCCGTTCTCCCCAACGCCCCCGCGACCGCCCCCGGGCCGGTACGCTGTACCCCGCTCCGCCCCAGGTGGGCGGCGCGGGGAGGCGTGCCCGAGCGGCCTAAGGGAACGGTCTTGAAAACCGTCGTGGCAGCGATGTCACCGTGGGTTCAAATCCCACCGCCTCCGCGTGACGAGCACGGAATACGGCCCCTGACCTGGTGACCTGGTCGGGGGCCTTTCGTATGACCGGACTCCGCGCGGTCTCCACGGGCCCGGACACGGGCACGGGTACGGACACGGACACGGGTGAAGGATCCATACCGCCCGGTCCGCGTCGTCGCGGTGGATCAGAGGGTGGCGGCGCGCAGCACGATCAGGGCGACGGAGGCCACGGTGAGGACCAGCGCCGGAGGCGCGCCCTTGCGGTCGCCGACGCGCAGGTGGGAGGCGACCGCCCCGGCGAAGTAGAGCGTCAGGCCGATCGCGGCGGCGATTCCGACGGGTCCCCACCAGAGTCCGGCGATCGCACCGGCCGCGCCCGCGATCTGAGCGCCGATCAGGAAGGCCATCATGCTCTGCGGCACCCCGAGGGTGGCCATCTGCTCGGTGATGTGCCGCGTCCGCAGGGACTTGGCCCCGGCCGACACCAGGAGAACCGCCGACATGAACACGGTGACGATGGCAAGGGAGACGAACACGGCTGGAACCTCACCGCCAGCAAGTGGTTCATGGTCACGCTCTTCGCGCTGACCGATGGCCCGTTGCGCCACGGCGAGCTGGTCGAGCTCAGCGGTGGCATCTCGCGCAAGGTACTGACCCAGACGCTGCGCCGGCTCCAGGCCAACGGGCTCGTCGAGCGGCACGCCTACGCCGAGGCGCCGCCGCGCGTGGAGTACAGCCTGACCGATCTCGGGCGCACCCTGGAGGAGCCCATCAGGATGCTCACCGCCTGGGCGCGGGAGAACGGCGAGGCGGTCGTCACCTTCCGGGAAGCGGCCGAGGCGGCCGGGACCGCCGAGGAGGCCGGGACCGTCGAGGCGGACCGGGCGACCTTGGTGAAGGCCCCTCCTGCTGATGAGGAACTGATCCGTCTGTGAGGCTCAGGCGGCGCCCGGATCGTCCTACGCCCGGGTGAAGCTGTCCGCGCCGTAGTTCGTCCAGTCGACCGTCATGGCGTTCTCGGTCAGGCCCCAGATCTTTCCCACCGTGCGCTTCGCGTGCGGGTCGTCGCACTTCAGGCGGATGGTGAGGATGCCGTCCTCCCTGGCGACCGAGCCGGCGCAGGCTACTCCCCCGCCCCGGAGTCCGACCTGACGACCGGTGAAGTTGAGTACCACGGTCGGGCCCGAGAAGAACGCGCCCCAGGAGCCATGGAGTTGCGCGATGGTCTCGGCCTCGGTGGCCGGTGATGCCGTGTTCCGAGGGCCGGTGGCGTGCGTCTTCGGTGATGCCGGGTCGGAGCTGCCACAGCCGACCAGGAGGAGGAGCGCCGGGACCGTCAGCGCGACGTGTGTTCGCTTGAGCATTTGATCTCTCCGGACGGGAAGGTGTGGAGGCGGGGACCAGCGAGGCGGAGAGTATCGCGGAGATGCCAACGCCCTTGAGTCCGCTGTGCGTTACGGCAGGCGGCCCGGGAGGGCGACCCCCGATGCCGGGGGGCCGGCATCGGGGCTGGTCCTGGCGGTGTACGGACGGGCCGGTCGGGGTACGACCCGCAGACGCGTGCACCCCTGCTCCACCTTCAGGAGGTGGGGCCGTCCCCACCCCTACAACCTGAGGGGGATCCCGCTTCGGCACCTGCGGCCGATCCGGGGGCGCGGAGCCCGCTCATAGCGTGGAGCCATGACCACACCCGTCTGCACCGGCACCTCGGCAGCGGCCCCCGCGTACCCGTCGTTCACGTCGTACGTGCGCGCCCGCCGGCCCGTCCTGCTGCGCGCCGCGCGCTCGCTGACCGCGAACCCCTGCGACGCCGAGGACCTGCTGCAGACCGCGCTGGCCAAGACCTACGCCGCCTGGGAGCGGATCGAGAACCAGCGGGCGCTCGACGGCTACGTGCGGCGCGCGCTGCTGAACACGCGGACCTCGCAGTGGCGCAAGCGCCGGGTGGACGAGTTCGTCTGCGACGAGCTGCCCGAGCCGGAGCCGCTGCCCGGCGACGACCCGGCCGAGCGGCAGGCGCTGCACGACGCGATGTGGCGGGCCATCATGAAGCTGCCCACGCGACAGCGGGCGATGGTCGTCCTCAGGTATTACGAGGACCTCAGCGAGGCCCAGACCGCGGAGGTGCTGGGGGTGTCGGTGGGCACGGTGAAGTCGGCGGTGTCGCGGGCGCTCGGGAAGCTGCGCGAGGACCCGGAGCTGGACCTGGTGCGGTAGCGCCGCGGGCCGGAGGGCGCCGGATCGCGATTTCCGCCCCCGTTTCCGCCCCAGTGGCATTCCGCCTAGTGACATACCACGCGGTATGTGCGCAGAATCAGCGCACCCCCCTACTACCGCGTAGGCACCGTCGCCGGGAGGACTCCGTGCTGAGCACCATGCAGGACGTACCGCTGCTGATCTCCAGGATCCTGACCCATGGGTCGACGGTCCACGGCTCGTCGCAGGTGATCACCTGGACCGGTGAGGCCGAGCCGCAGCGGCGCTCCTACGCCGAGATCGGCGCCCGCTCGGCCCAGCTGGCGCACGCCCTGCGCGACACCCTCGGGGTGGTCGGCGACCAGCGGGTGGCCACGCTGATGTGGAACAACGCCGAGCACGTCGAGGCGTACTTCGCGGTCCCCGCCATGGGCGCGGTGCTGCACACCCTCAACCTGCGGCTGCCCGCAGAGCAGTTGGTGTGGATCGTCAACCACGCCGCCGACCGCGTGATCATCCTCAACGGCTCCCTGATCCCGATGATCGCCCCGCTGCTGCCGCAGCTGAGGACCGTCGAGCACCTCGTGGTCACCGGCCCCGGCGACCGCGCCCCGCTGGCCGGCGCCACCGCGCGGGTGCACGAGTACGAGGACCTGATCGCGGACCGGCCGACCGGCTACGACTGGCCCGAGCTGGACGAACGCCAGGCCGCCGCCATGTGCTACACCTCCGGCACCACCGGCGACCCCAAGGGCGTGGTCTACAGCCACCGTTCGATCTACCTGCACTCCATGCAGGTGCAGATGACCCAGTCGATGGGCCTGACCGACCGGGACACCTCGCTCGTCGTCGTCCCCCAGTTCCACGTCAACGCCTGGGGCCTGCCGCACGCCACCTTCATGACCGGCGTCAACCTGCTGATGCCGGACCGCTTTCTGCAGCCCGCGCCGCTCGCCGAGATGATCGAGCGGGAGCGGCCGACCCACGCGGCGGCCGTGCCCACCATCTGGCAGGGCCTGCTCAAGGAACTGCTCGCCCGGCCCCGTGACGTCGCCTCCCTCACCCACGTCACCATCGGCGGCTCGGCCTGCCCGCCCGGTCTGATGCGGTCCTTCGACGAGCTGGGCATGCCGGTCGTGCACGCCTGGGGCATGACGGAGACCTCTCCGCTCGGCACCGTGGCCCGCCCGCCGGGCAGCTCCCTCGGCACCGACGCGGAGTTCGGCTACCGCCTCACCCAGGGACGCTTCCCGGCCGGTGTCGAGGCCCGCCTCACCGGCCCCGACGGGGAACGCCTGCCCTGGGACGGCGAGTCGGCCGGTGAGCTGGAGGTGCGCGGCCCCTGGATCGCGGGCGCCTACTACAACGGCCCCGACGCGGAGCCCCTGCGCCCCACCGACAAGTTCAGCGCGGACGGCTGGCTGAAGACCGGCGACGTCGGGGTGATCTCCCCCGACGGCTTCCTCACCCTCACCGACCGCGCCAAGGACGTCATCAAGTCCGGCGGCGAGTGGATCTCCTCCGTGGAACTGGAGAACGCGCTGATGTCCCACCCGGACGTCGCCGAGGCCGCGGTGGTCGCCGTACCGGACGACAAGTGGGGCGAGCGCCCGCTGGCCACGGTCGTCCTCAAGGAGGGCGCGGGCGCCGACTTCGCGACCCTGCGCGCCTTCCTCGCCGAGGAGGCCCACATCGCCCGCTGGCAGTTGCCCGAGCGCTGGTCGATCGTGGAGTCGGTCCCGAAGACGAGCGTGGGCAAGTTCGACAAGAAGGTGCTGCGCAGGCGCTACGCCGACGGCGACCTGGACGTCACCCGGCTGTGAGACACCGGGGGCCGGGGCCGGGCAGGAACCCGGCCCTCCCCTGACGGCTAGTTGGTGCCGATCCGGGACAGCAGGTCCACGATCCGGGACTGCACCTCGGTGCTGGTGGACCGCTCCGCGAGGAACAGCACCGTCTCGCCCGAGGCCAGCCGGGGCAGGTCGGCGGGCTCGACGGCGGCCGTGTAGACGACCAGCGGGGTGCGGTTGAGCTGCCCGTTCGCGCGCAGCCAGTCCACGATCCCGGCCTGCCGCCGGTGCACCTGCATCAGGTCCATCACCACGAGGTTCGGCCGGAACCGGCCCGCCAGCGCCACCGCGTCGCCGTCGCCCGCGGCCCGCGCCACCTGCATCCCGCGCCGCTCCAGCGTCGCGGTCAGTGCCAGCGCGATCTCCTCGTGCTCCTCGATCAGCAACACCCGCGGCGGATGCTGCTCGCTGTCGCGCGGCGCGAGCGCCTTCAGCAGCACGGCGGGGTCGGCACCGTACGCCGCCTCGCGCGTCGCCTGGCCGAGCCCGGCCGTGACCAGCACCGGCACCTCGGCGGCGACGGCGGCCTGACGCAGCGACTGAAGGGCGGTGCGGGTGATCGGCCCGGTCAGCGGGTCCACGAACAGCGCGGCGGGGAAGGCCGCGATCTGCGAGTCGACCTCCTCGCGCGAGTGCACGATCACCGGCCGGTAGCCGCGCTCGCTCAGCGCCTGCTGCGTGGTCACGTCGGGCGCGGGCCACACCAGCAGCCGCCGCGGGTTGTCCAGCGGCTCCGGCGGCAGCTCGTCGTCCATCGGCTGCGGCCGCGGGGTGTCCGCGATCTCGACGGCCCCACCGGGACCGTCCAGCGGCTCGGGCCCCTCGGCGGCGTTCGCGTCCGGCGCGCCGATGGCGTACGACCGTCCGCCGCCCTCGGTCCCCGGCGCGCGCCGCTGCTGTCCGGGCAGCGCCGCCCCCGGAGCGGCGGGCGCCACCTCGGTCGACGGCTCCTGTCGCGCCGCCGGATCGGGCGGTGTGCCCAGCTTCCGCCGCCGCCCGGAACCACCCGGCGCGTGCGGAGGCGGGGTCGCCTGCGCGACCTGCCGGGCGAACGGCACGCCCTGCCCGAGGGTCCGCACGCTGATGGCCCGGCCCTGGGTGGAGTCGGGGTCGTAGGCGGGAACGGTGGCCTCGGCGGGCAGCGGCAACGGCTGCGCGGCCCGCTGCGGCCGGGCGGCGCCCGGGTGCTCGGCGGGGAGCGGGGTCCCGGCGGGCGGAGTCGTGGCCTGCGGGGGTACGGCGGTGCCGGCGGCCGGGGTGGGCTGCGGCATGGGGGTCCCGGGGGCCGGTGCGGCCGGGGACGGCTGGGCGGTCGCGGGCCCCTGCGCCGCCGCGGGCACCTGCCCGGCACCGGCCTCGGCCGGCAGCGGCAGCGGTTGCGCGACGGGGGTACCGGCGGCCGGGGTCGCGGGGGGAGCCACGGGGGGCTGCGGGGCCGGAGCGACGGGCGCCGCGGCACCGGGCCGCGCGGGAAGCGGCGGTACGGCCTTTGGCGCGCCCGGCGCGACGGGAGCCACGGGCGCCGCGGCAGCCGCCGGAACGGCCGGCGCACCCGGCGCCGGAGGAACGGGAGCCGGAGGAAGAGGAGGAGCCGCCGGGGCCACCGGAGCGGAAGCCCGCACCGCGACCGTGGGCCCGGCCTGGAGGGCGATGCCCTGCCCGACCGTCCCCGGGGCCGGCGCCGGAACGCCCTGCCCCGGCATGCCCGCGCCGGGCAGCGCAGCGGCCTGCGCCGGAGCCCCCGGTGTCGGCCCGGCCTCCGCGACCTGCGCGGGATGCGCCACCGCCCGGCGGCGCCGACCGGTCGGCGCGGTCGTGGGATGTGGCTGCGGCGGGGTGTGGTCCTCGGCCTGGCTCAGGGGGACGGCGTCGTGCCGGCCCTCGTCGCCGGGCGCGCCCTCGACGACCGGCGTTACCGGCACCTGCTCGGCCCCGCTGTGCGGCCCCACGGCCTCAGCCTCCGGGGCGCGGTCGGCCGCGGCGGGCGGCAGGGCGAAGACCGTACGCGCCCCCGCCTCCTGCGCGGCGGCCCGCTCGGCCGCGGCGGCCAGGGCGCGGCGGCGCCGCCCGGAGGACTGGCCCGCGTCGGCCGCGTCCTCGGCATCCGGCGCGCCCTCGCCCCCGGCCGCCGGAAGGGCGGCGGGCAGCGCGGCCTGCGGAGCCGGCTCGGCGCCCGGGTGGGCGGGCACGGGAACTCCCTGCGGCGGCACGGTCCCCCCGAGCCCCGTACCGGAGGCGGCGGCCCCCGCGGCATGCTCGGCCGCGGTCACCACGGCCCCCTCGGCCACTCCGTCGGCACCGGCGTCGGCGCGGGCGGGATCGAGTTCGGCGGGCCGTCCGCGGCGCCGTCCGGTCCCGCCGGACGCGCCCTGCGTGGCCTCGACCGGCACCGCGGCCGTCTCCTCGGCGGGCACGGCCGCGCGCCTGCGCCGGCGTCCGGTGGGCACGGGCGCGTCACCGGCCGGGGTACCCGAACCGCTCACGTCGGCGTCCAGGAAGGCGTCCGTGGACCCCCGCCGGGCCCGCCGGCGGCCACCACCGGTGGTCTCCTCCGCCGCTTCGGCGGACTCCAGCTGCGCGGGCGGTGCCGCGACGGCCCCCGCGACGGCCCCCGCGACGGCCCCCGCGCCGCCCCCGAGCGGCACCTCCAGGACGTACGCGCTGCCGCTCATGCCCGGCACCTCGTGCGTCTGGAGCACACCGCCGTGGGCGCGCACGATCCCGCGCACGATCGGCTCGTGCACCGGGTCTCCGCCGGCGTACGGCCCGCGCACCTCGATCCGGGCGACCGAACCGCGCTGCGCGGCCGCGACGACCACGGTGTTGTCGAGGTACCCGCCCGTGGAGACGGGCGCGTTGCCGGTCGCGTCGACGCCCGCGACGTCCGCCACCAGGTGCGCGAGCGCGGTGGCGAGCCGCTGCGGGTCGACCTCGGCCTCGATGGGCGGCGCGTGCACGGCGAACTGCACCCGGCCGGGGCCGATCAGCTCCACCGCGCCGTCGACACCGGCGGCGACGACGGCGTCCAGCATCACCTTCGTACGGGTGATGTCCTCGCTGCCCGTGTCGATCCGCTGGTAGGCGAGGACGTTGTCGATGAGGGTGGTGATCCGCGAGTACCCGGCGGAGAGATGGTGCAGCACCTGGTTGGCCTCGGGCCACAGCTGCCCGGCGTCGTCGGCGGCCAGGGCGGCCAGCTCGCGCCGCAGCTCGTCCAGGGGGCCGCGCAGCGACCGCGCGAGCAGGGTGAGCAACTGCTCGTGCCGCCCGGCCAGCGCCTCGTACCGGTCCTTCTCCCGCTCGCCGAGCGCGGCGTAGCGCTCCTCGCCCGCCGCCAGCTCCTCCGTGTGCTTCTCGCGCAGCTCGGCCAGCTCGGTGTCGTACTTCTCGCGCAGCTCCTCGACCTCGGTGGCGTGCTGCTGGCGCAGCGCGGTGAGGTCGGAGGCGTGTTCCTCGGAGAGCTTCTCCAGTTGTTCGGCGTGCGCCTGCTCCAGCGTGGCCTTCTCGTCCACCAGGGAGTCGAACGGCCGCCGGTCGGTGAAGGTCATCACGGCGCCGACGAGCTGGTCCCCGTCCCGCACCGGCGCGGTGGTCAGGTCGACCGGCACCTGCTGGTCGCCCTTGGCCCACAGCACCTGCCCGCGCACCCGGTGCTTGCGCCCGGAGCGCAGGGTGTCGGCGAGCGGCGACTCGGCGTACGGGAAGGGGGAGCCGTCGGCCCGCGAGTGCAGGACGAGCTCGTGCAGCTCCCTGCCGCCCAGCTCGCCGGCCCGGTAGCCGAGGATCTGCGCGGCGGCCGGGTTGACGAGCACGATCCGCCCGTCGGTGTCGGTGCCGACGACGCCCTCGGACGCCGCCCGCAGGATCATCTCGGTCTGCCGCTGCGAGCGGGCCAGCTCGGCCTCGGTGTCGACGGTCCCGGACAGGTCCCGGACGACGATCATCAGCAGCTCGTCACCCGTGTAGCCGTAACCGTCGTACGCCTGCTGCCCGTTCTCCAGGTTCGCGCTGGTGACCTCGACCGGGAACTCGGTCCCGTCGGTGCGCCGGGCGACCATCCGCGCCGGCTTGGTCCGGCCCTGCGGGTCCCGCTGGCCGGGGCGCCGCATGGAGCCGGGGATGAGCCGCGAGTCGAACTCGGGCAGCAGATCGAGCAGCCCGCGCCCGACGAGCGCGGTGCCGGGCGCCTCGAAGGCTTCCAGCGCGATGGTGTTGGCGTTGACGACGGTTCCGTTGGCGTTGACCAGGATCAACGCGTCCGGCAGAGCGTCGAGTATGGCTGCGAGGCGAGCAGCGCCTCGGGATGGCCTGCTGCTCACGAGACGCTTCCTCCCTGTTACCGCACCTTGCCGACCGCTCGGGCCATCTTGCCAACCGGCCCGCGACGTGTCACGCGAGGGAGTCTATGCGCACGTGTTGTGCCGGGGGTGCGGGATGAGAGGGAGGTCCCACGAGGAAGTGACGCCGATGCGGTGACGACCGGACCTTTGGGCCGGGCCTATCCGATCTCCGGCAGCAGCGGCACCATCCGCTTCCACCGCTCGATCTCGCACCCGTTGTGCCGGTCGTACGAGGCGTCGACGGGCCGTCCCGCCCAGGTGCCGATCACCCGCGCGGTGGCAGGCCCGCCGGAGATCATGCTGCAGATGCTCCCGGGAGGCACCGGCGCGAAGAGATCGCGTCCCCACTGCGTCTGCGCGTCAAGCTTCTGACAGGCCTGCTCCGCGTTCGGGTGATGCCCGCCGCTGGGATGACAGAACAGCTCGTGCGTCCCGTCCCGCCCGGCCCCGGCGTGCCGGACGACGACGGTGAGGTGATCACCCCTGTGCTCGTGCCCCTGGCCGACGGCGGCGGCGGGGGCGGCGATCAGCGGGACGACGGCGACGGCGACGGCCGCGGAGACGGCGGACGCGGCGGAGATGGCGAGACCGGTGACACCGGACAGAAGAGAACTCATGCCCCTCTCAACGCCCGACTTCCGAGGACGTTGCGCCACGTTCCCCCGGAAAACGCCACCCCGAGGAAGAAGCCCTTTGCCCTGTGGCCCGACTCCCTAGTACCGTGGGGGTCAATTGGTGACGGGCCACTGGCTGTGTCATCATCTGCACGCACCACTCGCGCGCTCGCGGGAGCGGTTGTGCTGGAGGCGTCGCCTAGTCCGGTCTATGGCGCCGCACTGCTAATGCGGTTTGGGCCTTAAAGCCCATCGAGGGTTCAAATCCCTCCGCCTCCGCCCCAACCGAAGCCCCGGTCCCTGTGACCGGGGCTTCGTCGTTCCCACCCGGGGTCCGCTCCCGGCTCCGCCCCGGCTCCGCTCCCGACCTCGGTCCTGGACGTTTCCGCAGGTCAAAAGGGGTGTGCGAATCGGATTTCACATGACGGCGGCAGTCATGTAATGTTCTTCCTGTCGCCGGGACGGGCCGAAAGGAACGGAAACGGAGACAAGAACAAAAGAACAAGCACTCGTAGCTTAACGGATAGAGCATCTGACTACGGATCAGAAGGTTGCAGGTTCGAATCCTGCCGAGTGCACAACAGTTCAGAGGCCCTGTGGAGTGATCCACAGGGCCTCTGGCTTTTGCCTTGACGGCAGTGTTTGACGGCAACCGCCTCGGAGCGCGGATGCGGAGCCGATCAGATGGCTATGAGGACACCGGCCGTGCCGTCGTCATCATCCGGCCGGTTGCCGTCACCCCTCAGCGCGTCTCCGACGCGATCGAACGCAGAGCGCTGGGAGTCGAGCCGGACGAAGGTGTAGACGTCCATGGTCACGCGAATGGAGCTGTGACCCAGGACCTCCATGATCATTCGGGCGTCGGCGCCCTGTTCGTGGAGCAGGGACGCGCAGGTGTGGCGGAGGTCATGGAAGCGGACCTTACGGACTCCAGCGCGAGCGCACAGCGTCTCGAAGGACCGGTTCAGGTTGCGCGGCTCGATGGGGGTCCCGTTCTTCGTGGGTGAAGACGAGGCCCTGACCCGTCCCCTTCCAGTTGGCACCGGCTGCCTTCCGGTCGGCTACCTGCTGCGCGCGCTGAGCACGGAGCGCCGTCACACATTCGGCCGGCAGAGCCACGCGGCGGGCCGAGCGCTGAGTCTTCGGCGCGACGATCAGCAGTTCGCCACCGACCCGCTGTAGGGCCTGCCGGACGGTGAGGACACCTTCGTGGAGATCCACGTCCGACCAGCGCAGTCCCAGCAGTTCACCCCGACGCAGCCCGACGCGGACCGCCAGCTCGTAGACGGCCCACAGCCGGGACTCACGGGCCGTCGCCAGGAGCTGACGCCCTTCCTTGGCGGTGAGCGGTTCGATCTCGCGCTTCGTCCCCATGCTCAGCTCCACGTTCCGGGCCACGTTGCGCGGCAGTTCGTCTTCTCGTACGGCGTGCTGAAGGGCGGCCCGCAGGATCACGAGCAGGAAGCGCACCGTCCGATCAGAGGGGAGCTTCTTGCAGCACTTGCCGAGGGCGCAGCAGCGCCGCTTGTGCTCCGGCCGCCTCTTGTCCTTGCCCTGCGCGCAGCACTGGCAGGTGGCCGCCGTCTTGGCCAGGAAGGCCCGGATATCGCGGGCGGTGAGCCGGGCCAGCTTCTTCCTGCCGAACTCAGGCGTGACGTAGTTGCGGATGAGCGATTCGTAGTTGACGTACGTTGTCCTGCGCACCTTTCCCTGGGCGACGTTCATCAGCCAGTACGTCAGGTACTCACTGATGGTCATCTTGCTGGTGGCTACCGGCAACCCGTTGAGGGAGTCGGCCTTGAGCTTGGTCAGCTTCTCGTGTGCCTCCTCCCAGGTCTTGCCGTAGACGCTGCGCCGCTTGTAGGTGCCGTCCGTCGTCAGAACGTAGGCACTGCCTTCCCAACGGCCGTCCTTCCGCTGGTAGATGGTGCCCTCGTTGTTGGCGTTCTTCTTCGGCTTGGCCATCAGGCGGCTTCCTGTTCGGTGCGGAGGGATACGTAGGCGTCCAAGGCGGCTTCGCTGATGCGGCGGCAGCGGCCGATCTTGAAGGAGGCGAGTTCACGGGAGCGGATCAGGTCGTGGACCTTCCAGCGGCTGATGCCGAGACGTTCCGCGACCTGGTCCACGGTGAGCACGGCCGTCGTCATGCGGGTACAAGTCCTTCCTGCTTGAGGCGTTGGGTGTGGGCGATGTCGTAGCGAACCTGGGCGGCGAGGAGTTCTTCGCCCGGGCGGTAGCCGCTGCTGAGGTAGGTCCAGGAGGAGGCGGTGACGAGAGTGGTCTCGTTGGTGGTGGGGTGGCCGGCGCGGGCGCGGGCTGCTTCGGCCTGGGCGAGGCGCCAGGCGCGGCGTACGTCGCGGAGTGCGCCGAGGGTGGTGGAGTAGGCGCGGGATTTGCTGGAGAAGTGGCCGCGGAAGCCGAGCATGTGAGCCCACTTCCAGAGCTTGAGTTCGGCGAACTCGGGCAGGTGGCCGAGGGCCCAGGCGGTACGGATCATCTGCCGCACGTGCTGCTGGACGGGCAGGGCGTCGGTTGTGACCGTCCAGCCGTGGAGGTTGATGGGACGGGTGCAGCCGCGCAGGTTGCGGACCTGTTCGGTGACGCGGTCGAAGTCGTGGGTGTTGGCCAGTTCGATCAGGTCCCGCAGGCCGGGGCTGACGACGTGCCGCAGGTCGAGGGGGCGGCGCATGAGTGGCGGGGTCTCCTCTCTGGCGCGAGGGTGTGACCTGCGGGCAGCAGCGAACAGTGCGCTCGGGCTGCTGCCCGCAGGCATGACGGACTGGGCCCAGGGACGGGCGAAGGTGGGAGATGCCGAGGGCCGGCGGGGTAGGGCGGCCTTACAGGGCGGCGTGGAGGGCGGTGGCCATGGGCAGGCCGATGCCGAGTCGCCTCTTGAGCTGGGCCGCTGTGATGGGTTCGCCGTGCTCGGCGTGGTGGGATGCGGCGATGGAGCGTGCTTCGGCGAGCAGCGGCTCAGGCACCTTGACGGCAGGCGCAGGCGCAGGCGCAGGCGCGGGTGCGACGAGCGCCGGGGCGCTGGGTGCGACGACCGGAGCAGGTTCCGGCGTGACGGGTGGTGCAGGCGTCGGGGCAGGTTCCGGCTCGGTTGAGGTCGGGGCGTGCTCTCGGGCGGGTTCCGTCTCGGCAACCGGGTCGGGGGCGGGCTCTTGGGCCGGTTCCGTCTCGTCAGCCGGGGCCGGGGCGGCTGCGTCGGTGGTGACCGCGTGGAAGGAGCGCAGGAGCTGCGGGCCGACCGATCCCCAGCCGAGGAGCAGTACCGGGGCCACGGCGTCCACAGCGGCGCGGCCGTAGTGCTCGGCGACGATGGGTTCAGCGATGTTGAGGGCCAGGGTCAGCAGTCCGGAGACGTGCATGAGACGGGTGGCCGCTTTCATCTGCTCGGGCGGGACGCCGCGCAGGGAGAGGTAGCGCAGGGCGACCAGGAGGCCGACCACGGACAGATCCACCATGGGGGCGATCAGGGGTGCGATGGGGGCGGGGACGCCCAGGCGCAGGGCCAGGTCCCAGACGTTGCCGAAGGAAAAGACGAACGCCAGGGCGGCGATGATGCCCATGACCACGGTCACGGTGCGCTGGGTGATCCGGTCCTCAGACATTGGGAGTTCACCTCCTCTCGTGGTGTCGATGGCGAATCGGCGGGGGTGGTCAGGGACTGGGGGCGAGGCCGGCCCGTCTGGCAGCGTTCGGGCCGAGGTAGGTCTCCAGGACCCGACGTTCGTTGGCGTTGGCGACGCGGTAGGCGGCGATGCCGATCCGACCGGCCAAGTCGAAGTCCTGAGCGGTGATCGCCTTGCGCATGTGCCGGATGTAGATCCTCATGAATCGGCGCATGTCAGGCCGCCATGGCGGGGGGCGTGGGGTCGTCCTTGGTGAGGTCCACGACCGTCCGCCCGGTCAGGTCCTCCAGGAGCCGGGCCGGATGGCGTACCAGGTGGGCGGTGGCTTCGGCGACGCGGGCGGCGTCCTCGTCGGCGACATAGGGGGTGCGGATGCGGATGAAGCCGGGTCGGCCGTGCTGGGACATGACCGCGACACCGACGTACGCGGGGTCCTGAAGAAGGACCGGGCTCGCGTCGGGCCACTCGCGGATGTCGTCGCCGAGCGCGGCCACGGCGGCGTCAGCGGTCTTCTGCGCGAAGGACAGGCCGACCGGGCAGACATCGCGGATGAAGGTGGGGATGGCGTCTCCGGTGGTCTTCTGCGTGGTGAGCAGCGTCAGGAAGCCGACGGAGCGGCCCTTTTTCACCAGGTCCTCCGTGAGCCGGGCGTTCTCCGCCGCCAACGCCGCGAGCTTCTTCGTGGCCTGGTCGGAGCCCTTGTGGTCGCGGAAGTAGGTGTGGGCCTCGTCGATGATGACGACGATCAGGGGCCAGTCAGCCGACGGGCCGACGTGCCACATGTTCTTCGTTCCCAGCACCTTGCGGATGCTCGCGGAGCGGGCGCGGCGCAGCTCCACCAGCTCCTTGAGGAGCTTGTTTGCTTCCTCCAGGTCATCCCCGCAGAACGCGAACGCCCGCTGTACGAGGTCGGCGTAGTCGCCCTCGTAGGCGTGGGACACCTTCCCGTCGAAGAAGACGAACTGCACGGCCGACGAGGGCGCCCAGTCACACACCAGCCGGTTCACACACGAGGTCTTCCCGAAGCCCGGCAGACCGCCGATAGCCACTCCGGGCACTTCCTTGAGGGGCACGAAGACGGGCATGCCGAACTCGTCCACCCCCAGGTCCCACTTCGCGTACTCCTCAGGCGGGCGGCCGGTGGGCGTGTGAACGGTCGGTGTGATCAGCGGATCCACGCGCACCCCGCGCAGCATGACGTGTCCGGGCTTGTCCCCCGGCAGCGCGGACACGCGGGTCATACGCCAGGCATCCGCCAGGTAGGGGGCCGCCTTCTGGTACTCGGCCAGGCCGACGCCCGGCAGACAGCCTGCCCGCGCGATCACCCCGAACGCGTCATGCGTGACCTTCAGCGCGGGGACCAGGACGCGAGGCTTCACGGGCTTGCCGTCCGTGCTCGCCAGCGAGGCCAGCGGGGTCGGCATCTTGTCCGTGGCGCACAGCTTCAGCATCTGTGCGAGCCGCTTCCACGTCCGCCGCACCCGCACGGCCTGCCGGATGGATTGCCGTGTCATGGCGTCGGCCCGCAGGTAACGCACCACCCACCACACCGACCAGCCGATCAGCACGACCAGAGCCACGCTGACGACCAGGGGGGCGTAGCCGAAGACCCCTCCGGTCGGATCGTTGTCCTTCATGTGTTGCTCTCCTGATAGTTGTAGAGGAAGGCAGCGAGGGCCATTTCGAGCGCCGCCTGATCCGGGGTGGCGCGGCATGGCAAGCCGTAGCCGACGAGCACGGCCGCCACCGAGTTGCTGAGGGAGTTACTGAGCCGGGCATCCGGCCCGGCGTGAGGCAGTGGGTAGCCGCACTTGACGCCGGACCGGAACGCATAACCGCTCACGCCGCCTCAGCGACCGAGGCCGGGCCGCCGATCAGGTCCAGGCGGTCCGCGCGGTAGGCGATGCCGTCCGACAGCGACCCGTTGAAGATTCGGGCCCACGGAGTGGCGAACAGCTCCACTGGCATGACCGGCACACCCGGCTTGAGGCCGTTGGGAAGACCGGTCTCCGGAACCGTGATCTTCAGCGCCTCGGCGCGGTCCTCCTCCATGAAGAAGAGGGTGACCGTGAACAGCTTCGCGCCGGTCTCACGGTCGGTCGCGAACTGGGTCTTCTCGGCGTCCGCATACTTCGGCACCGGCAGGTTGCCGACCATGAACGACGCGGACGGGAGCAGCCCAACACGGATACGAGCCATCGGTGTTGTGTCCTTTCGGTAGGCGCTCCGCCGAGTGGCGGGGCACGACCTATAGAACCTCGCTCACCTAGCACTGTCAAGTCACAAGGGTGAGCTAGGCACAAGCCGACGCAGTTCAGCTATGTCAGCGGGGTGTGCTAGGGGAGCTAAGGGTCGCTACCCTTGGGGCATGACTCCCGCGCCAGAGAAGAAGCAGGATCGCCGGCCGCCGTACCAACACGCAGCCGACGAGCTCAGGCGCGACATCAAGCAAGGCCGCTTCAAGCCGGGCGAGCAGATGCCGTCCGTCCGTGAGCTTCAGGAGCGCTTCGGTGTAGCCAACATGACCGCACGAAGCGCGCTGAACGTGCTGCGGGACGAAGGGCTGATCTACACCATCCATGGCCGGGGTAGCTTCGTCGCCGACGTCGCCGACGGTACGGGCGAGTTCACCATCGACTACAACCCGCCCGCCTGGTACCTGGCCAAGAAGGACAAGGAAGGGCCGGACGAAGAGGCCGAGGAGAAGGAGCCCGGTAGCGAATCCACCGGGTCCACCCTCATCAAACTGCTGGCCGACCTACGCGACGAGATCCGAGCACTCAGCGCGGAGCACCAAGAGTTGCGTCGGGAAGTCGAGGCCCTGAAGAAGGCCCAGCAACCGCCGCCGTCCTGATCGCCGCACTCCTGAGCCGAGCGACCTCCTGTCGCATTTGCGTTGCTTCATGGCTGAGTCTCGTCACCGTGGCCCTCATCTCGCGGACCAGTGCGACCACCTCTGCCGCCTCCCGGCCGTGAACAGTGATCAGCTCCCTTTCTGAGTCGCGTATCTGCTCGGTCATGTCTCCCCGTTCGCTGCGGTGCCGTTGTCCTGTTGCGCCAGCCGCCGAGGACTTGCCCGAAGGCTTGCCCGGCGGTCATCCTTCGCCGGATCAGGGCTTGCCCGTGCCGCTTGGCAAGCCGTAATCGCGGCCGTTGCTAGGTCTATCTGCCGGACCGGACACCTACGTGGTGTGCGGCGCAGCGCTCCCGCGGGGCGGGCAGAATCCGACCTTTGGAATCCTCTGCATCCCGCCGGGCGGGAACCGGTGTCTCTCTGCGCCCACATCGCTCGTCCTTCCAGTCGCCGCCAGGAGCGTTAATGGTCCGGAGAATCGCCGGTTTGGGTATCCGGCGATGGTCGGCTACGTTCTGCCGCCGCCCCTTGGGGGATCGCCTATAGAGGTGTCGAACTCCGCATCGGTGTGACGTCCCGCTTCTCTGGCCCACGGCACTCCCCCTTCTCCAGCTCTGTGGCCGGGGTGGATCTCTGGCTCATCTGCTACAGGTGTCGGAAAGTTCGCCGGTGTGACAGTCGCTCGGAAGAAAACAGTTCAGCGCTCACTGCCGACCATCCCCCGACCGAGATCACGAAGAGGTCACGGGATGACGGGGAATGCCCCGACCAAGCCCGCAATGGCATCCTGCAAGCTCTGGCCTGTGGATAAAGTTTCGGCGACCGCGAGAGCGAACTGGTATGAAAGCGGATCTATCGGGCTCAACGCGGCGCACGGACCGACGACCATGTGAATAGTCGAGGTCAGTGCATGCCGCGCGCCCGGTCAGTAGCCCAGCGCAGCGGAGCTGTTCAGAGTTTCTTTACTGGATCAAGGCGGCCCGCCTGCGGCGGGCCGCGCGCGCTGGCGGCCCAGGGCCGCCGCCGCTCCATGTCTCCGCCACCGCTCCGGCGGCCCCCACCCGCTCAGCGCGCAGCACCGCCAAGGCGGTTTACCAGGCCAGGAGGAAACCCGACCGCTCCGAGCACCAGGACCAGGCCGACACCGACCAAGCGTGACCACACCGGCCAACCGGCCGCCGCTCCAAGCCGGATCGGCCGCAGAGCCGCAGGCAGTGCCCATGCGTCATGCAACGCTGACAACGCTTCGGCCGGAATGGGACCGAGGACCGTGACGCATCGAAGAAGCGTGGTCGAGGCCGGCGGGTGGTTGCTGGAAACACACGTGACGGGTGCTCGTTCGGCGCACCCGCCGTCGTGGCTGGCTTTCGGTGGCTCAGGTCAGAACTCCTCTCCAACGCGACAACGAGGAACCGAGGTTCGAACAACACCCGTATACGGGCACGCCAACCGCCCCGGTACCATCGGCACCGGGGTCCTGACCAGGGATTCCGCGACCGGGCCACCCCGAATGCTGTCCAGGCCGAGGGGTGGTCCGGTCTTCTGCTTGTGGGTCTACGGCTCAGCTCAGGGCTTTGCCGACCTCGTAGATCGTGGGCCTGTCTTCGGGCGCCGGGCTGAGCATGGCGTCGATAAGTTCGCCCAGCTCGCCATGCACCTTCACAGGCCGGCGCTTGCCACTCGCGACGGCTCGCCTCTGCTCGGGGCGCGGTGCATCGTCCGGGTACTCGACGGCCCGCCAGCCCGTGGCGGAAATGAGCAGGGACGCGCCGAGCGCATAGATATCGGCTTCTTGCGTAGGCTCCGCCTCTCCGGTCGCAAGCACGCTGCGCGCGATCTCCGGCGCCTCGTAGTGGACGAGGCAGCCGCGGAACGGGAAGTCGTATCCCTCGGGGACATGTCCGCCGCGCGCCAAGGCCAGGTCGATGAGGTGCGTGCGATCCGGGCCGATGATGAAGTGTGCGGGCTGCACGTCGCCGTGGGCCCAGCCCTTGTGGTGCAACTCGGCCAGCGCCCCTACACAGCCGAGAGCCGCACTGGTGTGAGGTTCCATACGAGAGCCCGGCTCACGACAGGGCTTCCACAGCTCGTACAGGTCGGGCCCTTCGTGCCACGGCTGAAAGTTCCAGGTGCCCAGCTCCCACTCGCCGTACGCGAAGTCATCGAGGCCGAGTCGGTACAGCACGGCCCCTTCGCGTGCGGGGGCGAGTGCCGGCCAGGGCTGGGCGGGCCAGTCGGCCGTAGCCTCGATCGGGTAACCGACCTTCACGGCGTACTGCCCCCGATGGCTCTCGACCTTCCAGACCATCGAACCCCGACGATTGACGACCAGGCGCTGAGCCTTGGGCATCAGTGCGTCGAGCACGACGATCGGCAGTTCAGGGGGTGTCCCGGACAACGTCTGTTCTCCTTCCGGGCAACGCGGCCGACCTCGCATCGAGACCGGCCGCGTCGCTGGTGTCGTGTCGCTACGCCTGGCCGTACGGACGGCCGCAGTCCGCGTCGCACTGCGCGAGGTTCGTGCCGTCCACGGTCCAGAGGCCGTCGAAGACCATGAACCCGGCCGCCTTCATCGCGTGCGCGGACGCGGCGACCTTCTTCGGGTCACGGGGCCCTCCGCCCGGCATGGGGTTGTGGTGGAGGAAGCGGCCGGCGTACCGGTCGCAGAGCGCGGCGTACTCCTTCGTGTGCAGGATGAGCGCGTGCAGACCGAGGTCCACATCGTCGGACGGGACCATGGAGACGGTTGCGGTCGAGGCGGTGACCACGAAGGCCACCGCCTGGTCCGCGATCCGCTCGGCCCGTTCGCGGGACTGCCCGTTGTGGACGATCACGAAGTGGGTGAGGCTGTCGAACAGCTCCTCACCAGCCACCGCGCGACCGGTCTTCTGGTCGTTGGCCGTTGCCGTCATGCGAATACTCCTTGAGCGTCGCTGTGCTCTGGCACTTGCGCCTGCATCGGTCGCCGAGGCACGGCCTATGGCGACCGGGGGATGGAAGGCCGACCCCGAACGGGGAAGGGGGAGCCAGGGAAGGTGGCACCCCGTTCGGGGCGGCCGGTCTACTGGCTGGTACCGAGGGCCATGCCGATCACCAGGCCACACGATCCGCTGATCATGATGATTAACAGGACCCCGGCATACCGGCCGATGGCGCGCATCACAGGCCGTACCGGCTGTTGCCGTTCTTGATGGCCAGGCGGGCGCTCAGTTCTTCCCGCGCGGTTAGGGTCACCACGTTGTCCGGCAGGGCATCCCACTCCACGCCGCCGCCGACGGGCCTTATCTGCACCCGGGCGCCGACCTCGCCCATGACGACGCCGATACGTCCACTGGCAGTGTCCTTCGCCAGTTCCCCGATGCCTGGTCTGGTCTGCTGGTTGCTCGCCATGCGGACGAGCATCCTGCCGCTCATCAGGACGTCGGAACCTCCGACAAACCCCACTTCGGGACGTCCCGCGTCAGGTAGAACGTCCCTAGTGCCGTCCCCAGGTGTTAGGAGAGATTGGGATGCCGAACGAGAGGCTACGTGCTGCCATGGCGGTCGGCGGCTGGACGTACGCCGCCCTCGCGGACAGGGTGGAAGTCGATCCCAAGTCCGTCGAACGATGGGTCAATTTGGGGCGTACGCCGCGTCGTGCCACGGCCATGCTGGCAGCGGAAACACTAGGAGAAGACGTGCACGCTCTATGGCCCGCGCTCCGGCAGGCACGTCCTGCCCGCGCTGTCAGTCCGGAACTTGTGGCCCTCTACGGCCAGCGGGCGGACATCCCCGTGTCCACCTTCGTGGACATGCTGACCCAGGCGCGCGAGCGCATCGACGTGCTGGTGTACGCCGCCGTATTCCTGCACGAGGCGTACCCGCGGCTCAACGACTTGTTGCGAGAGCGAGCGGACGACGGGTGTGCGGTCCGTATCGCGATCGGCGACCCGGACAGTACGAATGTCCAACAGCGCGGCGCAGAGGAGAGGTTCGGCCACGGCATCGAGTCCCGTTGCCGACTCGCCCTCATGCACTACCGCCCGCTTGCCGGGGTACCTGGCATCGAGGTGCGCACCCATGCCACCACGCTCTACAACTCGATCTATCGTGCGGATGACCAAGCACTGGTCAATGCTCATGTCTGGGGCGTGAACGCCTACGGTGCTCCCGTGTGGCATCTCCGGCGCAGCGGAAAGGGCGGCATGTTCGACACCTACGCCAGCAGCTTCGACGCGGTGTGGGAGACCGCGACGCCGGTACGAGAAGGGTGACCATGGCACGGACCGAGTACTACGACGACCCAGCGGCACCAGAGCCGAACAGCCTGGTGGTCGCCGCGTCCGCCGTGGTCACCGACGGCGACGGGCGCATTCTCCTTCAGCGCCGACGGGACAACGATCTCTGGGCGCTGCCAGGTGGCGGCATGGAGATGACCGACTCACTCCCGGGAACGGCCGTCCGGGAAGTGAAGGAAGAAACCGGTCTGGACGTAGAGATCACTGGGCTTGTGGGCACGTACACCGACCCTCGCCATGTCATCGCCTACTCGGACGGTGAGGTGCGCAGGCAGTTCAACGTCTGCTTCACCGCCCGCGCGGTCGGGGGCCGGCTCGCGATCTCGGACGAGTCCACGGAGCTGCGGTTCGTCCAGCCGGAGGAGATTGATCAGCTGCCGATGCACCACACGCAGCGGCTCCGGATCCGTCACTTCCTGGAACACCGTGAGCGGCCCTATCTCGGTTGACCTCGAAGAGGCTCAGGAGAAGACCTGGCTGAGCGCGCCGGCCAGGGCAGCCGCGAGCGTGAGTACGGTGGCGAACGTGGTGGCAGCCCTCATGACGGCCGTGGGGTAGGTGGCGCCGTCCAGGCGGGCGAGCTTGCCTGCACCGGCGGCGGCTAGCAGCGCGACGATGACCACAAACGCGATGGTGAGCAGAACAGTGGCGAGGCCGGACACGACAAGCTCCTTTACTTGACTGGCTATTGATGTGTCTGGACTGTCGCGGAACGGCTGTGTGGCGGGGTGCGGCTGGACAAAGATGAACACTGGCGAACACACCAGTCTGGGGGGCAAGTGCACGAACCTGAGCAGGAGCGGAACGCAGCGCTTGTTGAACTGCAGACGAGGTTGGCAGACGGGCTGGCTCGCACGCGGCTGACCAAAACTCAGCTGGCCACCCAGGCGAGATTGAGTCGCACGACGGTGCAGATGGCTTTTCAACCCGATGCGATCGCCGCACCATCAGCACAGACGGTCGTGGCCTTGGCACGGGTGTTGCGACTGCCGGAGAAGGAGTTGTTGGATCTTCGAAGGGTTGCGACCGAAGAGCCCGGCCCAATCTGCGGTACTGATGAGGGCCCAGGCAAACCGATCAGCGACTGGGACCCTCATGATTTGGAGGTCCATCCTGCCGGCCCTGCTATCACTTGGGGCCGTTCTAAGGGTCTGACGCACCTGTCCGGCTACGTTATGCGGGATCACGATCGGATTCTTGCGGAGGCGGTCCGAGATGCGACTGAAGGCCGCAGCCGGATGGTTGTCCTGGTCGGGTCATCCTCAACAGGCAAGACGAGGGCTTGTTGGGAAGCTGTTCAGCCACTGGCGAGCAGGGGATGGCGGCTATGGCATCCCTTCGACCCGACTCGGAGCGAGGCCGCACTTGAGGGGCTGCAACGAGTGCGCCCCTGCACCGTGGTATGGCTCAACGAGGCGCAGCATTACCTGGGCAATCCTGGTCTGGGAGAGCGGGTCGCAGCTGCCATCCACAGCCTGCTCACTGAACCGGCGCGGGGGCCCATTCTCGTGTTGGGTACTCTTTGGCCTGAGTTCGCCGACGAATACACGGATTTGACCTCGCCGGGTCAAAGAGACCGGTACAGCAGAGTGCGGGAGTTGCTGGCGGGGCGGACACTGACGGTTCCGGATTCTTTCGACGAGCAGGCGTTGCAAGCCGCGGCTTCTCTTGCGGAAAACGGTGATCAGCTGTTGGCTGATGCCCTGACAAGGGCAATTGCTGGCGGACGGTTAGCTCAGGATCTCGCCGGAGCCCCCGAACTGCTGCGGCGCTACGAACAGGGCACTCCGGCTGCCAAGGCCTTGCTGGAGGCAGCAATGGACGGGCGCCGCCTCGGTATTGGTTTGCATCTGCCCCAGAGCTTCCTCATCGATGCTGCTAGTGGCTATCTGAGCGATGGAAATTTTGATCAGCTCACGGAAGACTGGGCGGAATCATCCTTCGCCGATCTCGCCCGTCCAGTTCACGGCAAACAGGCACCTCTGCGCCGTACTGGTGCCCGCCCCGATCGGCGTCCTCCTGGCAGCCCTCCCGGCGCACCACAAGACCCTTCGACCGGTCCTATGTTCCGGCTTGCGGACTACCTTGAGCAACATGGACGCAAGACACGTCGAACTAAATGCCCGCCCGACTCTTTTTGGCACGCGGCCTTTACTCACTTGGCCCACGCCGAAGACCTCAACGATCTGGCGGAATCCGCTCTGGATCGACATCGCCTCCGATGGGCTTATCATCTGCACCAGCGGGCCGCTGACCTCGGAGACCCGAGCGCGTTGGTGTACATGGGGCGCATGCAGGAAAGCTTTGGTCGCGACGAGGAAGCAGTAGCGCTTTTTCGGCAGGCTGCAGAATCAGGTTATAGCGATGCTTTGCTTGAACTTGCCTTCATTCATAAGAAATGCGGAGCTAAGCGGGAAGCTTATTCACTTTTTCGTCTGGCGGCCGACGCTGGGAATATGCGTGCGGTGATCCATCTAGTGCTCAATTTGGTGGACGATGGTGACTGGGAGGGGGCCGAAGCTGTGGCGTTGTCGGCCCTGGCTGGTGGCTATCCTTTGGCCCTATACCTCCTGGCGGAGCAGCGGGAGCGAGTTGGGGACTCCGCTGGCGCCACATCCATGTATCGCCGGGCTGCTGATGCTGGTGAATCCCGAGCTCTGGTGGCCTTGGTCCGGTTGCGGCGACAGGCCGGAGACGGGGAGGGCGCCGAGGCATTGGAGAAGCAAGTGGTAGATGCTGGAAAGCCCCATGAGCTGTACTCACTAGCGGTGCTGCGGGATGCCCTCGGAGAGTCGGCCGCAGCCATGGCCCTGATCCGCCAAGCTGTGGGCGTCGGTGATTTTTCCGCAATATTTCCGCTCGTCGCTATGCGGTTGCATGCCGGTGATCGAGAGGGCGCTGAAGCATTGGTCACCATGGCTGCAGATGATGGCGATGCAATGGCGCTGACGTACCTCGCCCAGCTGCGCGACGACAGCGGAGACTGGGCAGAGGCCGAAGAATTGGCCCGGAGAGCGGCAGATGGTGGCGACACCGTTGCCTTGTGCCTCCTTGCGACACGTCGAGAGGAGGCGGGGGACTTTGAAGCGGCCGAGACTCTTTATCGTCAGGCGATCGAGGTTGGTGACGAGAGTGCCCTGGCTAAACTGGCTCGGCGGCGGGAGAAGGCTGGCGACCAGCAGGGGGCAGACGCCTACTATCAGCAGGCAGCTGACGCGGGCAAAGCTCAGCATTTGCAACTAGGTGCTCGATGGCCGCATGGGCTGGATGCAGACGGCCTGCCTACAGCACCCTGGCTGTGACTGCCCAGCTCGAGAGTGACGGCAACGCTGACGGCAACGGCGGCACACGGACGCGCAGGCTCGCGCACCCAGGCCATCAGAGTGGGAAGCCGCTGGTACGCCCCGTGGCCTGCTGCCCGATCCTACGGATCAGAAGGTTGCAGGTTCGAATCCTGCCGAGTGCACAGCAGACCGGAAGCCCTGTGGAGAGATCCACGGGGCTTCCGGCTTTTGTGGTTTGTGCAACCTTTGGCGCGCGTTGCCGGTCTGAGGCGGCGGTTGGATCACTCCCGTTCGCCCGTCCGGCAGAGGAGCGCCGTGCCGAGTCGTATGTCCCGCAACGCCCTGCGGGCGAGCGCCATCGCCCTCGCGGTGGGGCTGCTGTCCCTGGGCGCGCCGTCCGCCGGTCGGGCGGCCGAGGCCGGGCTGTCGCTGGAGTTCGTCCACGACCTGGGTGACAAGCCGGTCCGGGTGGAGCCGTACGAGGGGGAACTCGGCGGCCGCGCGTCCCTGACGGCGCGCAGCACCGGCTCGCGGGAGCTGACGGACTTCACCGTGACGGTCGACGCCACGGCCCTCGAAGGGCAGATGAAGCTGTCGGGTGACCCGTCGGCCTGCGTGGAGAAGCAGCCCCTGGTCCTCGTGTGCGATGGCAGGGAACTGCACGGGGGCGAGCCGCTGAGGCCGGGCGATCTGCTGGACGGGCCCTCCTTGGACTTCACGGCTCTCGCGGCGGCGAAGCCCGGTTTCACCGGCGAGGTGAAGGTCTTCGGCGAGGCGGGCGGCGCGCGGCTCGGGCAGACGGTGTTCAAGGCCGCCGTGAAGGACGTCGGTCCGGTCATCGACCAGGGCCGCGACTTCAGCACCACGACGAGGCCGGGCACGACAGTGCACCCCGTGGTCGGCTTCACGCACTACAGCGCCCGGCCGCTGAAGGGCGTCTACGTGGACATCACCCTGTCCCAGGGGCTGTCGCACACGGAGGAGTTCAGCAACTGCGAGTACGGCAAGCGGGATGACTACGGCGTGGAGGCACGCTGCTATGTGCAGACGCCCGTCGAACCGGGCGGCTCCTACGACTTCGACCAGCTCTCGCTGAAGGTCGGCGGCAGCGCGCTGCACGATTCGTGGCGCCTGTACGTGCGCGAGGCGGCCGGGAGATCCTCGTCGCCGCTCACCGGCGTCCACCGCGGCACCGGGCGCGAGCTGAAGCTGGTCCCGCGGGCCGGCGGTCCCGGAACGATGGAGTTCGGGGAGGCGCGCGGCGGCGTCGAGGTGGCGAACTCCATGGACTTCGCGGCGGTGGGGGACACGGTCGACGGCAAGGCCGGACAGGTGGTGAAGGTGGAACTGGGCGCGCGGAACATCGGGCCCGCCACCATCGCGAACTCCATGGGTGAACCCGGCGAGGGCGTCACCTCCTACATCGACGTGAAGCTCCCGGCCGGGACGACGGCGGTGAAGGCCCCGGACCTGTGCAGCCCCTGGAACGGGTCCGGCGACGGCAAGCCCGGCGCCAAGCGCTACACGTGCCGCCAGGACTACGAGGGCGACTTCTACTTCGACGCGGGACAGGTCACGCCGTTCGTCTTCGAACTGCGCATCGACGAGCCGGGTGCCCTCGCCCCCGGTTCGATCAGGGTGTCGCGCCCGCTTGAGGACAATAAGGCCGAGAACAACACCGCGCCGATCACGGTGACGGTCGACGGCAGGACGGGCGGTGGCCCGGGGCCGGGCGGCACGGGCCCGCTGCCGTGGTACTCGGCGGCGGCCGTGGCCCTGGCGGCCGGTGCCACGCTGTTCACGGTGGCCCGGCGCCGCAAGGCGAATCGACGTGGACTCGATGTCGGCGACCGCTGAAGGTCGTGAGTTCGAATCCTGCCGAGCGCACACAGACGAGAGGCCCTGGAGAGATCCGGGGCCTCTCTCCAGGGGGCCGTGGGTCAGCCGGGGAGGTCGCCGGTGTAGCGGTAGATGTTTCCGGCCGCGTTCACTCCCCACACGTTGGTCCTGGATCCCGCCGTGATCCGCACCAGCGCGCCGCTGATCTGCTTCCAGTCGGCCATGCCGCCGACTCCTTTCCGCTTGGAAATGCTGCGGAGGGACGCTCCCCAAAAGCCATGTTTGTGGAGGTGGTTGCCGACGTGGGCTGGTCTGGTATCCCTGCGGAGATCCACAGGACGGCCTGAACCGCGTTCATCCGTGTGGGTCGGCCGGGTGGAGGGTGTTGACGGGTGGGGCTGAGTAGTCGTACTCATGCGCTCGTCCTGCCCGCGCGGGCAGGGTGACGGGTATGGATCTGCCTGTCGCTCCGCCGGCCTTCGACGCGACCACCGGTCCCGGGCGCCGCCGCCACACCGATCCGGGGGCCGACATCGGGGCCGGATGCGGTCTCGTGTTCCTTGAGCTGATCCTCCTCGTGGGCATCTTCTGGCTCTGGTACCTGTCCGTGTTCAACCTCGACCCGGCCAGGACCGTCACCGCCGACCCGTTGTGGAAGTACCTGGCCGCCGTCGGCGGAGTCGGGGTGTTCGCCGTCGTGGCGACCGTGATCGCCGCGCGGGCCGGGGCCGTCGTGACGGTGGTCACGCAGACCATCATGGCCGTCCTGATCTGCGTCGTCATCGTCGGCGGGGCCGCGGTGCAGTCGCACCAGGATCAGCGGTGCCGTGACCTGCCGACGGCGTCCGGCTGCAAGGACGGCGGCCGAGACGGCGACTGAGACGGCGGCGGGGTGGAGGTTGAGACGGCGGGGCCGGCTCAGGCGATCGTCCGGGCCGCCTCGGGCGCCCGCGCGAGCACCAGGAAGTACGAGCAGCCCGCGAGCAGGCAGACGCCCGCGGCGGTCGCCAGCAGCGCGGGGGCGTGCTGAGGCCGGAGGAAGAGGCCGACCGAGAAGCTCAGGAACAGGGACGCGTTCAGGATCCAGTTGAAGGCGGCCCAGGCGTGCGGCTGGCCCTCGGCCGGGACGCCCGACCAGATGACGCGGGTGAGGAGGAGGTTGAACACGCCGTTTCCGATGCCGCCGAGGGCGAAGGTGACGGCCGCGCACCAGAAGGGGAGGCCGAGGCTGGGGAGGCCGACGGCCAGGGCCACCAGGACGTCGGCCAGCGGGAGGAAGGCCCGGACGCCCGTGACCCGCCGGGGAGTCACCGCCGCCGCGATCATGGACGCCACGGCCCAGCAGGCCAGCACCACGCCGAGCCCGTGCGCGTCGTACTCCGGCGTCCGGGCCAGCATGAAGGGGCCCGACACGCCCTCCAGGCTGGTGGTGAGCAGCATGGCGGTCACGCAGAGGAGGCCGAGGGTCCCGAACGCGCCGGGTGCCACCAGGCGGCGGAAACCCGCGGTGGCGCTACGGCGCCCCGGCGCGTCGTCCTCCGGGACCCGCGGCGACCAGGCCACGGTCAGCACCAGCAGGAAGGTGAGGGCGTTCAGCGCGAAGGCCGACGCCGTGCCGGACACGGTCACCAGCACACCGGCCAGCCCCATGCCCGCGGCACCGGCCCCCGCCTTCGACACCCCCCACCACCTGGCCAGTTCGGCCTGCCGCCCGTCGCTGAGCGCGTGCAGGAGCGAGCGGGAGAACGGCATCGTCAGGGCTTCGCAGGACGCGGCGACCAGGACGCAGCCCAGGACGGCGATCCGGTGGTCCGCCATCGTGGCGGCGCCGGCGAACGCCGCCACCTGCCCGGTCAGCCCGGCCCGCCACGCCGTCCGCGAGCGGATCCACCCCCGGGAGCTGACGAGCGGGGTCAGCACCAGGACGGGGACCGTCTGGGCGGCCAGTACGGCGGCGAGGAACGTCGTCGAACCCGCCCGCACCGCGATCAGGGCGTAGGCCACCTGGACCAGCCTGTCCCCGAACTCCGAGGCCGCCAGGGCGAGAAGAAGCCTGACGAGCCCGGCCGGGCGGACGGCGGATCGGCCTGACAACGCTGGTGCCTCCCATGCCCATGCCCATGCTCATGTCCATCTCCGTGCCCATGCCCATGCCGTGCCCGTGCCCGGAGAGACGACAGGGGAGGCTATCCCGCGCCCCGCCGGCAACGCTCGGAATTTCCGGTCGGCCCGGACTGACCGGGGTCAGCACTCCTCCGTCGGGTCGCCGAAGTTGAGCTTCTCCAGGTACTCGTGCGCGATGGCCGTGGAGCGGGTGAACCAGTCGGTGATGACGGCCAGTTGGTCCGGGGTGTAGTCGGTGAGCAGGGCCGCGAGGCGTCGGTGGTGGCCCGCGTACATCGCCTGGACGCGGGTGACCGCCTCCGGTACGGCGGCCACCCGCACCCGGCGGCGGTCCGTGGGGTCGGGGCGGCGGGTGACGTATCCGGCACGTTCGAGGCGGTTCAGGATGCCGGTCACCGCGCCGGTGGTGACGTGTGCGCGGGCGGCGAGGTCGCCGGCCGTGAGCAGGTCCTCGCCCGCCCGCCGGACGAAGGTGAAGCAGACCAGATCGGTGACGGTCAGGCCCAGGCGCCGGGCCAGTTCCTGCTGTCCGATCAGGTGGGCGTCGATGAGGTGGTCCATCGCCGACAGGGCCTCGGCCGGGGTGGCCGACGGGTGGGGTGTGCCCTGCATCTGTCCAATTCCCCTTAGTCCGTGAGATATTCGAGCCATGAATGCCTTAGTCAGTGAGAGAGTTTCGTCGGTCTCGTCCCTGGAGGCTGCCCCATGAGTCTGTACGACGAAGGCCACACGATCGCCGGCTGGACCGGCTTCGGTGTCGCGGCGGTGGGCGGTTGTGCGGTGGGGCTCGGGGTGTGCGCGGTCTCGCTCCCGTTGATCGTCGGCGGACTCGTCCTCGCGGCGGTGAGCGTCCCGGTGACCTGGGTCCTGCATCTGGCCGGCTGGGGCAAGCCGCCGGGGGTGCGGCCCAGGGGCCAGTGGCCGCTGCGGGTCCGCGACGCACAGGCCCGGCAGGGGCACACGGGATGCCTCAGCTGCCGGCTGGCGGGACGGGGGCGAGGGGCCGCCGAGGTGACCGTGCCCGCCGCGCCGCGGGATGGCGAATCGATTCCCTTGACCTCAGCCGTCGAGTGAACGACCTGTCGAGCGAACGACCCGTCGAGTGAAGGTGCACCTCGGCGGGCGCCCGCCGACGGATCGCTGACCCGCGGATCTCGTCGCCCAGGGCACTTGTCACACCCGCCCCCTACCCTCACGGGTGATGGCACGGATGTGGAGATGTTCAGGGCTTCGCTGGTCCGGCGACGGCTTCGTGCTCGCCTGGGAGGGCGGGCGGACCAGTACGCCGGCGTGGGGGCAGCGGGTGGGCTTCGCCGTGCCGGAGGGGAGCGGGCGGACCTGTGTGGGGGCGCGGGGGCACGCCTGTCCGGCGCGGGCGGCGGTGCCGGGGCGCGGCACGGGCGCCCGGTGTGAGGAGTGCGCGCGGCTCGACCGGGCGCACTCCGTGGCCGCCGACACGATGGCCGATGACCCGCGGCCGTACCGCGTCTACCTCGCCTGGTTCGGGCCGGGCATGGTCAAGGTCGGCATCACGGCCGTCGAGCGGGGGCCGGCCCGGCTGCTGGAGCAGGGGGCGGTCTGTTTCAGCTGGCTCGGCACCGGTCCCCTGATGGCGGCCCGGCGTACCGAGGAGTTGCTGCGGGCCGCGCTGGGGGTGCCGGACCGGATCGCGTACACCGAGAAACGCGCGGTCCGGGCGAAGTTGCCCGAGGCGGAGGAGGAGCGCGCGGCCGAGGTGCGGGAGCTGCACCTGCGGGCCGTCGCGCTCGCCCGGTGGCCGGAGTCCCTGCGGCCCGAGCCCTGTGACGTCGTCGACCATGTACGGGCCTTCGGGCTCGAAGACGTACCGGCCGCTTTCGGCGAGGTGGCCGAGCTCGTCCCCGGTGGTGCCGTGAGCGGGGAACTGGTCGCGGCCGCCGGGCCTGATCTCCATCTGGCGGTGCCGGGGCGCGGGGTCGTCGTGCTCGACACCCGGCTGATGCGGGGGTGGGGGATCGTGCCCTCGGCGGGGGAGGGCGGCGGACTCGCCCTGCCAGTGCGGGAGTTCCCCCGGGAGCAGGAGGGCCTGTTCTGAGGGGCCGCCCAGGCGTTGCCTGAGTGGGAGCTGTGCGTTTCTCAGGAAAAACCAAGACTGGTGAAACACTCTTCTCAGAGGGCCCCGACAGTGTGGCCGCCATGACCACGACCTCGCCCCAGGGGCGCACCGAACTGCTGAGGCCGGACGGGAGCCCCGTTCGCGTGCTGGTGGTCGACGACGAGACGTCGATCACCGAACTGCTGAGCATGGCCCTGCGCTACGAGGGCTGGCAGATCAGAAGCGCGACGGACGGGCAGGGGGCCCTCCAGGCGGCCCGCGAGTTCCGGCCCGACGCCGTCGTCCTCGACATGATGCTGCCGGACATGGACGGGCTGGCCGTCCTCGGGCGGCTGCGCCGCGAACTGCCGGACGTGCCCGTCCTGTTCCTGACCGCCAAGGACGCGGTGGAGGACCGGATCGCCGGACTCACCGCCGGTGGCGACGACTACGTGACCAAGCCGTTCAGCCTGGAGGAGGTCGTCGCCCGGCTGCGCGGGCTGATCCGCAGGTCCGGGGCGACCGACCGGCGGTCCGAGTCCGTGCTGGTCGTGGGCGACCTCACCCTGGACGAGGACAGCCACGAGGTGACGCGGGGCGGCGACTCCATCCACCTCACCGCCACCGAGTTCGAGCTGCTGCGCTTCCTCATGCGCAACCCGCGGCGCGTGCTCAGCAAGGCGCAGATCCTGGACCGCGTCTGGTCGTACGACTTCGGCGGGCAGGCCAACGTGGTCGAGCTGTACATCTCCTACCTGCGCCGGAAGATCGACGCCGGGCGCGACCCCATGATCCACACGCGCCGCGGCGCCGGGTACCTGATCAAGCCCGCCGTGTGATGAACGGACCCCTCCGGCCTCGACCGGCCCCCCGGTCGAGCCCGGTACGCGGGCCCCTCCTCTCCCTCCGGTCCCTCCTCTCCCCCCGCTCTCCCCGCACCCTGCGCACCCGCCTCGTGGTCGTCTCCGTCGTGCTGATCGCCGTCGTCTGCGCGGTGATCGGCACCGTGACCACCCTGGCCCTGCGCTCGCACCTGTACGCGCAGCTCGACGGCCGGCTGGACGAGGTCGGCAAGCGCGCCTCCGGCGCCTTCGCCCCGCCGGGGCCGGGCAAGGGGCCCGGCATGCCCGGCGGCGGACAGGCGCCCCCGGGCATCGAACTGGACCAGTTCGTCGCCCTGGGTCCGCAGCCGCAGTACACGGTCGTGGCCGAGGCGAGCGACGGCACCGCCACCGAGGGCAAGGTGGGCCGCAAGGCGAAGTCCACGCCGTACACCAGCGCCCAGGACCTCGACGGGGCCCAGCTCGCGGCCCTCGGCACCGTGCCCGAGGACGGCCGCGCGCACACCCTCGGCCTCCCCGGCCTCGGCAGCTACCGGGCCCAGTACGTCACCGGGCCCAACGGCTCCTTCTACGTGGGCATTCCGACCGAGGACACCGACGGCATCATCAACACCCTGATCCTGGTCGAGGTCTGCGTCACCGCCGCCGGGCTGCTCGCCGCCTGCCTCGCCGGAACCGTCATCGTCGGCGTCGCCACCCGGCCGCTGCGCCGGGTCGCCGCCACCGCCACCCGCGTCTCCGAGCTGCCGCTGCACACCGGCGAGGTGAACCTCAGCGAGCGTGTCCCGGACGCCGAGTGCGATCCGCACACCGAGGTCGGGCAGGTCGGCGCCGCGCTGAACCGGATGCTCGACCACGTGCACGGCGCCCTGGAGGCCCGGCAGCAGAGCGAGACGCGGGTACGGCAGTTCGTCGCCGACGCCAGCCATGAACTGCGCACCCCCCTCGCCTCCATCCGCGGCTACGCCGAACTGACCCGGCGCGGCCGCGAACAGGTCGGGCCCGACACCCGGCACGCCCTCGGACGGATCGAGTCCGAGGCCGGGCGGATGACCCTGCTGGTGGAGGACCTGCTGCTGCTCGCCCGCCTGGACGCGGGCCGGCCGCTGGAGTTCGGGCGGACCGACCTGGTGCCGCTCGTCGTGGACACCGTCAGCGATGTCCGCGCGGCCGGCCGGGACCACGACTGGCGGCTCGCCCTGCCCGAGGAACCCGCGCTGGTCCGCGCGGACTCCGCCCGGCTCCAGCAGGTCCTGGTCAACCTGCTGGCCAACGCCCAGCGTCACACCCCGCCCGGTACGACCGTCACCGCGCGGGTGCGTCGGGAGGGGCCGTGGCTGTGCGCGGACGTCGAGGACGACGGGCCCGGCATCCCGGCCGAGTTGCTGCCGCATGTCTTCGAGCGGTTCGCCCGGGGGGACTCGGCCCGGTCGCGGGCCACCGGATCCACCGGGCTCGGACTCGCCATCGTGCAGGCCGTCGTCGCGGCGCACGGCGGCGAGGTGAGCGTGGAAAGCGCCCCCGGCCGGACGGTGTTCACCGTGCGCCTGCCCGCACTCGGCATCAGCCTCGTCAGCCCCACCGGGCCCGACACCCCCACCGGTTCCGGCATCCCCACCGGTTCCGGCATCCCCACCGGTTCCAACGCCCCTGCGCGCGCCGCCGATCCGCACTCACAGCCGCACCACAGCACCACCACATCGGTGCGACAGGCCCCTTGACAAGAGTCGGTTCCATGCGAACCGACTCTTCTCCCGACTGGCCCACCGGCGCCCTGCCGGCCCGGGAGCACCTGCCGGTCCCGGTCGCCGGTACGGCGGCCGTCCTGGACGTGGTGATCCCCGTGTACAACGAGGAGCAGGACCTCCAGCCGTGTGTCCGCCGGCTGCACGAGCATCTGACGCGCACCTTCCCGTACGCCTTCCGCGTCACGATCGCGGACAACGCCTCCACGGACACCACCCCGCTGGTCGCCGCCCGGCTGGCGGCCGAGCTGCCCGGGGTGAGCGTCGTACGACTGGAGCAGAAGGGCCGCGGCCGCGCGCTGAAGGCCGTGTGGTCCGCGTCCGGCGCACCGGTCCTCGCCTACATGGACGTCGATCTGTCCACCGACCTCAACGCCCTGCTGCCGCTGGTCGCGCCGCTGATCTCCGGACACTCGGACCTCGCGATCGGCTCCCGGCTGGCCCGCTCCTCGCGGGTCGTGCGCGGCCCCAAGCGCGAGCTGATCAGCCGGGCGTACAACCTGATCCTGCGCGGCTCGCTCAAGGCCCGCTTCTCCGACGCGCAGTGCGGGTTCAAGGCCATCAGGGGGGATGTGGCGCGGGTGCTGCTGCCGCTGGTGGAGGACACCGGCTGGTTCTTCGACACCGAGATGCTGGTGCTCGCCGAGCGGGCCGGGCTCCGGATCCACGAGGTGCCGGTCGACTGGGTGGACGACCCCGACTCCACCGTGCACATCGTGCGCACCGCGACCGACGACCTCAAGGGCGTGTGGCGGATCGGCCGGGCGCTCGCCACCGGTTCGCTGCCGCTGGACCGGCTCGCCCGGCCCTTCGGCGACGACCCGCGCGACCGCGAACTGACCGGCGTGCCCAGGGGACTGGCCCGCCAACTGGTCGGCTTCTGCGTGGTCGGCGTCCTGTCGACCCTCTTCTACCTGCTGCTCTACAGCGGCTTCCGGCAGTTCTGCGGGCCACAGGTCGCCAACGGCCTCGCGCTGCTGGTCTCGGCCGTCGCCAACACGGCCGCCAACCGGCGGCTCACCTTCAAGGTGCGCGGCCGCGGCGGCGCGGTCCGCCACCAGGCGCAGGGCCTGGTGGTCTTCGCCATCGGACTCGCCCTGACCAGCGGTTCCCTGGCCGCCCTGGACGCGGCCGGCGGCCACCCCGCGCACTCCACCGAACTGGCGGTCCTCGTCACCGCCAACCTCGCCGCGACCGTACTGCGGTTCCTGCTCTTCCGCGCCTGGGTGTTCCCGGACCAGCGGCAGCCGTACGACACCGACACCCCGGAAGGGTCCCGATGAGCACCTCCCACGACCGCCCGCTCGACGCGTCCGAGAGGCCGCGCGGCACGACCGGCTGGGAGCCGCCCCCGGCCCCCGCGACCCGGCCGCCCCTTACGCGCCGGCTGTGGCGCGGCCGTCCCGAGGACCCCCGCTGGGTGCGCCCGGCCTTCCTCGGGCTGCTCGCCGCCACGCTGCTGCTCTACCTCTACGACCTCAGCGCCTCCGGCTACGCCAACTCCTTCTACTCGGCGGCCGTCCAGGCGGGCAGCACGTCCTGGAAGGCGTTCTTCTTCGGGTCCCTGGACGCGGGCAACGCCATCACCGTCGACAAGCCCCCGGCCGCGCTGTGGCCGATGGAGCTGTCGGTCAGGATCTTCGGCCTGGGCTCCTGGGCGATCCTGACGCCCGAGGTGCTGATGGGCGTGGCCACCGTGGCCGTCGTGTATGCCGCCGTACGCCGCCGGTCCGGCCCCGCGGCCGGTCTGATCGCGGGGGCGGTGCTCGCGCTCACCCCGGTCGCGGCGCTGATGTTCCGGTTCGACAACCCCGACGCGCTGCTCGCCCTGCTGATGGCCGTGGCCTGCTACCTCGTCGTACGGGCGCTGGAGGACGGCCGGACCAGGTGGCTGGTGTGGGCCGGGGCCGCGATCGGCCTCGCGTTCCTCGCCAAGACGCTCCAGGCGTTCCTGATCCTGCCGGTGCTCGCGCCGGTGTACGCGGTGTGCGCACCCGTGTCCCTGAAGAAGCGTCTCGGTCAACTGGCCGCCGCAACCGTCGCGTTGGTGGTCTCCGGCGGCTGGTGGGTCGCGATCGTCGAGCTGTGGCCGGCCTCGTCCCGCCCGTACATCGGCGGTTCGCAGCACAACAGCTTTCTGGAACTGACCTTCGGCTACAACGGGTTCGGTCGGCTCAACGGCGACGAGACCGGCAGCGTCGGCGGGGGCGGGGGTCCCGGCGGCGGCGCCGGCGGCGGGATGTGGGGGGCGACCGGCTGGAACCGGATGTTCGACTCCGAGATCGGCGGCCAGATCTCCTGGCTGCTGCCCACCGCGCTGATCCTGCTGGTCGCCGGCCTGGTGGCGACCCGGCGGCGCGGCCGTACGTCGGTCACCCGCTCCTCGTTCCTGGTCTGGGGCGGGTCCCTGGTGATGACCACGGCGGTGTTCAGCTACATGGCTGGCATCTTCCACCAGTACTACACCGTGGCCCTCGCTCCCTATCTGGCCGCGGTCGTCGGCATGGGTGCCGAACTACTGTGGGAGCGGCGCCGGCAGGTGTGGGCCTCGCTCACCCTCGCCGCCTCCGTGGTGGCGGCCGCGGCCTGGGGGTATGTGCTGCTCGACCGCACGCCGACCTATCTGCCCTGGCTGAGGTGGCTGGTGCTGGTGGGCGGGCTGGTGGCGGCCCTCGGCCTGATCTTCGCCGGGCGGGTCACGCGGCCCCTCGCCCTCGGGGCGGCGGCGCTGGCGCTGGTCGCCGCGCTGGCCGGCCCGACCGCGTACACCCTGAGCACGGTGAACTCCGCGCACCAGGGCTCCATCCCGACGGCGGGCCCGGCGGGCGCGGGCATGATGGGCTTCGGCGGCGGCCGGCCCGGCGGAGCGCCGGGCGGGTTCGGCGGCGGTGGCATGCCGGGGCAGCCGAACCAGCAGGGGCAGCAGCCGGGACAGCAGCAAGGACAGCAAGGTGTACCGGGCGGCGGGCAGGGCATGCCGGGCGGGCGGAACGGGAACGGGTTCCCGGGCGCCGGCGGCGAATTCGGCGGTGGTTTCCCGGGCGGCGCCCCGACCGGCGAGGGCGGCGGCGGTCCCACCGGCGGCCTCGGCGGTCTGCTGGACGGCGCGGACGTCGGCTCGGCGGCCAAGGCGCTGCTGGAGAAGGACGCGTCCCGGTACACCTGGGTCGCCGCGTCCATCGGCTCGCAGAACGCGGCGAGCTACCAACTCGCCACCGGTGACCCGGTGATGGCGATCGGCGGCTTCAACGGCACCGACCCGTCGCCGACGCCGGCCCAGTTCGAGAAGTACGTGGCCGAGGGCCGGATCCACTACTTCATCGCCGGCGGCGGCATGGGCGGCGGCATGGGCCGGGGCACGGAGGGCGCCGGGGGCGGGACCGGGACCGGGACGCAGATCAGCTCCTGGGTCCAGAGCACCTTCAAGAAGGTGACCGTCGGCTCCGCCACCTTCTACGACCTCACCCAGCGCACGGACGGCTGAGGAGGACACCGACGCCCGAGCAGAAACGGAGGTCCAGGCCCGCGTCCCCCGCCCCCGCTCCCCCCTAGCATTGGGCAGCGGCCCGAGCGGCCGGAAACGGAGGAGGTGCGCCGGTGGTGAAGACGGCGGGGCGGGCGGCGCGGGACAGCGTGTGGCTCCGGGAGGAGCACCGGCGCCGCGGGCGCGGCGGGCAGCCCTCCGGTCTCGACCGGGAGCGGATCACCGCCGCGTCCGTGCGCCTCCTGGACGCCGAGGGGCTCGCGAACTTCTCCATGCGACGCCTCGCCGCCGAGCTGAACGTCACCGCGATGTCCCTGTACTGGTACGTCGACACCAAGGACGACCTGCTCGAACTCGCCCTGGACGCGGCCTACGGCGAACTGCGCCTGCCCGGCGAGGACGACGCCACCGACTGGCGGGAGCGGCTGCGGGCCCTGGCCGCCGAGTACCGGGGCCTGCTGGTGCGCCACCCCTGGCTGTCCCGGCTGGCCGGCCAGTACCTGAACATCGGCCCCCGCTCGCTGGAGTTCTCCCGCAGCGTGCAGCGCACCCTCGGCCGCTCCGGGCTGCCCGCGCACCGGGTGGTGGGCGCGATCGCCGCCGTCTTCCAGTTCGTGTACGGCTTCGGCACGACAGAGGCCCGGTTCATGAGCCGGATCGCGGCCTCCGGGCTGACCCCGGAGGACTACTACCAGCAGGCCGTGGACCTGGTCCGCGAGGACCCCGGCACCGCGGCCTTCGTCCAGGAGTCCCAGCCGATCATGGACGCCCGCGGCCGGGGCACCGTCGCCGAGCTGATGGACAGTGACTTCACCTTCGCCCTGGACCTGCTGATCGCGGGCATCGAGGCGATGGTCGAACGGGGATGAACCCCCCGCTCTACTCCCCGGCGACCAGCCGCGCCGGGAAGCCCCCGGTCGCCACCGGCCCCCATCGCTCGGGCGTCACCCGGATGATCGACTTGCCCTGCTTGAGCATGGCCGCCCGGTACTCGTCCCAGTCGGGGTGCTCACCGGCGATGTTGCGGTAGTACTCGACCAGTGGTTCCACCGAGTCGGGCGTGTCGACGACCTCGGCGGTGCCGTCGACCTGCACCCAGGGGCCGTTCCAGTCGTCGCTGAGCACGAGCAGGCTCACCCGCGGATCCCGCTTGGCGTTCCGGGTCTTGGCCCGCTCCGGGTAGGTCGAGACCACGATCCGGCCCGAGTCGTCCACCCCGCAGGTCAGCGGGGAGGCCTGCGGGGAGCCGTCGGCGCGGCGGGTGATCAGCAGCGCGCGGTGGCGGGGCCGTACGAAGTCCAGCAGTTCGTCCAGGGAGACGCGGGTGTTCGTCGCGATGTTCGGTGCCATGTCCGCAGCCTAGGGCGCGGACCCCCGATCCAGCCTGACCCTGCTGGAGACAGGCACGGCGCGCCGGGGACGGGGGGCTCCGGTGGGGGCCGGTGGGAGGTCACTTCACCGCAATGGAGCAGCTAGAGTTCTGATGTCCTGTGCTCGCAGTCGGGAATGTGCTGCGGAGCTCTCCAGCGCATGGCCGTACGGTCATGTCATCCGAGAGGTTCGTGGTGGCCGCGTCCGACTTTTCCGTGCCCGACTCTTCCGCGTACGACTTTTCCGCGTACGACGTCTCCGAGGTGACCCGTTCCCCCGGCGGTCTCGACCTGGCCGAGGCCATGACGGTGGCGGCCCGTGAGCTGCACGGGAGCACCACCCCCGGCGCCACCCTCGACACGGCGGTCCGGCTCGCGGTGCGGCTGCTGCCCGGTGCCGAGCACGCGGGAGTCTGCGAGCTCGAGCGCGGGGAGGAGCTGCGCACGGTCGCCTGGAGCGACGACCTCGTGCGCGAGGCCGGCACCCCCGACCTGCCGCACTGGGAGCGGCTGTGGACCTCGCCGGTGGTGCGGGTGGCGGACAGCGTCGGCGCGGAGGGCGAACGGCAGGAGCTGCGCTCGGTGTTGTCGATGCGGCTGCGCGCCGACAAGCGCCGGCTGACGGTGCTCACCGCCTACTCCCGCAAGCCCGGCGCCTTCGACGAGACGGCCGCGCGGCTCGGCCGGCTGTTCACCGCGCACGTGAGCCTCGCCCTGAACTCCGTGACCGTGCGCGAGCAGTTGACCGAGGCCATGCACACCCGGGATCTGATCGGACAGGCCACCGGCGTCCTGATGGAGCGCCTGGACATCGACGCCCAGGCCGCCTTCGAGAGCCTCGTGCGCGCCTCCCAGCGGGAGAACATCAAGCTCCGCGACCTGGCCCGCCGCATCGTGGGCGCCACGGACGACTGAGAACCGAAAGGAGCCCGCCGACCGGCATCCGGTCGGCGGGCTCCTCTCGGCGCGGGATCAGGCGGCCGGCAGGCTGTCCCCCTGCACTGCCTGGATGTCCAGCTGCACCTTCAGCGTGGTGCCGATGGCGGCGATGCCGGCCTGGAGCACCTGGTTGTAGTTCATCGCG
Source organism: Streptomyces sp. NPDC048106 (assembly GCF_040706415.1). NCBI lineage: Bacteria > Bacillati > Actinomycetota > Actinomycetes > Kitasatosporales > Streptomycetaceae > Streptomyces > Streptomyces sp. NPDC048106. The sequence goes on along the minus strand of NZ_JBEZND010000006.1, from coordinate 81,975 downwards.
AAGTCCTCGCGGTGCAGTTCCGCCGTGGCGCGGAAGGCGGCGCGGGTGCCGCCCCACGGGTCGGCGCCGGTGCCGAGGTAGGCGAGGTCGAGGTCGACCTGGCGGACCACGCCGTGCAGGGACAGCTCGCCGTGCACGGTCCAGCGGTCCGAGCCCGCCTGGGTCAGCCCGGTGGAGCGGTAGGTGATCTCCGGGTGGTTCTCGATGTCGAGGAAGTCACCGGAGCGCAGGTGCGTGTCGCGCATGCCGTTGCCGGTGTCGATGGACCCGGCCTTGATCACCGCCTCCACCCGGGACTTGGCGACGTCGTCCGGCGCGATCTCGATGGTGCCGCCGAACTCCGTGAACCGGCCGTGCACGCTGGAGATCCCCAGGTGCTGGGCGACCGCCGCGACCGAGGAATGCGCCGGGTCGATCGTCCAGGGGCCGGGCGGCGGCAGCTCGGTGCCGCCCTGCCGGGCCAGGGTCACGGTGCCGATCTCGGCCCGGCCGCTCGCGGTGACGATCGCGCTGGACGCGGCCGGCGCGTACCCCACGGCCGTCACGATCACGGTGTACGCCCCCGGCGCCAGCTCGGTGGTGTCCCGTACGGCCCCCTCGGGGTCCGCCTCGGCCCGCAGCACCTGCGTGCCGGTCATGTCGGTCACCGTCACGACCGCGTGCGACACGGCCCACCCGTCCCGCGTACGGATCTTCGCGGTCAGTCCCATCCCGTTTTCTCCCTGCAAGGCCTTACAAATCGGTCGTAAGAAACCGGCCCGTGGCACCGGGCAGCTCCGCTCGGAGCGTGCCCTGCCACGGGCCGGGTCGAACTACTCGCCGGGGTGGGCGAGTTCGATGTCGTGACCGTCGGCACCGGTGCCGGTGACGGTCAGCGCGGTCGCCACCGGCGGGTAGCCGGTCGCGATGACGGTGTACTCACCGCTGTCCAGGTCGGTGAAGGCGTACGCGCCGTCCTCACCGGTGGTGGCGCTGCCGACCACGTTGCCCGCCTGGTCGACCAGGGTCACCCGGGCGTCGGCCAGCGGGCCGTGCGGGGCCTTGACGACACCCTGGAGGCGGGCGCCGGCGTCCAGGTCGACGGCGACCCGGGTGATGCCGGCGGCGGCGACCTCGACGGGCAGGGCGCGCGGCCGGAAACCGCCCGCGTTGACGGCGACGGTCACCGGGCCGGGCACCAGGTCGGTGAAGGCGAACTCGCCCTGCTCCCCGGTGGCGGCGGTGGCCAGCAGGTCACCGCGCACATCGGTGACGATCACCATGGCGTCCTTGACCGGCAGCGCGCTCCCGGCGGCCCGCACCACACCGGTCAGCCCGCTGGTGCCGCTGAGCAGGATGTCGTACGACAGCGGCTCCTCGCCCACCACGATGGTGGAGGCCTGCGGCTGGTAGCCGTCGGCGGAGGCGATCAGGACGTACGAGCCGGTGCCGGGGGCGGCCAGCCGGTAGGAGCCGTCGGCCTGGGCGACCGAGCGGCCGAGCTGGCGGCCGGCCAGCGAGATCAGGGTGACCGCGGCCTGCGGGACCGGGGCGCTCTCGGCGCCGCGGACGAAGCCGTGCACCGGGGTGCCCTCGCCGCCCGAGCCGGGCTCGGCGATGGTCGCCACGGCCGTCATCGGCGCGGCGGAAGCGGTCGCGGTGGCCAGCGCCTCGGTGGCACCCACCACCGGAGCGGGCGCGGTCAGGCTGGGCACCTTCTCCTGGACGGGCTCGCCCGCCTCGTTCTGCATGATGTTCTCCAGCGTGGTCTCGACGGGCGCGGCGGCCTCGGCCGGCGTCCCGTTCTTCTCCTGCGCGGCCTGGGCCAGGGCGCCGGTCGTCCGCAGCGGGACCTCCTTGATGAACATCACCAGGATGAAGGCGACCAGGGCGCAGGGCGCCGCGTAGAGGAAGACGTCGGCGATGCCGTGACCGTAGGCGCCTTCCAGCCAACGACGGATCGCCGTGGGCAGGCTGTTCATGTCGGGCAGCTCGCCGCCGCCCATGGCCTGGGCCGCGGCCACCCGGGCCTTCGGGCTCAGCTCGCCGATGGTGCTCGTGGCGTAGTGGGTGATCCGGCCCGACATGACCGAGCCGAGCACACCGACGCCGACCGCGCCACCGAGGGAGCGGAAGAAGCTCACCGTGGAGGAGGCGGAGCCCAGGTCCTTGGGCGCGACCTGGTTCTGCGTGGAGAGCACCAGGTTCTGCATCATCATGCCGACACCGATACCCAGCAGCGCCATGTAGATGGCCAGCTGCCAGTAGGGGGTGTCGTAGCGCATCAGGCCGAGCAGGGCCAGGCCGGCCGTGAGCAGCAGACCGCCGGTGACCAGCCAGTTCTTCCAGCGTCCGGTGTTGGAGATGATCCGGCCGGAGACCATGGAGGAGACGAACAGACCACCGATCATCGGGATGGTCATCACGCCCGACATGGTCGGGGACTTGTCCCGCGCGAGCTGGAAGTACTGCGAGAAGAAGACGGTGCCCGAGTACATGCCGACGCCGACGAACAGCGAGGCCATCGAGGCCAGCGAGATCGTGGGGTTGCGGAACAGGCGCAGCGGGATGATCGGCTCGGAGGCCTTGGACTCGGTGAGGACGAACAGCAGGCCGAGCACGATGGTGCCGCCCACCATCACGTACGTCTGCCAGGACACCCACTCGTACTTGTCGTTGGCGAAGGTCACCCAGAGCAGCAGCAGCGAGGCGCCCGCGGTGATGAAGAAGGCACCGAGCCAGTCGACCTTGACCTTGCGCTTGACGACCGGCAGGTGCAGCGTCTTCTGGAGGACGACCAGCGCGATCAGCGCGAAGGGGATGCCGACGAACAGGCAGTAGCGCCAGCCGAGCCAGCTCGTGTCGGTGATGACACCGCCGAGCAGCGGGCCGCCGACGGTGGCGACGGCGAAGGTGGCGCCGGTGTAGCCGGAGTACCGGCCACGCTCACGCGGGGAGATCATCGCGGCCAGGATGACCTGCACCAGGGCGGACAGACCGCCGGCGCCGAGGCCCTGGACCGCACGGGCGGTGATCAGCATCGCCGGGTTCTGCGCGAGACCGGCGATGACCGAACCGGCCACGTAGATGATCAGGGCTATCTGGACGAGCGCCTTCTTGCTGAACAGGTCGGACAGCTTGCCCCACAGGGGCACCGAGGCGGTCATCGTCAGCAGGGCCGCGGTGACGACCCAGGTGTAGGCGGACTGGCCGCCGCCGAGGTCCTTGATGATCGTCGGCAGTGCGTTGGTGACGATCGTCGAGGACAGGATGGCGGCGAACAGGCCGATCAGGAGGCCGGAGAGCGCCTCCATGATCTGCCGGTGGGTCATCGGGGCGTCGCCCGCCGAGGAGCCTCCCCCGTGCTTGGCGTGAGCCCGCACACCGGCTGGTGTGGTCGTTGCCATGGGCTTCCTTTTCTTACGTGCTTGCGGGTGTACGGGTGGTCTCTTCGACTACGGGAGAGGGCGGCCGGGCCGAGGGGGACCGGCAGTCGCCGAAGGACGAGCGCAGCCGGGTCATCAGCCGTATGAGCTGGGCTATCTCGTCGTCGGTCCAGTCGCCGAGCCGCTCGGCGAGCAGTTGCGAGGTCCGTTCGGACAGCTCGTCGAGCTGCTCCTGTCCGGCGGGCGTCAGGCGCAGGATGCGCGAGCGCTTGTCCGCCGGGTCCGGGTGCCGCTCGATCCAGCCGCGTGCGGCGACATGCGCGACGTGCCGGCTCGTCACCGACAGATCGACAGCGAGCAGCTCCGCGAGCTTGCTCATGCGCATGTCGCCATGTCGGCCGAGCAACGTCAGCACGGCGGCCGAGCCGCCAGGACACTCGGGCGGGAGTACCCGTACGAGGTCCCGTTTCACGGCGCCGACAGCACTGAGCTGGCGCGCAAGCTCGTCAAACTGCGCATGCTCGGCCATCACACCTCCCGTATTCGTTGCTTAGGGCAACCATAAGACCCATTGGTTGCTACAGGCAAATAAGTAGGGGGGTCCACGCGTAAAACCTTGGCAAAGGCAAGCGTTGCGGATGTGAATATGCAGGTCGATGCGGGAGGGGTGTCCCCGTCTGTCCCGGTGGCCCCCCACTTGGGGGCCCGGGCCCGTCTTCGCTAAGGTCTCGGGCCATGGCTAACACCCAGGGCCCCCAGGGCAATTACGACCCTGCCGGCAACACTCAGATGTTCCGCGCGTTCGTCGACGAGGCTCCGCAGGGGCGTCAGCAGCAGGCGCCCGCCGCCTCCTCCTCCGGCCCCCGCGTCGGCGTGATCATCGGCGTCATCGTGGCCCTCGTGGTCGTGGCCGGCGTCGCCTGGCTCGCGCTGAAGTAACCCGCGCGCCAGGACCGCGCGCCAGGACCGCGCGCCAGGACCGCGCTCCGGACACACGACGGCCGCCGAGGCTCCCGCGAGGGTGCGTCGGCGGCCGGGTGAGCATGCCGTCGTACGGAGGTTGCCGTACGGGGTGTCCCGTGAGCGTCCCGTGCGGAGCCCTGGGCCGTGGTGGCCGGCCCTCCGCCGGGCGGAGACGTCAGTCCGAGATCAGGCCCTCGCGGAGCTGGGCCAGGGTCCGGGTGAGCAGGCGGGAGACGTGCATCTGCGAGATGCCGACCTCCTCGCCGATCTGCGACTGGGTCATGTTGGCGAAGAAGCGCAGCATGATGATCCGCCGCTCCCGGGGCGGGAGTTTGGCCAGCAGCGGCTTGAGGGACTCGCGGTACTCCACGCCCTCGAGCGCCGAGTCCTCGTAGCCGAGCCGGTCGGCCAGGGAGCCCTCGCCGCCGTCGTCCTCGGGGGCCGGGGAGTCCAGCGAGGAGGCGGTGTACGCGTTGCCGACCGCGAGGCCGTCGACCACGTCCTCCTCGGAGACGCCCAGCACGGCGGCCAGTTCGGTCACCGTCGGGGAGCGGTCCAGCTTCTGCGACAGCTCGTCGCTGGCCTTGGTGAGGGCGAGGCGCAGTTCCTGGAGGCGGCGCGGGACGCGCACCGACCAGGAGGTGTCGCGGAAGAAGCGCTTGATCTCGCCGACCACCGTGGGCATCGCGAACGTCGGGAACTCCACGCCCCGTTCGCAGTCGAAGCGGTCGATCGCCTTGATCAGGCCGATGGTGCCGACCTGGACGATGTCCTCCATCGGCTCGTTGCGCGAGCGGAAGCGCGCCGCCGCGTAGCGGACCAGCGGCAGGTTCAGCTCGATCAGGGTGTCCCGGACGTAGGCGCGCTCGGGGCTGTTCTCGTCCAGCGCGGCGAGGCGCAGGAACAGGGAGCGGGACAGGGTGCGGGTGTCGATGGCCTCGCCCGTGGCGGGGATGGCCGGGGCAGGCACGGCGTCGAGGGACGCGACGCCTTCGATGCCGTCGATGACGTCGAGTGCGTCGAGCTCCTTGGGCGCCGCCTCGCTCTTCGCGGGCGTCAGCACTTTCGAGCTGCCCTGTTCTGCGGACATGCCACCCCCTTCGGGTCGCGGGACGGTCGCGGCCACGCCGTCGGTCGACAACGCAGCCCTCACCTGAATACCGGTGCCAGGGCCCCGGCAAACGCGTCTCCCGCAGAATGTCACATGTCGGCAACGCGCTGTAGTGACATGTCGACACGAGAGATGCGAATCACCGCTGGAGAAAAGGGGTCTGACGGACTTTCGGCTCCTGTCCGTCGGCAACAGCCCTGGTGAGCGAATCGCCCGTGGCGGTGAGCGCTCGATCGGTTTTGCGATGCAGGGCTGTTCGGGTGTGTGCTTCGGTGCGCCCACCGTGCGACCGCAGTGCTGCCCGGTATGCGCCCGGGGCTCTGTTATACGTCGGCCTTCTTGTGAGCCGGCCGTTGTAAGGGTTACGCGTCGATACGGTTCGCCGAGCGCAGCCGCTGGAAGCTGCGCGCGAGCAGCCGCGAGACGTGCATCTGGGAGACGCCGAGTTCGGCGCTGATCTGTGACTGGGTGAGATTGCTGTAGTAGCGCAGCAGCAGGATTCGCTGTTCGCGCTCGGGGAGTTGGACGAGGAGGTGGCGGACCAGGTCGCGGTGTTCCACGCCGTCCAGGGCCGGGTCCTCGTAGCCGATGCGGTCCAGCAGCCCGGGCATCCCGTCGCCCTCCTGCGCGGCCTCCAGGGAGGTGGCGTGGTAGGAGCGGCCCGCCTCGATGCAGCTGAGCACCTCCTCCTCGCTGATCCTGAGCCGCTCGGCGATCTCGGCGGTGGAGGGGGAGCGGCCGTGCAGCGTGGTCAGGTCCTCGGTGGCGCTGTTGACCTGCACCCACAGCTCGTGCAGCCGGCGCGGCACGTGCACGGTGCGGACGTTGTCCCGGAAGTACCGCTTGATCTCGCCGACGACGGTCGGCATGGCGAAGGTCGGGAACTGCACGCCCCGGTCCGGGTCGAAGCGGTCGATGGCGTTGATCAGGCCGATGGTGCCGACCTGGATCACGTCCTCCATGGGCTCGTTGCGGGAGCGGAAACGGGCGGCGGCATAGCGCACGAGCGGGAGGTTCGCCTCGATCAGCGCGCCCCGCACCCGGTTGTGCTCCGGAGTGCCGGGGGCGAGCTGCTTCAGCTCGCCGAAGAGCACCTGGGTCAGGGCCCGGGTGTCCGCGCCACGGCGTTTCCCGGGTTCCGGAGAGGCGGGGACGGGGGCCTCCTCCTGGGGCGGCGCTGTACTGGCCGGCACGGTCAACGCCACCTCTTCGGTCAATCATCCGTCAAAAGCGGTCATAGCATCACAAGACATGTGCACTGTGTGCAAGCACCGTATAACGCCGTGTTGTGTTCAAACATTGACAAGTTGGGGCGCAAAACGCACGAAAGCCCCCCGCCTGCGTGGCGGGAGGCTTCAGCGGAGCTCGGGGGGTCCCTAGAACTCGTAGTCCGCGATCACCCACGTGGCGAACTCACGCCACAGGGCGACACCCGCCTGGTGGGCCGGGTGGTCCAGGTAGCGCTGGAGGGCGCCGGTGTCCTCGACCGCGGAGTTGATCGCGAAGTCGTAGGCGATCGGCCGGTCGGTGATGTTCCAGGCGCATTCCCAGGAGCGCAGCTCCTCGATCCGGCCGGGCAGTGCCTGGAAGGCCGCCACGCCCGCCGTGACCCGCGGATCGTCGCGCTCGACACCCTCGTTGAGCTTGAACAGGACCAGGTGGCGGATCATGCGGAGTACCTCAGTTCTTTCCTCCGTTGGCCGCCCAGGTCATGAAGTCCCCGATGGCCCCGGCCGCGTCGGATATGCCCTCGAAGCCTATCTGGACGTAGCCGGCCGCCCTGGCCGGGTCCGTGATGATCACGTACAGGACGAAGACCACGAGCGCGTACAGAACGATCTTCTTGGCGTTCACCGCCACCGCGGCCCTCCCGTGTGTCCATGACCCCCTGGGGGCCCTGCTGCCGGCGGCGAGTGTAACGGCCATGCCTTTATCGCGGACCAACGGCCCGCCGCACAAGGCGATTTGAGCGCATACGGAAAGGGCCCCGTCGTAAGACGAGGCCCTTCCGGAAGCGGTAGCGGAGGGATTTGAACCCTCGGTGACTTGCGCCACACTCGCTTTCGAGGCGAGCTCCTTCGGCCGCTCGGACACGCTACCGAGGGAGACCTTACAGCACGGTGGGGCGTGGTTCGAAATCGGTATTCAGCGATCCCGGAAAAACTCCGTGAGCAGCGCGGCGCACTCCTCACGGAGGACGCCTTCGACGACCTCCGGGCGGTGGTTGAGCCGCCGGTCGCGCACCACGTCCCACAGCGAGCCGGCGGCGCCCGCCTTGTCGTCCCGGGCGCCGTAGACCACCCGGTCCAGCCGGGACTGCACCAGCGCGCCCGCGCACATGGTGCAGGGCTCCAGGGTGACGACGAGGGTGCAGCCGGTCAGCCGCCACTCGCCGAGGCGTGCGGCGGCCCGCCGGATCGCGAGGACCTCCGCGTGGGCCGTGGGGTCGCCGGTGGCCTCGCGCTCGTTGTGCCCGGTGGCGAGCACCGTCGTACCGTCCGGGGACAGGACGACGGCGCCGACGGGGACGTCTCCGCCCCGGACGGCGGCCTCGGCCTCGTCCAGGGCGAGCCGCATCGCGTCCCGCCAGGGGTCACGCACCGGGTCGGGCACCGGTCGAGTACTGGGCACCGGGTGTCCCGCGGTCAGCGGACGGTCTCCAGCACCTCCGAGGCGCCCAGGGCCTCGGCGATCGAACCGAGCGCGTCATCGGCGTCCAGGGAGCGCAGTTCCTTCTCGCTGATGCCCAGGTCGTCGAGGATTCCGCTGTCGCCGACCGGGCTGTGCGGCACCGCGTCGCCCGTGCCGCCCTCCTCGTCCTCGTCGGGGGCGTCGGACTCGCCGTCCTCCGTGCCGTCGAGGTCGAGTTCGTCCAGGTCGGGGCCATCGGCGGCACCGGGTTCCCGGCCCAGCAGCTCGTCGGTGAGCAGCAGCTCGCCGTAGGCGCTGCGGGCGGCGGCGGCCGCGTCCGAGACATAGATCCGGGGGTCTTCCTCCCCGTCCACGCGGACGACGCCGAACCAGGCGTCCTCCTGCTCGATCAGGACGAGCACCGTGTCCTCCTCGGGAGAGGACTCACGGGCCAGGTCGGCCAGATCCGACAGGGTCTCCACATCGTCGAGCTCTGTGTCGCTCGCTTCCCACCCGTCTTCGGTGCGCGCGAGCAGTGCGGCGAAGTACACCGTGACTCTCCCACTGGTCATAGGCGTGCCGGTTGGGGGTCCCCCCGGCGGAGGTTCTTGGGCGGAGAGAGCTGGGCTCCGAGCCCCACCCACTCGGAATCGTGGCAGAAACAAGGCGTTCAGGGGACGTCTTCGGCTCCCTGTGTCTGGCGGTTTCGAGCGTGAATCGTCACAGAGTCACCAGCGCTCTCATTGCGGCCACTTGCGGATCGTACGCGGCTTTGCGACACGTACACGCACGCCCACCTCGGAAACGTCGGCGCGCCCGGCGATCTTCCTCACCCGCTTCTTGCCCAGGGGCCCCAGCTCATCGCGGCCGCCCTACCAGCGGAAGGTCCGCATCCGCATCGCGTGGCGCAGCCGGGCCGCCTTGGCGCGTCGCGGCTGGACCCGGGCGCGCAGGGCGCGGGCCTCGGCCAGCTCGCGCAGGAACCGGGCCCGGCGACGGCGCCGCTCGGCCTCGGTCTCGGGCACCGCCGGTCCGGTCCCGTGCGCGTCGTCGGGCGTCTCAGGCAGGTCAGACACGTCACACCACCCCAGTCCGTCCCTCTCACTTTCCCCCGGACGGACGGTTTGACGCCAGCGTCCGCCGCTCCGGGGCGCGGGTACCGTTATGGGCATGCGTCTCCATGTCGTCGACCACCCCCTGGTCGCTCACAAGCTCACCACGCTGCGCGACCAGCGCACCGATTCCGCGACCTTCCGCCGGCTCGCCGACGAACTGGTCACCCTGCTCGCCTACGAGGCCACGCGGGACGTGCGCACCGAGGTCGTCGACATCGACACGCCGGTCGCCCGCACCACCGGCGTCAAGCTCGCCCGCCCCCGCCCGCTCGTCGTGCCGATCCTGCGCGCCGGTCTCGGCATGCTCGACGGCATGGTCCGGCTGCTGCCGACCGCCGAGGTGGGCTTCCTGGGCATGCTCCGCAACGAGGAGACGCTCCAGGCCTCCACGTACGCCACCCGGATGCCGGAGGACCTCTCGGGCCGCCAGGTCTACGTCCTCGACCCGATGCTGGCCACGGGCGGCACCCTGGTCGCCTCCATCCGCGAGCTGATCAAGCGCGGCGCGGACGACGTCACCGCGGTGGTCCTGCTGGCCGCCCCCGAGGGCGTCGAGCTGATGGAGCGCGAACTGGCGGGCACGCCGGTGACGGTGGTGACGGCCGCGGTCGACGACCACCTCAACGAGCAGGGCTACATCGTGCCGGGCCTGGGCGACGCGGGCGACCGGCTGTACGGCGCGGCGGAGTAGCCGAACCCTTCGGCGGCCCGGCAGCGGCGACCCGAAAGGGCCGGAGAAGGGGTTTCAGCACCCCTTCTTCGCGGAGCCGACCGGAGTCGTGGGCGCGGGCGCGGTCAGGGCCGTCAGAGTCCTGTTCGCGTCCGCCGCCTTCACCAGCCCCTTGAACCCGTCCCCGAGGACGAGGTCGAGCGTGGCCTCCTTGCGCCCGTCGGGGCGTTGCTCCGCCCCCGCGACCTGCGCGCCGAGCACCGGCAGGGACGTACCGACCGCGGACACCGGTCCGAGGACCACGCCCGCGCCCTTCACCTTCTTGTCGTAGTCCTTGCCGGCGTTGCCGACGTCGCCGATCTTGAACCCGCGCTTCTTCAGCTGGTCCGCGGTGTCCTTGGCGAGCCCGGTGCGCTCGGTGGCGTTGTAGACGTTCACGGTGATCCGGCCGGGCGCGGGCAGCGCCTTCGCCGGATGTCCGTTCGTGGCCCGAGCCGCGTCGGCCTTGGTCTTGGTGCGGCATTCCTTCGCGGCTTCGGCGGTCGAGCCGCCCCCGCTGAAGACGTCGATGAGCTGTAGCGTGCCCCAGCCCAGCAGGCCGAGCGCGCACGCGGAGGCCAGCACGGCCGCGATCAGCCGGCCTCGCCGCCGGGGCCGGCGCATCCGGGGGTACTTCGTCCCCGTGATCCGGTATTTGCCGCCCATGCCGGGGGGAGTCAGCATGCTCATGAACGGCAGCGTAGTGCGCCGGGGCGGTGCTGCCTATTAGATGATCAGTCGAGGGCGCTCAGTGGAACCCGAAAGGGTCAATGGTCCGGCGCCACAGGCCCGATGGAGACACCCGACCGGCCCTGGCCGGGGAGCCTGATCGGTCCGAGCGGTCCGATCGGTGCGGCGTCAGTCGAGTTCGAGCACCCGCGCGTGCAGCACCTGGCGCTGCTGGAGCGCCGCGCGCACCGCGCGGTGCAGGCCGTCCTCCAGGTAGAGATCGCCCTGCCACTTCACGACGTGCGCGAAGAGGTCGCCGTAGAACGTCGAGTCCTCCGCAAGGAGGGTCTCCAGGTCCAGTTGCTGCTTCGTGGTCACGAGCTGATCGAGGCGGACCGGGCGCGGCGCGACGTCCGCCCACTGCCGGGTGCTTTCCCGGCCGTGATCGGGGTACGGCCGGCCGTTTCCGATGCGCTTGAAGATCACACGGAAAGCCTACCGGCCCAGACGTTCCGGGCGCAGCCATGGCGCCGGAGTGCGGCGCTCGAAAAGGCTCCGCAAAGAGAACAAATGACCGTCTATCGGCAGCAGGGGCCGAGCTTTGTGCACAGCCTGTGGACTGTTGACCGGGGGCGCGCACGAGAGGCGTCACACGGTCTGCGGCACCTGCCGTGCCCGGTGGCGGACGCGGAACGCGGTGATGATCTCGGTGACGCCCACCACGATCAGCCAGATGCCGCCGACGAGGGTCAGCACGGCCACCGACCGGAAGGGCGAGTCGATCAGCACGATCCCGGCGACGAAGGTCAGGACGCCGAGCAGGATCTGCCAGCCCCGCGCGGGCATCCGGGGGTCGGAGATCGCGGCCATGGTCTGGGTCACCCCGCGGATCAGCCAGCCGATGCCGATCCACAGGGCGAGCAGCAGGATCGACTGCATGGGCCCGCGGAAGCAGAGCAGGCCGAGCAGGATCGACAGCGTGCCGCTGATGAACGCCAGCACCCGCAGCGAGGTCGTCTGGTGGGTGCCGAACGCGGCGATCAGCTGGAAGACGCCGCTGACCAGGAGGTAGAGCCCGAAGAGGACACCGGCCACGGCCAGGGAGTGACCCGGCCACACCAGGACCAGGATGCCGAGGACCAGCGAGGCGATCCCGGTGACCAGGACCACCTGCCAGGCGGCCCGCGCCAGCGCGTGCAGCGGCCCCTCGAACGGCGGCTCGGGCTCATGGCGCTCACGGCGTCCCTGCGGCTCGTGCGGCGCGCCCGGCGGGTGGCCGGCGTGGACGTGCTGGTCGTCGTACTCACGGCCCCACTCCGGGCCGTGACGCGATGCCTCGGTCATGCTCCATGCTCGGAACGGGTGGGCGCGGCCCGCCACCCGGGTGGGCCACAGGGCGTACCCGCGGGCCTACTTCCGGGCCGCCTTCGCCGCCTTGGCCGCGGCCTTCATCTCCTGCTTGTGCGCGCGCACCCTGGCGAGCGAGTCCGGTCCGGTGATGTCGGCGACGGACCGGTAGGACCCAGGCTCGCCGTAGGCACCGGCCGCCTCGCGCCAGCCCGTCGGCGCGACCCCGAGCCGCTTGCCCAGCAGCGCGAGGAAGATCTGCGCCTTCTGCCGGCCGAACCCCGGCAGGTCCTCGAGCCGCTTCAGCAGCTCGGCCCCGCTGCCGACGTCCTTCCAGACGGCCTCGGCGTCCCCGTCGTAGTGCTCCACCAGGTACTGGCACAGCTGCTGGATGCGCTTCGCCATGGAGCCCGGGTAGCGGTGGACGGCCGGCTTCTCCGAGAGCAGCGCGGCGAAGGCCTCCGGGTCCCGCGCGGCGATCTCGTGCGCGTCCAGGTCCTCGGCGCCGAGCCGGTCGGCGATGGTCCGGGGCCCCTTGAACGCCCACTCCATCGGGACCTGCTGGTCCAGCAGCATCCCGGTCAGCGCGGCGAGGGGCGAGCGCCCGAGCAGCGCGTCGGCCGCCGGGTCCTGGGCGAGGTGGAGGGTGACGTCCATGAGCCGATGATCCCGCGTCACGCACGATTCCTCCATCACGCAGGAAGCCCGTCACGCAGGAAGCCCGTCACGCAGGAAGCCCGTCACGCAGGAAGCCCGTCACGCAGGAAGCCCGTCACGCAGGAAGCCCGTCCCGCTGGAAGTCCGTTCCTTCGCGAGCAAAGGGACATAGCCTGCCGGGCGTGACGACTCCGCACGAGCTGATCGCGCACTACGGACTCGAACCGATCCCCCGCGAGGGCGGCCTGTTCCGGCGTACCTGGGCGGGGCCCGAGCGGGCGGACGGCCGCCCCGAGGGTTCCGCCATCGTGGCGCTGCTCACGGCGGACGACTACTCCGCCCTGCACCGCCTGCCCTACGCCGAGATCTGGCACTTCTACCTCGGCGACCCGCTGCACCTGCTGCTGCTCGCCCCCGACGGCACCACCCGCGCCGCGGTCCTCGGCCCCGGCCCGCACCTCGGGCAACAACTCCAGCTGACCGTGCCGGCCCGCACCTGGATGGGGGCGCGGGTGGCCCCGGGCGGCGCGTGGACGTTCTTCGGCTGCACGACGGCCCCCGGGTTCACCTACGAGGACTACGAACACGGGGACGCGGCGGACCTCACGGCGCGTTACCCGGCCGAGGCCGCCCGGATCAGGGAGCTGTGCCGGCCATGAGCCTCCTCGACGGACAGACCGCCCTGGTGACCGGCGCGGGCGGCGGCATCGGCCGCGCCATCGCCCTGCGCTTCGCCGAACAGGGCGCGGCGGTCGCCCTCCACTGCCGTACGGCGGTGACGGCGGCCGGGGAGACCGCCGGCCGGATCCGGGAGTCGGGCGGCGAGGCGGTCGTCCTGCGCGCGGACCTGACCGACGAGGACGCCTGCCACCGCCTGGTCCAGGAGACCCTCCGGTGGTCCGGCGGGCGGCTCACCGCGCTCGTCAACAACGCGGCCGTACAGCCGGTCCAGCCCCTGCCCGGCATGACGGCCGCCGAGTGGCGCGCGGTCGTCGACGCCGACCTCACCAGCGTCTTCGCCTGCACCCAGGCCGCCGCGGCCCACCTGCGCGCCCACGGCGGCGGCACCATCACCCACATCGCCTCCATCGAGGCCGGCCGGGCCGCCCCGGGCCACGCCCACTACGGCGCGGCCAAGGCCGCGGTCGTGGCGCACGCCCGCGCGGCCGCCCTGGAGTACGGCCCCGACGGCATCCGCGTCAACACGGTCTCCCCCGGCCTGATCGACCGCGCGGGCCTGTCCGCGGACTGGCCGGACGGCGTCCGGCGCTGGCTCGCCGCCACCCCCACCGGCCGCCTGGGCCGCCCCGAGGACGTCGCCGACGCCTGCGCCTTCCTGGCCTCGCCCCTCGCCTCCTGGATCACCGGCCACGACCTGGTGGTGGACGGAGGCGTCTCGGCGCGGCCCACGTGGTGATCGCGGGATCACGCCGGACAATGTCGAAGGGCCCCCTGTTTCCAGGGGGCCCTTCGACATCGTGCCCGGTGAGGCACTGGCGGAGGATACGAGATTCGAACTCGTGAGGGGTTGCCCCCAACACGCTTTCCAAGCGTGCGCCCTAGGCCTCTAGGCGAATCCTCCGCCGGAAACATTACATGACCGAGGAGGGTGCTAGCGAACTCGTTCCCGCAGGCCCGGATCGGGTACTCTCTGCGTAGCCCCTCACGCGGCGCTATCTGACTGAACTCCCCCAGGGCCGGAAGGCAGCAAGGGTAGGTCGGCTCTGGCGGGTGCGTGGGGGGCGTCTGCGTTCCCGGGGTCCGCGGCGGGGCCGGTTGTCGGTGGGCGCCTATAACCTCGTAAGCGTGTCGTCTCTCGCGCTGTACCGCCGCTACCGTCCCGAGACCTTTGCCGAGGTCATCGGGCAGGAGCATGTCACCGACCCCTTGCAGCAGGCGCTGCGGAACAACCGGGTCAATCACGCGTACCTGTTCAGCGGGCCGCGGGGCTGCGGGAAGACCACCAGCGCGCGCATCCTCGCCCGCTGCCTCAACTGTGAGCAGGGTCCCACCCCCACCCCGTGCGGCGAGTGCCAGTCCTGCCGCGACCTCGCGCGCAACGGACCGGGTTCGATCGACGTCATCGAGATCGACGCCGCTTCCCACGGTGGCGTGGACGACGCCCGTGAACTGCGCGAGAAGGCCTTCTTCGGCCCGGCGGGCAGCCGGTACAAGATCTACATCATCGACGAGGCCCACATGGTCACGTCGGCCGGCTTCAACGCCCTGCTGAAGGTGGTCGAGGAGCCCCCCGAGCACCTCAAGTTCATCTTCGCCACGACCGAGCCCGAGAAGGTCATCGGCACCATCCGCTCGCGGACCCACCACTACCCCTTCCGGCTCGTGCCGCCCGGCACCCTGCGGGACTACCTCGGCGAGGTGTGCGGGCAGGAGGGCATCCCGGTCGAGGACGGCGTGCTTCCCCTCGTCGTGCGGGCCGGCGCCGGATCCGTCCGTGACTCCATGTCCGTCATGGACCAGCTCCTCGCCGGCGCGGGCGCGGAGGGTGTGACGTACGCCATGGCCACCGCCCTCCTCGGCTACACCGACGGCTCCCTCCTCGACTCCGTCGTCGAGGCCTTCGCCACCGGTGACGGCGCGGCCGCCTTCGAGGTCGTGGACCGCGTCATCGAGGGTGGCAACGACCCCCGCCGCTTCGTCGCCGACCTGCTCGAACGCCTCCGTGACCTGGTGATCCTCGCCGCCGTCCCGGACGCCGTCGACAAGGGGCTCATCGACGCCCCCGCCGACGTGCTGGAACGCATGCAGGCCCAGGCCGCCACCTTCGGCGCCGCCGAGCTGAGCCGCGCCGCCGACCTCGTCAACGAGGGCCTCACCGAGATGCGCGGCGCCACCTCGCCCCGCCTCCAGCTCGAACTCATCTGCGCCCGCGTCCTGCTGCCCGCCGCCTACGGGGACGAGCGCTCCGTCATGGCCCGCCTCGACCGCATCGAGCGCGGCGTCAGCTTCAGCGCGGGCGCCGGCGCACCGGCCATGGGGTACGTCCCCGGGCCGGAGGCCCACGGCGGCGCCCCGGCCGCGATGATGCCGCCCGGCGGGGGGCCCGCAGCGGCGCGGGCGGCCGTGCGCGGTGGCCCCGGTGCCGGTCCTGTCCCGGGTGCCGGTGGTGCGCCGGACGCCGGTGGTGCGGCGCCGGTCGCGCCCGCGCCCGCTCCCGCGCCTGCCGTTCCGGTGGCGCCCGCCGCCGCGTCCGCCCCCGCCCCCGCTGTTCGCGCGCCCGCCGAGCAGCCGGCCCCGGCCGCTCCGGCTCCCACTCCGTCCCCGGCCGCCGCCCCCGGCGCGTGGCCCACCGCGGCTCCGGCCGGCGGCGGGCGGCGTCCCGGTGGCTGGCCCACGGCCGCCGCGCCGGGCGGCCCGCAGCCGCAGGCACCCTCGGCCGCCGCCCAGCCGACGGCGCAGCCCACCCCCGCGCCCTCCGCGCCCGCGGCGGCCCCCGGCGGTCTCGACCCCCGCGTGCTCTGGCCGAACATCCTGGAGGCCGTCAAGAACCGCCGCCGCTTCACCTGGATCCTGCTCAGCCAGAACGCCCAGGTCACCGGCTTCGACGGCACCACCCTCCAGCTCGGCTTCGTCAACGCCGGAGCCCGTGACAACTTCGCGAGCAGCGGCAGCGAGGACGTGCTGCGGGCCGCGCTGGCCGAGCAGTTCAACGTGCAGTGGAAGATCGAGGCCCTGGTCGACCCGTCCGGCGGCGGCTCCGCGCCCCCGGCCCCGGGCGGCTCCACGGGCTTCGGCGGTGGCGGCGGCTACGGCGGCTCGGGTGCCCCCGGCGGCGGCGCCGGCGCGTCCGGCGGTGGTGGTCACGGCGCCTCCGCCGCGGCCCGCCCCAGCGCGCCGCCCGCCCAGCCCGCCCCGCGGGCGTCCGCCCCCGCGCCCGGCGGCCCCGCCCCGTCGGCGGCCGCCCCCGCCGCGTCCCGGCCCGCCACCGCTCCCGAGCCGCCCCCCGTCTCCATCGAGGACGACATCCCCGAGGACGACGACCCCGACCTGGACGAGTCGGCCCTCTCCGGCCACGAACTGATCGTGCGGGAGCTGGGCGCCACCGTGGTGGAGGAGTTCACCAACGAGTGAGGGGCAACGAGTGAGGCCCGCGGCTCGCGCGCAAGCGCGTTCCCGGTAGGGGGACACGGCCCTCGCGGGCGGCCTTTGTAGGAACGTACGGCTTGCCCGGCCCCCGGACTTCGGCGACCTTGCCATTAGGCTGACCCCCGTGAACGTCCTCGTCATCGGCAGCGGCGCCCGCGAACACGCCCTGTGCCGCTCCCTGTCCCTCGATCCCGACGTCACCGCGCTGCACTGCGCCCCCGGCAACGCCGGCATCGCCGAGGTCGCCGAGCTGCACCAGGTCGACGCGCTCGACGGTGCCGCGGTGACCGAGCTGGCGCGGCGTCTCGGCGCCGAGCTGGTCGTCGTCGGCCCGGAGGCCCCGCTGGTCGCCGGTGTGGCCGACGCCGTGCGCGCGGCGGGCATCGCGGTGTTCGGCCCGTCCGGCGAGGCCGCCCGGCTCGAGGGCTCCAAGGCCTTCGCCAAGGACGTCATGGCCTCGGCCGGGGTGCCGACCGCCCGCTCGTACGTCTGCACCACCGCCGAGGAGGTCGCCGAGGCCCTCGACGCCTTCGGCGCCCCCTATGTCGTCAAGGACGACGGACTCGCCGCCGGCAAGGGCGTCGTCGTCACCTCCGACCTGGACGCCGCCAGGGCGCACGCGGAGGCCTGCGAGCGCGTGGTGATCGAGGAGTTCCTCGACGGTCCCGAGGTGTCCCTGTTCGCGGTCACCGACGGCGAGACCGTCGTCCCGCTCCAGCCCGCCCAGGACTTCAAGCGCGCGCTGGACGGCGACGAGGGCCCCAACACCGGTGGCATGGGCGCCTACTCGCCGCTCCCGTGGGCCGACCCGAAGCTGGTCGACGACGTGCTGAGCACGGTGCTCCAGCCGACGGTGGACGAGCTGCGGCGGCGCGGTACCCCGTTCTCCGGTCTGCTCTACGCCGGTCTGGCGATCACCAGCCGCGGCGTGCGGGTCATCGAGTTCAACGCCCGCTTCGGCGACCCCGAGACCCAGGTCGTGCTGGCCCGCCTGCAGACCCCGCTGGCCGGGCTGCTGATGGCCGCCGCCACCGGCAACCTCGCCGACCTGCCGCCGCTGCGCTGGAGCGAAGACGCGGCCGTCACCGTCGTCGTCGCCTCGCACAACTACCCCGACACCCCGCGCACCGGCGACCCGATCACCGGGCTGGACGAGGTGGCCGCGAAGGACGCCCCGCATGCCTTCGTCCTGCACGCGGGCACCCGGCAGGACGGCGACGCGGTCGTCAGCGCGGGCGGGCGCGTGCTGTCCGTCACCGCTACCGGCAAGGACCTGACCGAGGCGCGGGAACGGGCGTACCGGGCGGTGAGCCGGATCGGGCTGGACGGCTCGCAGCACCGCACCGACATCGCGGCGAAGGCGGCGGCCGAGGCGCTCTGAGCGCCTCCTCGGACGCTTCCCGGCCCCTGTTCGCCCCCCCAGGCCCCGGATCCGGAATCCGGGGCCTGATCTTTGCCGTCTGTCACCCAGCTCTGACCAAAGCCATTCCATCGAGTGAGCAATCGCCCATCCGGCTGACGTGGGCCGGGGCCGCAACTAGGGTGCCGCGCAAGCGTTCCGGCACTTGGCCCACCGGCGTTGCGCACTTGGCCCACCGGCATTGCGTTGTCAGTGACGGATGCCACAGTGGGGGAGTGAGCAGCGCCAGGACAGCACGGCATCGGCAGGGGAGGGGGTGAGGTCGGCACGTGACCGGAATCGGTGTGGAAGCGGGCGCGCAGGCCGCGCGCTCCCGGGCCCTCGCGGTGTTGCGGGTCCGGGGCCGGGCCCTGGGCGTGGCCGTGCTGCCCGCGGCCGCCGAGGTGATCCTGCTGGCCGGCGGGGCCACGGGCCATCTGGTCGGTCCGGGCTGGGACGCCGCCCGCTGGGCCGTGGGCGCCCTCGCGGTCCTCGTCCTGCTGGCCACCGCCGGCGTCTCCCTGGTCGTCTCCCGCGCCCGCCCCGCCATGAGTCCCACGGTGCCGGTCGTGGAGGAGTCCGCCCCGGACCTGTACCGGATGGTGCGCGACCTCGCCGACCGGCTGGAGGTCCCGGCGCCCTCCGCCATAGCCCTCACCCCGGACTGCGACAGCTGGCTGGAGGACCGGCCCCACGCGGTCCAGGGCCCGCCCGGCCTGCCGGGTCCCGGCCAGGCGGACATACCGGGTGACGGGCGCCGCTCGCTGCGCCGGGCCCCCGTCGCGCCGGTCCTCGTCATCGGCTCCCCGTTCCTGTGGTGGATGCGGGTCGGTGAGCTGCGCGCGGTCATCGCCCCGGTCGTCGCCGGTACGGGCCCCTCGGCGCACCCCGACATAGCCGCCGCCCGGCGTTTCGTGCGCGGGCTCGACGCCACGGTGGCCATAGCGGCCACGCCGAGACGGGGGCCGCTGGCCCGCGGGGCGGCAGCGGCCCTCGGCCTGGTGGCCCGGCTGCTGCTGGGTGCCTGCCGCGAGCACGCCGCGCAGATGGAGCGCGGGGTCGCCGCCGCGGCCGCCGAGCGGGCGCAGACGGTGGACTACGGACTGCGGATCGTCGCCCAGGAACAGGTGGGTCTCGCCTACGCGGGCTGGGACCGGCTGCTGACCCGGGTGGCGCTGCCCGCCTGGCGCATGGGCCGCTGGCCCTCCCGCCTGGACGCGGGCGTGGTGGCCGCGCTCACCGAGCTGTCCCGCCGCGACCGGCTCGCCGAGGGCTTCGCCTCCCGCCTCGGTGAGCGGCCCGCCTGCGACCTGCTGGAGGAGCCAGGCACCGTGGACGAGGCCACCTCGCTGCTTGCCGCGCGCCTCTTCCACGGCGGTCCCGCCGGGCCCGGGTCCGACTGGGCGCCGGTGGACTGGCAGTCGTACCCGGAGGAGGTCGTGGACCGCACCTGGCGCGCCGACGCGGCCCGGCTGCACCGCGTCCTGGACTCCCTCGCCACCCGCCCCGCGCGGCACGCCGAGGCCCCCACCCTGGCCCGGGTCCTGGACCACCTCACCGATCCCACGGGTCCCGCCCGCGCCCCGGCCGGCGCGGACCCGGACCCCGGCCCGGGTCCCACCCCGGACGACGTCCCGGGCGACGTCCCAGACGACTTCCCGGGCGACGACCCGGGGGCCGACCCGGACGAGGACGACCCCGGTACCGAGCGCAGCGCCCTCCTCGCCGCCGGCCTCAGCGCCGAGGTGGCCCGGGAGGAGAACGCCGTGCCCCACGGCGCCACCGCCGCCGGCCAGGGCCCGCCCAGCACCCTCTGGGACGGCGGCGCGCTGCCCCTCGTCCCCCTCCAGCCCCCGCGTACCGCCCGCGAACTCCTGACCGACCACGTCACGGCGATGGTGTGCTGCGCCGCCGTCGACACCGCGGGCGCGGTCCCGGCCCTGGACTGGCTGGACGGCCCGTCCCTGCTGCTGCACGGCGAGCGGGCGGCCGACCTGGCCCCCAGGGTGCTGAGCCTGATCGAGACGGGGGAGCCGGGCCCGCTGCGCGACTGGCTGGCCGCCGCGGGGATACGCCCCGAGAAGCCGATACGCCTCGTCTAACAGGAGCCACGGCTTCCACTTAAGGTCAATTCACAACGAATAGTGACCGAGCCCGTGCGTTATGTGATGTGCTGGGAATCACCACGCACCTGGCAAAGGCATGCGACATACGACAGCAGGGCCGAGCACCGCGAGCACCGCCAAAAGAGGACACAGGGGGCTCGGGGAGGGGAGCGACCATGGCCTCGGACCATATCCGCCGCTGGGAGTCCGGAGCGCTCGCGCACGCCGTCACGGATCCCTTCGGCCTGGGCCCGGTGCCCTGGCTGCGCGGCAGCGAGACCTACTTCGACGACACGGGCCACGTCGTGCCCTGGTACGTCGAGGCCGTGCCCCAGCAGCACGCCCGGGGTGACGCGCGCATCCCGCCGCCGCGCATCTGCCCCGGCGGCGACCCCCGCTCGGCCGACGACGTGCACCGCCAGATCAAGGGCTTCACCGCCACCGGCGCGGTCGCGCCCGGCGAGGCGATCGACTTCCACATCACGGTCGACCCGCCGCAGGAGTTCTCCGTCGACATCTACCGGATCGGCCACTACGCGGGCGACGGCGCCGCCAAGATCACCACCAGTCCCCGGCTGTCCGGCATCGTGCAGCCCGCGCCGCTGGCCGCCGACCGCACGGTCTCCTGCCACCACTGGTGGCTGTCCTGGCGCCTCCAGGTGCCCGCGCACTGGAGCATCGGCGCCTACGTGGCCGTGCTGACCACCGTCGACGGCTACCGCTCCCACGTGCCGTTCACCGTCCGCGACGACTGCCCGGCCGACCTGCTCCTGCTGCTGCCCGACGTGACGTGGCAGGCGTACAACCTCTACCCGGAGGACGGGCGCACCGGCGCCAGCCTCTACCACGCCTGGGACGAACAGGGCGCGCTGCTCGGCGAGGCCGACGCGGCGACCACGGTCTCCTTCGACCGGCCGTACGCGGGCGCGGGCCTGCCGCTGCACGTCGGGCACGCCTACGACGTCATCCGCTGGGCCGAGCGCTACGGCTACGACCTCGCCTACGCCGACGCCCGCGACCTGCACGCCGGCCGGGTGGACCCGACCCGCTACCGGGGCCTGATCTTCCCCGGCCACGACGAGTACTGGACGCCGGCCATGCGCCGGGCGGCCGAGCGGGCCCGCGACCACGGCACCTCGCTGGTCTTCCTCTCCGCGAACACCATGTACTGGCAGGTCGAGTTGGGGCCCTCGCCGTCCGGGACGCCGGACCGGCTGCTGACCTGCCGCAAACGCAAGGGGCCGGGCAAACCGGTGCTGTGGCGGGAGATCGACCGGCCCGAACAGGAGCTGATCGGCATCCAGTACGCGGGCCGGGTGCCCGAACCGCGCCCGCTGATCGTGCGCAACGCGGGGCACTGGCTGTGGGAGGCCACCGGCGCGCAGGAGGGCGACGAGATCCCGGGCCTGGTCGCGGGCGAGGCGGACCGGTACTTCCCGCGCACCCCGCTGCCCGCGCACGACGAGCGCATCCTGCTCGCCCACTCCCCCTACACCGACACCACCGGAGCCCTGCGCCACCAGGAGACCTCCCTGTACCGCGCCCCGTCCGGCGCCTGGGTGTTCGCCTCCGGCACCTTCGCCTGGTCCCCGGCCCTGGACCGCCCCGGCCATGTGGACCCCCGTATCCAGCGCGCCACGGCCAACCTCCTGGACCGCATCTGCAAACGCGACTGAGCCGGTACCGGGGCCGGGGCGACCCCTGGCCGAAACCGGCCACCCGCATAAGGGAGAATCGAGGCACTTGGTCAGAACCACGGGGAGGAACCGTGTCCGGATTCGTAGAAAAGCCCGAGCCGATCCAGGTTCCGGGTCTGGTGCACCTGCACACCGGAAAGGTGCGCGACCTGTACCAGAACGAGGCGGGCGACCTCGTGATGGTCGCCAGCGACCGCTTGTCCGCCTACGACTGGGTGCTGCGCTCGGAGATCCCCGACAAGGGCCGCATCCTCACCCAGCTCTCCCTGTGGTGGTTCGACCAGTTGCGCGACCTGGCCCCGAACCACGTGATCTCCGACGAGCTGCCCGAGGGCGCGCCCGCCGACTGGGCGGGCCGGACCCTGATCTGCAAGTCGCTGAAGATGGTTCCGGTCGAGTGCGTGGCCCGCGGCTATCTGACCGGCTCGGGCCTGCTGGAGTACGACGAGTCCCGGACCGTGTGCGGACTCGCCCTCCCCGAGGGCCTCGTCGACGGCTCCGAACTGCCCGCCCCGATCTTCACCCCGGCCACCAAGGCCGAGGTCGGCGAGCACGACGAGAACGTGTCCTACGAGGAGGTCGCCCGCCAGGTCGGCGCCGAGACCGCCGCCCAACTGCGCCAGGCCACCCTCGCCGTGTACTCCCGGGCCCGGGACATCGCCCGCGACCGGGGGATCATCCTGGCCGACACGAAGTTCGAGTTCGGTTTCGAGGGTGACACCCTCGTCCTCGCCGACGAGGTCCTCACCCCGGACTCCTCCCGCTTCTGGCCGGCCGACCAGTGGCAGCCGGGGCGCGCGCAGCCGTCGTACGACAAGCAGTTCGTGCGCGACTGGCTGACCTCCGCGGAATCCGGCTGGGACCGCAAGAGCGAGCAGCCTCCGCCGCCGCTGCCGCAGCAGGTCGTGGACGCCACGCGCGCCAAGTACGTGGAGGCCTACGAGCGCCTGACCGGCACCAGCTGGTCCTAGGGGTGTCCGGCGGGTCTTGGCGCAGACGCGGGGTCTGGCACGCCGATCTGCGGCGTTGTCGTCGGTCGCCGACGCCCGCGTCGACTCCCTCCTCCGCCTTGCATTTCGACGCACCAGACCCCGCTCACCTGGGTCAAAACCGTGCCGTGACTTCCCTCCACCAAGATCCGCCGGACACCCCCTAGACACACGAAGAAGACCCCCGGTCCGATGGACCGGGGGTCTTTTCCTGGAGCGGACGACGAGGCTCGAACTCGCGACCTCAACCTTGGCAAGGTTGCGCTCTACCAACTGAGCTACGTCCGCAGTGCGCCGTGGCGCGACAGCTACTATACCCAACCTCGACGGCCTGGGAGCGCACTGCCGTATGCCGGTTTCTCGCGCCGGGCTCGGTGCCGGCCGAGCGGAGGTGGTTCCGCCCGGCCCCGAGGGCGGCGCGGCCCGCCCGGCGATCTCCGCGACCGGCGTCCGGCTTCCGCGTATTCGCCTCCCGCGCGCTCGGCGGAGGGCCCCGGCGGAGGGATCGCGCCGACCGTCAACTCCGGGTCCACGGAACGATTTCCGGCGCACTGTCCGGATGACCCCGGCGAGCCGCCGGGAACCGACCGCCTTCGGGACGAACCCGCGCAGTCGCCGCGAGGGCCCGCTTCAGACGTCCGTGACCGGCGGCGATCAGCACCGGGTGGCCGGGCAGTTCGGCGCGCGGGGATGTGGCGTCCTTCACACCGTCGTACCCGTCGTTCTCCACCGTCGGCCTCACAGGCCCCTTCTGCACCGACAGCCCCACCGATTCACCGCCGTTGCATTCCGGCGGTCTTGCGGCTGCTTCAACACGCCCCGCGCCCCCGCGGATTCGGCGCCGGGATCGGCCACGAGGAATGTCGGGGAACTCCCGGAGTACTTCGGGGCAGCACGAAAAAGCCCCGGTCATGAAGACCGGGGCTTTTCTTGGAGCGGACGACGAGGCTCGAACTCGCGACCTCAACCTTGGCAAGGTTGCGCTCTACCAACTGAGCTACGTCCGCACTGCTCCCGACCGGCTCCCACCGATCGGTGCGAGCACCAGCCTACCTGATCCACAGGAGTGGTCGGGACAACCGGTGCCAGAGCGGGTGACAGGAATCGCACACTGCGCCTTCCCCCTGGAAGGGGGATGTTCTACTACTGAACTACACCCGCACGATCCTCGGGGTTTCGGCCTTTCGGCCTCGCCCCTCGGCGTGTCTCAGACATTAGCTGATCAACAGGGGGGTAGCGCAAGTCGGTTCCCCCGAGGGCCGTCCACGCGCCCTCCCCGGCGACCCAAGTGCGCGGCCTCCAGAGCCCGCTGACGGGCCCGGGAGGCCGCCCCTTCGCGGGCCCTGCGCCTCACTGCGCGGCGCTGAACGCCTCGTAGACCTTCTTCGGAATGCGCCCGCGTGCGGGCACGTCCATCTTGTTGGCCTGGGCCCAGGCGCGCACGGCCGCCGGGTCGGGGGCCACCTCGGTCTGCTTGTACGCCTTGCCGGAGCGCGACCGCTTGCGGCCGGCCTCGACGTAGGGCGCGAGCGCCTTGCGCAGTTTCTTGGCGTTGGTTTCGTTCAGGTCGATCTCGTACGACTTGCCGTCGAGTCCGAAGGCGATCGTTTCCGCCGCTTCCGAGCCGTCGATGTCGTCAAAGAGAGTGACCACGACCTTTTGCGCCACGAATATCGGTCCCTTCGTGCGGCACGTCGATACAGCTCACCGGCGTTGACGTGCCGAGTATCGGCTATTGCCAATTCATTTGTACAGTGCCCGGCAATGCAAAGTGAAGCCCGACTAAAACCGTCCGCGTGTCCGAACGCAATAGGGGCTGCGGGCGGCCTGTCGAACTTTCCCAGAACTTTTCACGGCGGCAGGGCTCCGACACCCGATCGTGATGCGCCTCACGTAGTTTCCTCCAACTCTACTCGCGTAGAAATTTTGTGCGGGTAGTCTGAAGGAACCAGCTCAGCACCACACATCGGGAGTGCCAGTGGCACGCGTCGTAGTCGACGTCATGCTCAAGCCGGAGATCCTCGACCCCCAGGGCCAGGCGGTCCAGCGAGCGCTGCCGCGCCTGGGATTCGAAGGGATCTCGGACGTACGTCAGGGAAAGCGTTTCGAACTGGAAGTTGACGGGCCGGTCGACGAGGCCGCGCTCGCCCGGATCCGCGATCTCGCGGAATCCTTCCTTGCCAACACCGTGATCGAGGACTTCACCGTCAAGGTGGAAGAGGCCGCGGAAGTCGCGGAGGCGTCGAAGTGACCGCTCGTATTGGCGTCGTCACTTTCCCCGGCAGCCTGGACGACCGGGACACCCAGCGCGCGATCCGCCTCGCGGGCGCCGAGCCGGTCGCCCTCTGGCACAAGGACAAGGACCTCAAGCAGGTCGACGCCGTGGTCCTGCCCGGCGGTTTCTCCTACGGCGACTATCTGCGCGCCGGCGCCATCTCCCGTTTCTCCCCGGTCATGGACACGGTCATCGAGCAGGCGAAGGCCGGCCTCCCGGTCCTCGGTATCTGCAACGGTTTCCAGGTCCTCACCGAGGCCCACCTCCTGCCGGGCGGCATGCTCGGCAACGACCACCTCCACTTCATCTGCCGCGACCAGAAGCTGCGGGTGGAGAACGCGGAGACGGCGTGGACCGGCGACTACCGCCAGGGCCAGGAGATCCACATCCCGCTGAAGAACATGGACGGCCGGTACGTCGCCGACCCGTACACGCTCGACAAGCTGGAGGCGGAGGGCCGCGTCGTTTTCCGGTACCTCGACTTCAACCCGAACGGCTCGCTCAACGACATCGCCGGCATCACCAACGAGGCGGGCAACGTCGTCGGCCTGATGCCGCACCCCGAGCACGCCGTCGAGCCGCTGATCGGTACGGGCCGTACCGACGGCCTCCCCTTCTTCACCTCGATCCTCAAGAAGCTGGTCAACGCATGAGCCGGACGCCTCTGGATACGGTCGAGCACGCGGCCGCGACCCCCGACGTCGAGCTGCCCTGGGCCGAACTCGGCCTGAAGAAGGACGAGTACGAGCGGGTGGTGGACATTCTCGGCCGCCGCCCGACCGGCGCCGAACTCGCCATGTACTCGGTCATGTGGTCCGAGCACTGCTCGTACAAGTCCTCCAAGGTCCACCTGCGCCAGTTCGGCGAGAAGGCGCCCGAGTCCGACGCGCTGCTCGTCGGCATCGGCGAGAACGCCGGCGTGGTGGACGTCGGCCAGGGCTACGCGGTCACCTTCAAGGTCGAGTCGCACAACCACCCCTCCTACGTGGAGCCCTACCAGGGCGCGGCCACGGGCGTCGGTGGCATCGTCCGCGACATCATCGCGATGGGCGCCCGCCCGGTCGCGGTGGTCGACCCGCTGCGCTTCGGCGCGGCCGACCACCCCGACACCAAGCGCGTCCTGCCGGGCGTGGTCGCGGGCATCGGCGGCTACGGCAACTGCCTGGGCCTGCCCAACATCGGCGGCGAGGTCGTCTTCGACGCCTGCTACCAGGGCAACCCGCTGGTCAACGCCGGTGCCATCGGCGTGATGCGGCACGAGGACATCCACCTCGCCAAGGCCTCCGGCGCGGGCAACCAGGTCATCCTGTACGGCGCCCGGACCGGCGGCGACGGCATCGGCGGCGCCTCGATCCTCGCGTCCGAGACCTTCGACGACGCGAAGCCGTCGAAGCGTCCCGCGGTCCAGGTCGGCGACCCCTTCCAGGAGAAGCTCCTCATCGAGTGCACCCTGGAGGCCTTCCGGGAGAAGCTGGTCGTCGGCATCCAGGACCTGGGCGCGGCCGGACTCTCCTGCGCGACCAGCGAACTGGCGTCCAACGGTTCGGGCGGCATGCGCGTGACCCTGGACGACGTACCGCTGCGCGACTCGACGCTCTCTCCCGAGGAAATCCTCATGAGCGAGTCGCAGGAGCGCATGTGCGCGGTCGTGGAGCCGGACAAGGTCGAGCGCTTCCTCCAGATCTGCGAGAAGTGGGACGTCATCGCCACGGTCATCGGTGAGGTGACGGACGGCGACCGCCTGGAGATCTTCTGGCACGGCGGCAAGATCGTGGACGTCGACCCGCGCACGGTCGCGCACGACGGCCCGGTCTACGAGCGCCCCTACGCCCGCCCCTCCTGGCAGGACGAGCTCCAGGCCGACGACGCGAACAAGCTGCCGCGTCCGGCCACGCCGCAGGAGCTGCGCGAGCAGGTCCTGAAGCTGGTCGCGTCCCCGAACCAGGCCTCCAAGAAGTGGATCACGCAGCAGTACGACCACTTCGTGCAGGGCAACACGGTGCTGGCGCAGCCCGAGGACTCGGGCATGATCCGCGTGGACGACAAGACCGGCCTCGGCGTCGCCATCGCGACGGACGGCAACGGCCGTTACGCCAAGCTGGACCCGTACACGGGCGCGCAGCTCGCGCTGGCGGAGGCCTACCGCAACGTGGCGACGACGGGCGCGAAGCCGCTGGCCGTCTCGGACTGCTTGAACTTCGGCTCGCCCGAGGACCCGGCGGTGATGTGGCAGTTCGCGGAGGCGGTACGCGGCCTCGCGGACGGCTGCCTCCAGCTGGGCACGCCGGTGACCGGCGGCAATGTCTCCCTCTACAACCAGACGGGCGAGGCGGCGATCCACCCGACCCCGGTCGTGGCGGTCCTGGGCGTGATCGACGACGTCGCCCGCCGCACCCCGGTCGCCTTCCAGGAGGAGGGCCAGCTCCTCTACCTCCTCGGCGACACCCGCGAGGAGTTCGGCGGTTCGGCCTGGTCCCAGGTGATCCACGACCACCTGGGCGGCATGCCCCCGGCGGTCGACCTGGAGCGTGAGCGCCTGCTCGCCGAGATCCTGATCTCCGCGTCCCGCGACGGCATGATCGACTCCGCGCACGACCTCTCCGACGGCGGTCTCATCCAGGCCGTGGTCGAGTCGGCCCTGCTGGGCGGCAAGGGCGCGCGCCTCATCGTCCCCGACGGTCTGGACGCCTTCACCTTCCTCCTCTCCGAATCGGCCGGCCGCGCTCTGGTGGCCGTTCCCCGCTCCGAAGAGGTCCGCTTCAACGACATGTGCGGCGCGCGGGGCCTGCCGGCCACCCGCATCGGTGTCGTGGACGGCGACTCGGTGGAGATCCAGGGCGAGTTCGACCTGCCCCTGACCGACCTGCGCGAAGCGCACGAGGGCACGATCCCGTCGCTGCTGGCCTAGGACGGCGGCCCAGGAGAGCCCCCGCCCGGTTCCGTGTTTCCGGGCGGGGGCTCTCCTGAGGTCGCTCCGGGGTGACCTCCGGGCTGTCTTCGGGCGCATAGGCTCGCCCCATGCCTCCGGCCAAGAAGCGTGCCCGCACCTACGATCCCGCCCGTACCCGTGCCGCCGTCCTCGCCCAGTTCGGGGCCGTGCGGGAAGCCGTACGCGGCCTCACCGACGAGCAGTTGGCGGGGCCCACCCGGCTCGGGGGGTGGACCGTGCGGGAGTTGGTCGTGCACATCGGCACGGCGGTCACGGCCGTGCGCCGGGCGCTCGCCCAACCCGCGCCGGGGAAGGCGGACGCCGTGCTGCTCGACTGGCCCTTCGCCACCGCGGCCCACTCCGCCGCCATCGACGCGGTCGCCCGGGACCTCGCCGCGGAGCATCCCGACCTCGACGCCTATCTCGCGGACATCGACGCGTCCCTGCGAGCCCTGCTCGCCGAGCACCCCGGCACCCGGTTGCTGCGGATCGGCGCCGGTGCCCTCGCGCTGGACGACTACCTGGTCACCCGTGCCGTGGAACTCGTCGTGCACACCGACGACCTGAACGCCGCCGTGCCGGGGCTCGGGGTGCCGTACGACCGGCAGGCGCTGGCCGCCACGACCCGGCTGCTCGCCGACGCGCTCGCGGTGAAGGCGCCCGGGGGGTCCACGGAGGTGCGCGTGCCGCCGTACGCCGTGGTGCAGTGCGTCGAGGGGCCCCGGCACACCCGGGGGACCCCGCCCAACGTGGTGGAGACCGACCCGCTGACCTGGATCCGGCTGGCCACCGGGCGGCTGGACTGGCGGGACGCCGTGGCCGAGGCCAAGGTCAGCGCGAGTGGGGAGCGGGCCGACATCGGGGGCCTGCTGCCGGTCATGTCCTGAGGGGACACCCCGGAACGCCCCTGGGGGAACCGGTGGGGCCGCCGTACCGTCGTACCGCCATGAAACGACGTAAAACACCCGCGGCCCTCGTCCTGCTCCTTCCCCTGGCGGTGGCCTGTGGCGCCGCGCCCGCGCACAGTGGAGCGGTGAGCGCGCAGGAACCCCTGACCGGTGTCGAGTGGCGGGTGGTGAGCGTGACCGCGCAGGGCGCGACGCACGCCGCGCCGGCCGCCGCCCGCCTGCTCGTCGGCGAGCACGGGACCGCCGTCGGCAACCTCGGCTGCAACACCTTCAGCGCCCCGGTGACCCTCCAGGACGACCGCGTCACCTTCGGGGAACTGCGCACCACCAAGATGGCCTGCGGCGAGGCCCGGATGGCATTCGAGCGGCTGCTCGGCGGGCTGCTCGGCGGCCGGACCCTCACCGGGTCGGTCGACCACGGCAAGCTCACGCTCACCACGAGTCACGGAGACCACGTCAACCTCACCCGTGGCGCACCAGAATGATGTGCGACACCTCACTCACGCATACGGCCAAACCGCCCCGCGGGCGTCCGCAGCCGCCCGGCCGGACCCCCGAAAGCAATCAGACACGCCGTGCTGACCTGCGGAAACGCGGAAACCGCCAAGGTGATCCGTAAACCCCCCGCCCGTTACGACCGCGTATCCCCAATTCGGACCAGTGGTCGACCTCGCCTACACTCGGTGCTGTGCCACGTGGTGACGGTCGACTCAATCACGATCTGCTCCCCGGTGAGAAAGGCCCCCAGGACGCGTGTGGCGTCTTCGGTGTCTGGGCTCCGGGCGAAGAGGTCGCAAAGCTCACGTACTTCGGGCTCTACGCCCTCCAGCACCGGGGTCAGGAATCCGCGGGAATCGCGGTCAGTAATGGCTCCCAGATCCTCGTCTTCAAGGACATGGGACTGGTCTCCCAGGTCTTCGACGAAACCTCTCTCGGTTCGCTCCAGGGTCATATCGCGGTCGGACACGCCCGCTACTCGACCACCGGCGCCTCCGTGTGGGAGAACGCCCAGCCGACGTTCCGCGCCACCGCGCACGGCTCGATCGCGCTCGGCCACAACGGCAACCTGGTCAACACGGCGCAGCTCGCCGAGATGGTCGCCGAACTGCCGAACGAGAACAACAGCCGCTCCACCCGGGTCGCGGCCACCAACGACACCGACCTGCTGACGGCGCTGCTCGCCGCCCAGGTCGACGAGGACGGCAAGCCGCTCACCATCGAGGAGGCCGCGCAGAAGGTCCTCCCGAAGGTCCGGGGCGCCTTCTCGCTCGTCTTCATGGACGAGCACACCCTCTACGCCGGCCGTGACCCCCAGGGCATCCGCCCGCTGGTCCTCGGCCGTCTGGAGCGCGGCTGGGTCATCGCCTCCGAGACCGCGGCCCTGGACATCACCGGCGCCAGTTTCGTCCGCGAGATCGAGCCGGGCGAGTTCGTCGCCATCGACGAGAACGGCCTGCGCAGCTCCCGGTTCGCGGAAGCAAAGCCCAAGGGCTGTGTCTTCGAGTACGTGTACCTGGCCCGCCCGGACACCGACATCGCCGGCCGGAACGTGTACCTCTCCCGCGTGGAGATGGGCCGCCGCCTCGCCAAGGAGGCGCCGGCCGAGGCCGACCTGGTGATAGCGACCCCGGAATCGGGCACCCCGGCCGCCATCGGCTACGCCGAGGCCTCGGGCATCCCGTTCGGTGCCGGCCTGGTGAAGAACGCCTATGTGGGCCGTACGTTCATCCAGCCCTCGCAGACCATCCGCCAGCTGGGCATCCGGCTGAAGCTGAACCCGCTCAAGGAAGTCATCAAGGGCAAGCGCCTGGTGGTCGTGGACGACTCGATCGTGCGCGGCAACACCCAGCGGGCCCTGGTGCGCATGCTCCGCGAGGCGGGCGCCGCCGAGGTGCACATCCGCATCTCCTCGCCGCCGGTGAAGTGGCCCTGCTTCTTCGGCATCGACTTCGCCACCCGCGCGGAGCTGATCGCCAACGGCATGACGGTCGACGAGATCGGCACCAGCCTCGGCGCCGACTCCCTCGCCTACATCTCCATCGACGGCATGATCGACGCGACCACCATCGCGAAGCCGAACCTGTGCCGTGCCTGCTTCGACGGCGAGTACCCGATGGAACTGCCGGACCCGGAGCTGCTCGGCAAGCAGCTGCTGGAGACCGAGCTGGCGGCCGGGCCCGCCGAAACGGCCGCGTCCGACGCGATCCGCCGCCCGTAACACCCCGCAGTACGACACGAAAGCTCTCACAGTCATGTCTGAGACAACTGGTGCCAGCTACGCAGCGGCGGGCGTCGACATCGAGGCGGGCGACCGCGCCGTCGAGCTGATGAAGGAGTGGGTGAAGAAGACCCAGCGCCCCGAGGTCCTCGGCGGCCTCGGCGGCTTCGCCGGGCTCTTCGACGCCTCCGCCCTCAAGCGCTACGAGCGCCCCCTGCTGGCCTCCGCCACGGACGGCGTCGGCACCAAGGTGGACATCGCCCGCCGCCTCGGCGTCTACGACACCATCGGCCACGACCTGGTCGCCATGGTCATGGACGACATCGTGGTGTGCGGCGCCGAGCCGCTGTTCATGACCGACTACATCTGTGTCGGCAAGGTCCACCCCGAGCGGGTCGCCGCCATCGTCAAGGGCATCGCGGAGGGCTGTGTGCTGGCCGGCTGCGCCCTGGTCGGCGGCGAGACGGCCGAACACCCGGGTCTGCTCGGCGAGGACGACTTCGACGTCGCGGGCGCCGGTACGGGCGTTGTGGAGGCCGACCGGCTGCTCGGCGCGGAACGCATCCGCAAGGGTGACACCGTGATCGCCATGGCGGCCTCCGGGCTTCACTCGAACGGGTACTCGCTGGTCCGCCACGTCCTGCTGCACACGGCGGGACTGGCCCTGGAGTCGGAGGTGGCCGAGCTGGGCCGCACCCTCGGCGAGGAGCTGCTGGAGCCCACCAAGATCTACTCGCTGGACTGCCTGGCCCTGACCCGCACGGCCGAGGTGCACGCCTTCAGCCACATCACCGGCGGCGGGCTCGCGGCCAACCTGGCCCGGGTGATCCCGGACGACCTGCACGCCGTGGTCGACCGCGCGACCTGGACCCCGGGTGCGATCTTCGACCTGGTCGGCAGGACCGGGAACGTGGAGCGCCTGGAGCTGGAGAAGACGCTGAACATGGGCGTCGGCATGATGGCGATCGTCCCGGCGGAGTCCACCGAGGTGGCCCTCGCGACCCTGGCCGACCGAGGCGTCGACGCCTGGGTGGCCGGCGAGATCACCGAGCGTGGCGACAAGGAGAGCGGCGCGGAGCTGGTAGGGGACTACGCGAACTGACGCCTACCGGGTGGTGCCCGCGGGACTTCCTCGCGGGTAGCACAGAAGCCGGTCGGTGGCTGTGCCACCGACCGGGCTCGTGCTCAGTGCTAGGTCAAGCGCCGCGACGATGTTGTGAGGGACCGTCGTCCTCGTCGTCGTCGTCCTCATAGAGGTCGGCGTAACGAGAGTAAAGGTCGTCCTCGTCATCGTCATCGTCCTCGAACGGCTCGCCGTTCGGCGGCTGGCTCGAAGTTGATGCGCCCAGTTCACTGGCCAGACGTGAAAGGTCAGTCCCACCGCTGTTGTACTTCAGCTGGCGGGCGACCTTTGTCTGCTTGGCCTTGGCCCGGCCGCGCCCCATGGCTCGACCCCCTCGGTGACGGGGCTCGACGGCCCCAGAGTCTGACACGCGTTCATGATCGGGATCGGACTCTCCGTGGAGAGGCCGGTCCGTAGGGCTTCCACGGTACCTGAGCCCGCGCCCATACGGTACGTCGCCCGCAGCACGCGCGTGTGCACAGAACCTTCGAGGCGCCCTGTCCTCGCTGGTCAGTGGCGATTTTAACCACTTATCGGGGTACGACCCGCCGATGGAAGTGAGAGTTCTCTCTAAGCCGCCATCGGCGGGTACCGCTCATGTGTGCGAAGACAGGGCCGACGTCATGGGTGACGTCAGGGGCGACGCCCTGTCCGGGATCAGGTCAGCGGGCGGTGCGGACCGCGCGCGCGTCGGCCATCCGCTGCTCGGCGATCCGGTCGGCCGCCGCGGCCGGCGGAATGCCGTCGTCCTTCGCACGTGCGAATATGGCCAGCGTGGTGTCGAAGATCTTCGCGGCCTTCGCCTTGCACCGCTCGAAGTCGAACCCGTGCAGCTCGTCGGCCACCTGGATGACCCCGCCCGCGTTCACCACGTAGTCCGGCGCGTAGAGGATCCCGCGGTCGGCGAGGTCCTTCTCCACGCCCGGGTGGGCGAGCTGGTTGTTGGCCGCGCCGCACACCACCTTGGCGGTGAGCACCGGCACGGTGCTGTCGTTCAGGGCGCCGCCGAGCGCGCAGGGCGCGTAGATGTCCAGGCCCTCGACGCGGATCAGCGCGTCGGTGTCGGCGACCGCCGTCACGCCCTCGTACTGGTCGAGGATCCGCTGGACGGCGTCCTGGCGGACGTCCGTGACGACGACCTTGGCGCCCTCGTCCAGCAGGTGGCGCACCAGGTGGTGGCCGACCTTGCCGACCCCGGCGACACCGACCGTGCGGTCGCGCAGCGAGGGGTCGCCCCACAGGTGCTGGGCGCAGGCGCGCATGCTCTGGTAGACGCCGAAGGAGGTGAGCACCGAGGAGTCGCCGGCGCCGCCGTTCTCCGGGGAGCGGCCGGTGGTCCAGCGGCACTCGCGGGCCACCACGTCCATGTCGACCACGTAGGTGCCGACGTCGCAGGCGGTGACGTAGCGCCCGCCGAGGGAGGCGACCATCCGGCCGTAGGCGAGGAGGAGCTCCTCGGTCTTGTCGCGCTCCGGGTCGCCGATGATCACGGCCTTGCCGCCACCGTGGTCCAGGCCGGCCATGGCGTTCTTGTACGACATCCCGCGCGCGAGGTTCAGGGCGTCGGTGACGGCCTCGGCCTCGGTCGCGTACGGGTAGAAGCGGGTACCGCCGAGGGCGGGGCCCAGAGCGGTGGAGTGGAGCGCGATCACGGCCTTGAGGCCACTGGCGCGATCCTGGCAGAGCACGACCTGCTCATGACCGCCCTGCTCCGACTGGAACAGGGTGTGCAGGACATCAGCAGGCGCGCCGGTTACGTCGGTCACTGTGGTGACTCCTGTGGACTAGCGGCGGGTGGGGATCAGCTCCCGTACGGGTGGCGGGTGCTGGTGGCATGAGCGTAGAGCCTTCGCCCGACCACCGTCCGCGCAGTGTCCAGGATCACTCGCACGGGCTCACCGCGCCCACCCGGCCGTGGCACGATCGGCAGTGTTTCGAGCCGGGTCCGATGGGGAGGGAGCAGGCGTGCCGAAGGTGTCCTCCGTGGTGATCCCCTATGCCGCCTACCTGCGCGTGTACGAGCCGCTGGGCGCCTTCCCGGAGCCGGAGCGCGGCCACTGGGAGCGCTACGCCCGCCGCCCGGACCGGCCCACGTACCAGGACGAACTGCGCCGCTCCCTCGCCGACTTGGTGCCGACCCCGCCGGTGGCGGTGCCGGTGCACGAGAGCGGCGACGCGTTCGTGCTGGAGGTCGACGGGGTGGTCTGTGTGTGCCCCTGGCGGACCCGGCTGCGCGGCTGGCAGGCGCTGGACGGGCTCGGCGACGAACTGCCGCCGCCGGTGCTGGACGCGGTGCTGCCGCCGGTGGTGCGCCGGCAGGCGGCCCTGGACTACGAGCGCTGGCTCACCCGCAACCCCGACGCGCGCCCCTGGATCCGCACGGCGACCTGGCAGGTGCCGGTGAACTGGTTCGTGCTGGTCGCGGACGAGGAACGGCGGTACGACGAGGGGAGCGCCGAGGCGCCCCCGGTGCTGCGCTACCGCACGCCCATGGTGCAGGCCCGGCGCCGGGTGGCCAGGGCGCTGCGCACCCTGAGGGAGACCATGGACGGGGGCCCGCTGATCGACGGTCTGGTGGACGTCGGCCGCTGGCTGGAGGAGTTCCATCCGCGGTCGCTGGTGGAGCTGGACTACGGCGGTCTGGTGCATGTGCTGCCGGCCGGGGAGTTGGCCGACGACCACTCGGCGGCGGACGTGGCCGAGGGCATCGAGGCGCTGCGCCAGGGGGACGGGACGGCGGCCGGGGAGGCGTACGCGCGGCTCGTGGAGCGGTGGCGGGCGGTACGGGATCGGCGTTCGGCGAACTGACGTTCAAACAGAATCCGCCAGAACGTGACCCGCGCCACAGCTCAGACGGCATCGAACAGCGTACGGTCAAGCGGTTTCACCCACCTGACGGGGCGTCGGCTCCGATCCGGGCGTTTGCGTCAAGGGCGCCCGAAAGGTGATGGACTGCACGTACGGGGCCCTTGCGTCTCTTCCCCCTCCTCGTGCCAAAATAGGACAAGGAGTCCGGGGAGGGTTCCTTCCGTCCAAGTGTGGTGCACTATGGGCGGAATCTCTGCATTGCAAGCTTTGGGGGGTCTGGTGCCTCCTGATCGCCCCTGTGACTGATCGTCACGGTGGCGTGACTGTCCGCTATGGCATGGTCCATCGGCTTCCGTCGCTGATGAACACCTGGGAGGGCAATTCCATCGGTTTGGCCGACCGGGCTGGACAGATGGTGTAGTTGTAGTGCCGAGGACAAGCCGTTCGTCCTATAACCGACTCGACTCGCGTCCGCCATTTCGGGCAACGCGGGTCAAGGTGCAGAATTTAGAGGAAAGAACCGAGAAGGTTCGGTTCTCCCGAGGAGGCCGCTCATGACCGCTCGCACCCCTGATGCCGAGCCGCTGCTGACCCCGGCTGAGGTCGCCACCATGTTCCGCGTCGACCCCAAGACGGTCACGCGGTGGGCGAAGGCCGGCAAGCTCACGTCGATCCGCACGCTCGGCGGGCACCGCCGCTACCGCGAGGCCGAGGTCCGCGCTCTGCTCGCGGGCATCCCGCAGCAGCGCAGCGAGGCCTGACCGAGCAGGCGGAACAACTGAAAACCGGGCGAAACGGCAGGCCCCCCAACCTGCCGAGGTGCCCGAAACCCTAGCTTCAAGCGACGCGGGACCTGCCCCAACAGGCCCCACGCCCAGGCCGAAAAGAACGTTGTAGGCAAGCGACACAGGGTGCGTCGTCGATCGCGCTGGACTCCGCCGAGTCCAGCGCGATCTGTTTTGTGCGCTGGTCGGGGGCGGGGTGCGAGGCCGGTGGGGGTGCGGCGGGTGTGCTCCGGAATGGAGTGCAATTGCACATATTAAATTGACCTGTTGTAGGACGGGTGTAAGTACCGTAGTTTTCAAAACTCATGCGGTGACACCCGTCACACGCCGGGCCACTTGTTGCCTCGGGCATCCGTGCGCTAGTGGAGGGACTGGTTCCAGTGTCCCCTACCTGAACGGGAGTTGGGGCCTCCGTTCGGTCACGTCGTGCGGGGCCGCCGGTCCCCGGCGCGCTCCCCGGGGCCCGCGTCCATCGCCAGCCGCAGCAGGTGATGGCACACGGGACAGTGACGGGTGAGATGCCGGTACGACGACGCGGCCGCGAGGTGCGCTCTGAGCAGTGCCCGCGTCTCGTGCCTGACCGATGTCCCCATGTCCACCTCCCCGGGCCCTCACCCTGAACCGGGCCCTGCCCTTGTGGGTACCGAGCGAGGCCGGCGCCGTCAAGGCCGCGCGCGGGCGCGGAGGCGCTGAGGGGGCTTCCAGGAGGCGCCGAGCAGGACAGGGTGGGGTGCGGTGCGGTGGGCATGAGTAAGGCCCGCGATCCTCAGGGGATGCGGGCCTTGCCTCGACTGCGGTCCTGACGGGATTTGAACCCGCGGCCTCCACCTTGACAGGGTGGCGAGCACTCCAAACTGCTCCACAGGACCAGGTTTCGCGGCGCTTGGCTTTCCGCGTTGCGCTGCGAGATGAGACTGTACAGGAGGTGAGGCCGCCTGGTCGAACTCACCCCCTGTGAGCGGACGGTTACGGCACGGCCGCGTCGATCGCCTTCACGATCCGCTTGTCGGAGATCGGGTACGCGGTGCCCAGCGCGTGGGCGAAGTAGCTGACCCGCAGCTCCTCCAGCATCCAGCGGATGTCCAGGACCTGCTGCGGAACCGGCCGCCCCTGCGGGAGCTGCTCCAGCAGCCAGGCGTACTCGTCCCGCATCTCGTGGACCTTCTCCATGCGCGTGGTGTCCCGCTGGACGTTCGCCGGCATCTGCTGGAGCCGCCGGTCCGCCGCCACCAGGTACCGCATCAGGTCGGGCAGGCGCCGTATCCCCGCCCACGTGACGAATCCCGGCTTCACCAGCGCGTCCAGCTGCTTGCGGACGTCCGTGAGGTTCGCGAGCAGCGCGGGGCTCCTGGTGCCCTTCAGGCGCCGCTCACAGGCCTGCCAGGCGGCCAGCACCTGCTGCACCTGGTCGACCGTGCGCACCGTGGTGTCCACGATCTCGGCCCGCACCTTGTCGTACAGCTTGCGGTACGACTCCTCGTCCCACGCCGGCCCCCCGAAGTCCGCGATCAGCTTGTCCGCGGCGGCCATCGCGCAGTCGTCGAACAGGGCCTGGATGGATCCGTGCGGATTGGCGGACAGCCCCAGCTTCTGCTGGTTGCTGAGCTTCTCGGACGCGAACTTGGCGGGGTTCACCGGGATGTTGCGCAGGATCAGCCGCCGGGTGCCCCGCCACATGGCCTCCGCCTGCTCGGCCTCCGTGTCGAAGAGCCGCACGGAGACCGTGTCGCCGTCGTCCACCAGCGCCGGGTACGCCTTCACCGGCTGGCCGGCCCGGCGCGTCTCGAAGACCCGGTTCAGGGTGCCGATCGTCCAGTCGGTCAGCCCCGCCCGCTCCAGCGCGGGGCCGCCCTCGCGGGACGCGGTCGCCGCCGCGGCCTGGGAGAGGGCCTTGCGTGCCTTCGGCTTCAGGCTGAGCTTGAGCGCCTCCAGGTCCTTGTCCTCGGCCAGCTTCCGGCGCCGCTCGTCGACGATCCGGAAGGTGATCCTGAGGTGGTCGGGGACCTTGGACCAGTCGAAGTCCTCCGCCTCGAACGGCACCCCGACCATGCGCTTGAGCTCGCGGGCCATGGTCACGGTCAGCGGCTCCTGGAGCGGAACCGCCCGCTCCAGGAAGGCCTTGGCGTAGTTCGGCGCGGGCACGTAGTTGCGCCGGATCGGCTTGGGCAGGGACCGGATCAGCTCCGTGACGACCTCTTCCCGCAGGCCCGGGATCTGCCAGTCGAAGCCCTCGTCGGTGACCTGGTTCAGCACCTGGAGCGGGATGTGCACGGTCACACCGTCCGCGTCCGCGCCCGGCTCGAACTGGTAGGTGACCCGGAACTTCAGGGCACCCTGGCGCCAGCTGTCCGGATAGTCGGCCTTGGTGACCGCCTCCGCGGACTCCCGGATCAGCATCTCCCGCTCGAAGTCCAGGAAGTCCGGCTGCTCGTGCCGCTTCCGCTTCCACCAGGAGTCGAAGTGCGCGCCGGACACGACGTGTTCGGGCACCCGCTGGTCGTAGAAGTCGTACAGCGTCTCGTCGTCCACCACGATGTCCCGGCGCCGCGCCCGGTGCTCCAGCTCCTCGACCTCGCTGAGGAGTTTCCGGTTGTCGGCGTAGAACTTGTGGTGGGTGCGCCAGTCGCCCTCCACCAGCGCGTTGCGGATGAACAGCTCGCGGGAGACCTCGGGGTCGATGCGGCCGTAGTTCACCTTGCGCTGGGCGACGATCGGCACGCCGTACAGCGTGACCTTCTCGTACGCCATCACGGCCGCCTGGTCCTTCTCCCAGTGCGGTTCGCTGTACGTCCGCTTCAGCAGGTGCCCGGCGAGCGGTTCGACCCACTCGGGCTCGATCTTCGCGTTGACCCTGGCCCACAGCCGGCTGGTCTCCACCAGCTCGGCCGACATCACGAACTTGGGCTGCTTACGGAAGAGCGCCGAGCCCGGGAAGATCGCGAACTTGGCGTTGCGGGCGCCCAGGTACTCGTTCTTGTTGCCCTCGCGTACGTCCTTCATCCCGACGTGGGAGAGCAGGCCGGCGAGCAGGGAGACGTGCACGCGGTCGGCGGGGGCGTCCTCGTCGGCGAGGTGGATGCCCATCTGCTTGGCCACGGTCCGCAGCTGCGTGTAGATGTCCTGCCACTCGCGGATGCGCAGGAAGTTCAGGTACTCCTGCTTGCACATCCGCCGGAACGAGCTGGAGCCGCGCTCCTTCTGCTGCTCGCGGACGTACCGCCAGAGGTTGAGGTAGGCGAGGAAGTCGCTGGTCTCGTCCTTGAAGCGGGCGTGCTGCTGGTCGGCCTGCGCCTGCTTGTCGGCAGGGCGTTCGCGCGGGTCCTGGATGGACAGCGCGGCCGC
Source organism: Streptomyces sp. NPDC048106 (assembly GCF_040706415.1). NCBI lineage: Bacteria > Bacillati > Actinomycetota > Actinomycetes > Kitasatosporales > Streptomycetaceae > Streptomyces > Streptomyces sp. NPDC048106. Next base: position 42,723 of record NZ_JBEZND010000006.1, on the reverse strand, counting down.
GATGACCATGACCTCGCGGACACAGCCGTTCTTGTCGGCCTCCAGCACCATCCGGGCGAGCCGCGGGTCCACGGGCAGCTGGGCCAGCTTGCGGCCGGTGTCGGTGAGCCGCTTGCGGGGGTCCTTCTCCGCGGGGTCGATCGCGCCCAGCTCCTGGAGGAGCTGCACGCCGTCGCGGATGTTGCGGTGGTCCGGCGGGTCGATGAAGGGGAACTTCTCGATGTCGCCGAGGCCGGCCGCGGTCATCTGGAGGATGACGGAGGCCAGGTTGGTGCGCAGGATCTCCGCGTCCGTGAACTCCGGCCGGGCGAGGAAGTCGTCCTCGCTGTACAGCCGGATGCAGATGCCGTCGGAGGTACGGCCGCAACGGCCCTTGCGCTGGTTGGCGCTGGCCTGGGAGACCGGCTCGATGGGCAGCCGCTGGACCTTGGTGCGATGGCTGTAGCGGCTGATCCGGGCGAAGCCGGGGTCGATGACGTACTTGATGCCCGGGACGGTGAGGGAGGTCTCGGCGACGTTCGTGGCCAGCACGATCCGGCGCCCGGTGTGCTGCTGGAACACCCGGTGCTGCTCGGCGTGCGACAGCCGGGCGTAGAGGGGCAGTACTTCGGTGAATCTGTACTTCTTCTTCTCCAGCGCGTCCGCCGTGTCGCGGATCTCCCGCTCGCCGGAGAGGAAGACGAGGATGTCGCCCTTGCCCTCGGCCTGGAGTTCCTCGACCGCGTCGCAGATCGCGGTGATCTGGTCGCGGTCGGCGTCCTCGGACTCCGCTTCGAGGAGCGGCCGGTAGCGCACCTCCACGGGGTACGTCCGCCCGCTGACCTCGATGATCGGGGCGTCGCCGAAGTGCCGGGAGAAGCGCTCGGGGTCGATGGTCGCCGAGGTGATGACGACCTTGAGGTCCGGCCGCTTGGGCAGCAGCTGGGCGAGGTAGCCCAGCAGGAAGTCGATGTTGAGGGACCGCTCGTGGGCCTCGTCGATGATGATCGTGTCGTAGGCGCGCAGTTCGCGGTCGGTCTGGATCTCGGCGAGCAGGATGCCGTCCGTCATCAGCTTGACGAAGGTGGCGTCCGGGCTCACCTGGTCGGTGAAGCGCACCTTCCAGCCGACCGACTCGCCGAGCGGCGTGCGCAGCTCCTCGGCGACGCGCTCGGCGACGGTACGGGCGGCGATCCGGCGGGGCTGGGTGTGCCCGATCATGCCGTGGACGCCACGGCCCAGTTCCAGACAGATCTTGGGGATCTGCGTCGTCTTTCCGGAGCCGGTCTCACCGGCGACGATGACGACCTGGTGATCGCGGATGGCCGCCGCGATCTCGTCCTTCTTCTGGCTGACGGGCAGTTGCTCGGGATAGGTGACGGCCGGCACGCGGGCGCGTCGCTCGGCCATCCGGCCCGACGCCTTGTCGATCTCGCCCTCGATCTCGGCGAGGACGGCGTCGCGGGCCTCAGGCTTACGGATCTTGCGCGCGCCCTCGAGCCGCCGTCCGAGCCGGTGCGCGTCACGCAGCGACAACTCGGTCAGACGGGCGGCGAGGGTGCCGAGGGCGGGGGCTGGATGCGTAGACATACGCGATCCAGGATCTCACCTCGGCCGAAACACGGTCGACCGATTTGACGCCGGGCGGGGGAGCGGACGCCCGGCGACGAACAGGCACCCGCCACGGCGGGATGCCAGAGTTCCCCTATGCCCGATTCGCGCTGGACGGCATTCAAGCGGTCTCCGTTCCTCCCCGCCACGGTCCTGCTCCTCCTCATCGCGGCCGCGGCCGGGCTCTTCGCCGGTTCCTACACCTACGCGATGGCGAACCCGACCCCGCACGGCATCCCCACCGCGGTCACCGGCGCCTACACCCGGCCACCGGCCCGCGCGTTCCTCACGGGCATGGAACACGCCCTGTCGGCCTCCCTCGAACTGCACCCGTACGACGACCGCGCGGCAGCGGTGCGCGCCGTGGAACAGCAGCGTGTCTTCGCGGTGGTCGACGCGCCCGCGCACGGCGGTCCGATCAGGCTGGACGTGTCCTCGGCCTCCGGGGCGACCGTCGCGCAGATCCTCGGGCAGGCCGCGGCGAGCGTGAGCAGGGCCACCGGGACCCCTGTCGTGCTGCACGACCTCAAGCCCTTGCAGCGGGGGGACCCGCGGGGCCTGGCGATCTTCTATATCTCGCTCGCGGCCGTGGTGATCGGCTTCATCGGCGCGATCCAGCTCAGCGTGCACGCGAAGGCGCTGAACCCGCTGGAGCGCATCGCCTTCACCGCCGCCTACGCCCTGCTCGGCGGGTTCACGATCGGCGCGGTGGTGGACTGGTGGCTGGGCGCGCTGCGGCTGCCGTTCCTGGAGTCCTGGCTGATCCTCGCGCTGACGATGTTCACGTCCGGCATGGTCTTCACGATGTTCAACACCCTGTTCGGCCGCTGGGCCATGCTGCCGACCTGGGGCCTGATGGTGCTGCTCGGAAATCCCTCGTCCGGCGGCGCGGTCTCCTGGCCCCTGCTGCCGTCCCCGCTCGGCACGATCGGCCGCTGGCTGCCGCCCGGCGCCTCGGTGAACGCCCAGCACACCGCCGTCTACTTCCGGGGCGACCAGCACGCCTTCCCGTTCCTGGTGCTGGCCGGCTGGTCCGTTCTGGCCTGCGCGATCTTCCTGACCTGGCGCCACCGCCACCCGGGCGGCCGCCCGACGGCCCCCGCCTAGGACGTGCGCTGGGCCGGAGGTGCCGGGGTCTGCTGCTGCTGGGCGGGTCCGCTGACCAGGGTCATGGACCGCGCGGTGTTGGACACGGCCTTGATGCCCAGATAGGCGGTGGTCATGCTGCTGACCGCGGTGAAGGCGGCGGTGAGGATGCCGACGATCACCGAGGTGTCGCCATTCAGCTGCCAGACCCCGACGACCGCCACGGCGACGATCGCCACATTGCCGGCCATCACCGCCAGCAAGCCGTACTTCGCCTTGTCCTTCTCGAGCTCGATCTCGGTACCGCTCATGGTCCCCCCGACCCGGCTGTGGTGTGACGCTGCCATACGAAGAAGGCCCCGTTCGTCGAACGGGGCCTTCCGGTTGTGGCTGGGGCCGGGGTCGAACCGGCGACCTATCGCTTTTCAGGCGATCGCTCGTACCAACTGAGCTACCCAGCCACGAGGTTTCACCTGAAACCTCAGCGGTCCTGACGGGATTTGAACCCGCGGCCTCCACCTTGACAGGGTGGCGAGCACTCCAAACTGCTCCACAGGACCAAGCTCTCTGTGTGCAACAGTGTCGCACACGATCTTGCGTGCCCCCAACGGGATTCGAACCCGTGCTACCGCCTTGAAAGGGCGGCGTCCTAGGCCGCTAGACGATGAGGGCTATCGGCCCGCCTGGGCGCTTCTCAGCGCGTCGGGGACGTGAGAAGCATATGGGATGGCGAGGGGGATCGCCAAAACGGTTTACGGGTGGCGCGAGGCGGTCGCTTTTCCGGAGGGCGTGGAGGCGGTCGGCCGGGGCGTCGCGCCGGGCCGGTTGTCGTCCGCCAGATGGCGGCTGACCTCGGCCGTCGTCAGTCCCAGACCGCCCAGCTTGATCGCGTCCCAGGCCTGGAGCCGATGGCTGTCGCGGTCGAAGTAGAGCACCGAGGCCTCGATCGGGGCCGGGTACTTCCCCTCCACCGCGCGCAGCCCGCTGCCCCCGGTCGAGCCCTCCATCCGCAGCCGCGTCCCGTGCGGCAGCTTCTCGTCCCCCTCGTGGTGCAGATGCCCGCACAGCACCAGCGGTACCTCCCCGTCCGTCTCCCGCGCCGCCACCGGCTCGTGGGCGATCGCCACGTCCACCGGCGTCCCCGCCGCCCGCTGGGAGCGCAGCGCGCTGTCCAGCCGGGCGCCGGCCAGTTCCTCCGCCGCGTCACCGCCGGGCGCCACCGCGCGGTCGGGGGTGAACTGGGGATCGCCGATCCCCGCGAAGCGCAGCCCGCCCACCGTCCGCGCGTGTCCGTCGTCCAGCACATGGACGTTCTTCATGTGCTCCAGATAACGCTGGGTGGTCCGGGAGTCGTGGTTGCCCCGCACCCAGACGTACGGCACGCCCAGCTGGGCGACGGGGTCCAGGAAGCCGTTCTCCGCCGCCGTGCCGTGGTCCATGGTGTCGCCGGAGTCCACGATCACGTTCACCTTGTACTGCTCCACCAGCGAGGCGATGATCTTCCAGCTCGCCGGGTTCAGATGGATGTCCGACACGTGCAGGACCCGGATGGTGGAGGGGTCCGGCTGGTAGGCGGGGAGCGTGGAGGTGACGTCGTAGAGCTTGGTCACGTTCGTCACCAGGCGCGCCAACTCCTGCTGGTAGACGTCGAAGTCGGTGACGATGCCGCGCGCGTTGCCGATCACCGACGGCGCGGAGGACAGCAGCCCGGAGAACCTCGGCTCCAGCACCGACTTCGGGTTCCAGGTGGCGTACACCGACGCGCCCGAGGCGGCCAGCAGCACGAGGGCCAGTCCGCCCGCTGTGAGCGCGTGACGCGGGCGCCGGTAGACGGCGAACCCGAGGGCGCCCGCGCCGGCCACCACGGCGACGCAGGAGCGCACGGCGAGGTCGAAGGTGCCGTGCTCCACGTCGTGGACCACCTCGTCCTGGAGGCCGGAGATCCGCTCCGGGTGGTCGACCAGTTCCTGGGAGCGCAGCGGGTCCAGCTGGTCGACGTTGACGTCCAGGCGGACCGGCGCGACATGGCTGTCCAGGGTGAGCGCGCCCAGCGGGGACACGTTGATCTTCGTGCCGCCGGAGAGGGAGGGACGCAGCGCCATCGTGGTGTTCATCGGGCCGACCGGCGTCCGCACGTTGCCGACCACCAGCAGCCCCAGCCAGGCGCCGACCAGGACGACCCCGGTGAGGCCCAGCGCGCTGAGCCACGGCCGGGGGCGGGCGGCGAGTTCCAGGTCGGGGAGCCGGCGGGGGCGGCGGCGGAAGAGGGCGGCGATTCGGTTCGGCATACGGCTCAGGACGGCGACGGGGACGCGGACCATTGGTCCCGTATGCCCATATGCGGGCGTGGATATGCGGCGGTTCGCCGCTCACGTTCGCGCCGGTTCACCGCTCCCGTACGGCCCCCGCGTGCCGGACAATGATCCTGTGCTGGAGATGACGCGCGAGGAGTTCGAGGAACTGGTCGCCGAGGCGCTCGACCGGATCCCGCCGGAGCTGACGCGGCTCATGGACAACGTGGCGGTGTTCGTGGAGGACGAGCCGCCCGCCGGTGATCCCGGCCTGCTCGGCCTGTACGAGGGCACCCCGCTGACCGAGCGGGGCGAGTGGTACGCCGGGGTGCTGCCGGACCGGATCACCGTCTACCGGGGGCCGACGCTGCGGATGTGCGACACGCGCGAGGACGTCGTGGCGGAGACGGAGGTGACCGTGGTGCACGAGATCGCCCACCACTTCGGCATCGACGACGCCCGGCTGCACGCGCTCGGCTACGGGTGACGGGTCGTCAGGGTGGCCCTGCCGGTCGCGGGGGCCGTGCGGCGCCCGTGACTTGATGCGTACGCGGCGCGTGTCCTCCTGCGGGCGACGGGAGTTGGGCAGGTTGACTCCGTCCCTCGCCCCCGGAGGTGGCCGCCGTGCGCCCCTTGCCCGTACCCGTACGTCTGGTCGTCACGGCACTGGCCGTCTCCGTCGCCGCCGGGTGTGTGGACGTGGGTGACGCCGCGAGCCGGGCCACGCCCTCGCACCCGGCGGGGCGGCACGGCGGCGCCGGCGCGGCGGCGGGCGCGGGGCCCGCGACGGACGGCCTGGGCGGGCCCGGCCGGGTCGCGCCCGGGGGTGACGGCGGGCACGGGCACGGCGGCAGGCGGAAGCCGGGGGAGTCGGCCCCGGCGTCGTCGGCCGGCGCGTCCGGCGCGGACAGCGCCTCCGCGGACCCCGCGAAGCCCCGCAAGAACCCCGGGGCCCCCTCGGCGCCGCCCGAGGAGCAGCCGACCCCCGGGCCCACCTCCGGCCCGCCCCCGCCCCCGGCGACCACCTCGCCCCCGCCCGACCCGGAGCCTCCGTCGGCCGAACCCTCCTCCTCGGCGCACGAGGACCCGGGCCCCCAGCTCGTCCAACGGGAACCCGCACCGGCGGCGGGCGTCCCGATGTGACCGGACGCACAGGGGTTCGGGCCTCCGGAGGGGGCGATCGGTTTGCCTTCAGGGGTGGAGGGTGCGTATGGTGGTAGATCGTTTGATCCCATTTGCCCGGCGCCACCACAGAGCGCGCCGTGTGGCGCGTACTCTCCCTTGCCGTGGCGGACCGCATTGAGGCGGTCGTGTGCGAATCACGGAGTTGACGGGCGCGTGCCGACGAGACTCCGGAAGGTTTCGCATTCGCATGTCCGTGTCCAGTTCTGACCAGATCGTCCTGTCCGAAAACGAGAACGAGAACAACCTCGTGGACGAGACGACCGAGGCCACTGAGACCCAGGCCCCTGAGGCCCCCCAGACCACCTTTTCCGACCTCGGCCTGCCCGAGGGCGTCGTGCGCAAGCTCGCGCAGAACGGCGTAACCAGCCCCTTCCCGATCCAGGCCGCGACCATCCCGGACGCCCTGGACGGCAAGGACATCCTCGGCCGTGGCCGCACCGGCTCCGGCAAGACCCTCTCCTTCGGTCTGCCGACGCTGACCCGGCTGGCCGGCGGCCGCACCGAGAAGAAGCGCCCCCGCGCGGTCATCCTCACCCCGACCCGTGAGCTGGCCATGCAGGTCGCGGACGCCCTTCAGCCGTACGGCGACGTCGTCGGCCTGAAGATGAAGGTCGTCTGCGGCGGCACGTCGATGGGCAACCAGATCTACGCCCTGGAGCGCGGCGTCGACATCCTCGTCGCCACCCCGGGCCGCCTGCGCGACATCATCAACCGCGGCGCCTGCTCGCTCGACGACGTGCAGATCACCGTCCTGGACGAGGCCGACCAGATGTCCGACCTGGGCTTCCTGCCCGAGGTCACCGAGCTGCTCGACCAGGTCCCGGCGGGCGGCCAGCGCATGCTCTTCTCCGCCACGATGGAGAACGAGATCCAGACCCTCGTCGACCGCTACCTGAACGAGCCCGTCTCCCACGAGGTGGACGCGGCCCAGGGCGCGGTGACGACCATGTCCCACCACATCCTCATCGTGAAGCCCAAGGACAAGGCGCCGGTCACCGCCGCGATCGCCTCCCGCAAGGGCCGCACGATCATCTTCGTCCGCACCCAGCTGGGCGCCGACCGCGTCGCCGAGCAGCTGCGCGACGCGGGCGTGAAGGCCGACGCGCTGCACGGCGGCATGACCCAGGGCGCGCGCACCCGCACCCTGGCCGACTTCAAGGACGGTTACGTCAACGTCCTGGTCGCCACCGACGTCGCCGCCCGCGGCATCCACGTCGACGGCATCGACCTGGTGCTCAACGTGGACCCGGCCGGCGACCACAAGGACTACCTGCACCGTGCGGGCCGTACCGCGCGTGCGGGCCGTACCGGCACCGTCGTCTCCCTGTCGCTGCCGCACCAGCGGCGCCAGATCTTCCGCCTGATGGAGGATGCCGGCGTCGACGCGGGCCGGCACATCATCCAGGGCGGCGCCGCCTTCGACCCGGAGGTCGCCGAGATCACCGGCGCCCGGTCCATGACCGAGGTGCAGGCCGAGTCCGCGGGCAACGCCGCGCAGCAGGCCGAGCGCGAGGTCGGCCAGCTCGCCAAGCAGCTTGAGCGCGCCCAGCGCCGCGCGACCGAGCTGCGCGAGGAGGCCGACCGCCTGGTGGCCCGGGTCGCCCGTGAGCGCGGCGAGGACCCGGAGACCGCGGTGGCCGAGGCGCAGGCTTCGGCGGCCGAGGAGCTGGCCGTGGCCGACGAGCCGGCGGAGCGGGAGACCGAGCGCGAGGAGCGTCCGGCGGCTTCGGCGCCGTACGAGCGCCGGGAGCGGCGCGGCTACGACCGTGACCGTGGCGAGCGGGGCTTCGAGCGCCGTGACGACCGCGGTGGCCGTTCCTTCGAGCGTCGCGATGACCGTCGTCCGTTCGACCGTGACCGTCGTGACGACCGCCGTGACGACCGCGGTGGCCGTTCCTTCGAGCGTCGTGACGACCGTCGTCCGTTCGACCGTGACCGTCGTGACGACCGCCGTGACGACCGCGGCGGCCGTTCCTTCGAGCGCCGTGACGACCGTCGTCCGTTCGACCGT
>NZ_JBEZND010000006.1:0-34475 GCF_040706415.1 Streptomyces sp. NPDC048106 | reverse complement strand
CGTCCGTTCGACCGTGACCGTCGTGACGACCGCCGTGACGACCGCGGCGGCCGTTCCTTCGAGCGCCGCGACGACCGCGGTGGCGACCGTCGTGACGACCGCGGTGGCGACCGTGGTGGCCGTTCCTTCGAGCGCCGTGACGACCGTGGCGGCTTCCGCCGCGACGACCGTGCCGGCCACCGGGGCAGCGACCGTCCGTTCAACCGTGAGCGCCGCGACGACCGTCCGGGCTTCCGCTCCGGTGGTCACGACCGCCCCTTCGGCCGTCGTGACGACCACCGCGGCACCGGCCCCTCCTTCGGCCGCCGCGACGACAAGCCGCGCTGGAAGCGCAACGGCTGACGTCACCGCCGTACCAGCCGAAGGGCCCGCACGACTCGGTCGTGCGGGCCCTTCCGCGTGCCGGGCCCGAGTGACGCATGTCACGCCCGCGGCGGGGGAATTGCTGGGGGCATGACAGATGACGCGTCAGCGGGTGTGCCGTCGGACGAGGAACGGCTGGCCCAGCTCGGTTACACGCAGGTCCTCGCCCGCCGAATGTCGGCGTTCGCCAACTACGCGGTGTCCTTCACGATCATCTCGGTCCTGTCGGGCTGTCTGACCCTCTACGCCTTCGGCATGACCACGGGCGGCCCCGCCGTGATCACCTGGGGCTGGGTCGCGGTCGGCCTGATGACGCTGTTCGTGGGCCTGTCGATGGCCGAGATCTGCTCGGCCTACCCGACCTCGGCCGGCCTGTACTTCTGGGCCCACCGGCTGGCGCCGGCGCGCTCGGCGGCGGCCTGGGCGTGGTTCACGGGCTGGTTCAACGTGCTGGGCCAGGTCGCGGTCACCGCGGGCATCGACTTCGGCGCCGCGTCCTTCCTGGGCGCGTACCTGAACCTCCAGTTCGGCTTCGAGGTCACGCGCGGCCGCACGGTCCTGCTCTTCGCCGCGATCCTGCTGCTGCACGGCCTGCTGAACACCTTCGGCGTGCGGATCGTCGCCTTCCTGAACAGCGTGAGCGTGTGGTGGCACGTGCTCGGGGTGGCCGTCATCGTCGGCGCGCTGGCCCTCGTGCCCGACCACCACCGCTCGGCGTCCTTCGTCTTCACGCACTACGTCGACCGGACGGGCTGGGGCAGCGGCGTCTACGTCGTCCTGCTCGGCCTCCTGATGGCCCAGTACACCTTCACCGGCTACGACGCCTCCGCCCACATGACCGAGGAGACGCACGACGCGGCCACGGCCGGTCCGAAGGGCATCGTGCGCTCCATCTGGACGTCCTGGCTCGCGGGGTTCGTGCTGCTGCTGGGCTTCACCTTCGCGATCCAGTCGTACGACAAGGAGCTGGCGTCCCCGACGGGCGCGCCGCCGGCCCAGATCCTGCTGGACGCGCTGGGCGCCACGTCCGGCAAGCTGCTGCTCCTGGTGGTGATCGGTGCCCAGCTCTTCTGCGGCATGGCCTCCGTCACCGCCAACAGCCGCATGATCTACGCCTTCTCGCGCGACGGCGCGCTGCCCTTCTCCCGCCTCTGGCACACGGTCAGCCCGCGCACCCGCACCCCCGTGGCGGCGGTCTGGCTGGCCGCGCTCGCCGCGCTGGTCCTCGGCCTGCCCTACCTGATCAACTCGACGGCGTACGCGGCGGTGACGTCCATCGCGGTGATCGGCCTCTACCTCGCCTACGTCGTCCCCACCTTCCTGCGGGTCCGCAAGGGCGCGGCGTTCGAGCGGGGGCCCTGGCACCTGGGCCGCTGGTCGGGCGTGATCGGTGTGATCTCGGTCCTGTGGGTCCTGGTGATCACGGTCCTCTTCATGCTCCCCCAGGTCTCCCCCGTCACCTGGGAGACCTTCAACTACGCCCCCGTCGCGGTCCTGGTCGTCCTCGGCTTCGCCGCCACCTGGTGGCTCGTCTCCGCCCGCCACTGGTTCCTCGACCCGGCCGCCACGCGCTCCCCCGAGCCGGTCGAAAAGTAGCCATCCGCCCCCGCGACGCGGCCGGGTCCCCCATACCCGATCGGAGACCCGGCCTCCTCCGGCTATGCTCGGACAGGCAACATCGCCTGGGCCCTTAGCTCAATTGGCAGAGCAGTGGACTTTTAATCCATTGGTTGTGGGTTCGAGTCCCACAGGGCCTACGGGTCGCGGGCGGAGGTTCACTCCTCTGACCTGCTGTGCGGCGCCCGGGTCGGCTTCGGTCGGCTCGGGCGTCGACTCGTTTTCGTGCGCTGTGTGTCCCGCCGTGTCCCGCCGGTGGCTTCGCGCCGGGGAGGGCGGTGCCACCGACGGGTTGGTCCGTCCGGGGGATCAGTCCTCGTCGGGGTCGAGGACGCGGCCCTTGAGCCTGATCGGCTCGGCGGCGCCCACCTTGAGCTGGCCGTCGGTGTAGCGGCCCGGTGTCGCGCCCTCGACGGCGGTGACCTGGGCGGCGTAACCGAGGGCCTCCTGGTTGCTGGCCAGGTACGGGTTCTGCGTGAAGGTCAGCGTGCGGCCCCCGTCGCCGAGGGTGCCCTGCGTGGTCTTCATGTTGCCCTTGGCCTGGAGGGTGTTGACGTCGTGATAGGCCCACGACAGCCAGCTGGTGAACACGAAGCCCGTGGGCGCCTTCAGGCTGAAGGTGATGTCGCCGGGGTTCACCGGATCCGGCACGGTGCTGAGGATGCCGAAGCTGAGGTGGGCCGGGACGCCGCCCGGGGCGTCCTCGACGATGCCCTGCTGGAGGATGTACAGCTTGCGCTCGGAGCCCGGTTCGACAGGGGCCTGGGTCTCGGTGGCCATGGGTTTCCCTTCGTCTGTGTGGGTGATGTCCGCGTGGGCGGATCCGCCGGAGGCGGGCTTGGGGCTGCTCAGGGGCCGCCGGCACGGGAAGCGGCCCTCATGAGTCAGGCGGGGGAGGCCGTGCCCGTGGGCGCGTGGTCGCCGAGCAGCGGGCCGACGACGACGAGGGCGCCGAGGACGATGTCCTCGTAGAGGTAGAAACCCGCCTCCAGCGGCGGCAGCTCGGTGTCGGTGTCCTCCGCCCCGGGTCCCGGGCCGGTCGCGTATCCGGCGTCGTCGTCGGCCTCGGCCCCGGCGGGCGGGCCGAGCAGGTCGGTGAGGTCCAGCGCGGCGCCGAGGAGGGCGGTGCGCGCGGTGGTGGCCAGCAGCCGCAGCGGGAGGTCGAGGGTGGCGGCGGTGCGCTGGCCGGGGACCAGCTTCGTCGCGACGGGCGCCTTCGCGGTGGTGGCGGCGAGCCACTGGACGGGCAGGGTGCAGGCGGCGACGATCCGGTCGGCCGGCATCGGGGGCGGGGGGTCGCCGTCGACCATGAGGTCCTCCCACTCCATCAGGTCGAAGAGGAACTGGCCGCCCTTGTAGAGGGGCCAGGGCCGCACCGTGTCGAGGAGGAGGCGGGCGCGTTCGGGGTCGTCGCGGCGCAGTGCCAGGCCGTGCCGGGCCAGGGTGCACAGGCACTGGCGCAGCGAGCCGTTGACCTGGCCGAGGAAGGCGAAGGCCCGGTGGTCGGCGGTGGTCAGCGGGTCGGTGGCGGCGGGGCCGGCCGACGGGGGCGGGGGTGTGGTGGTCACAGTGGCCTTGAGGTGACGTAGTGGGCGATCTGCCGCAGCACGGCCTTGCCTTCGTTCTCCGGGATGATCCGGAGGTCTTCTTCGAAGCGGGCGATGCCTTCGGCGGCGAGCCGGTCGGCGAGGTCGGTGGCGTACTCGATGGAGCCGTGCCGCCGCATGGCGGCGAGGAGTTCCTCGGCGTGCTGCTGGGTCTTGTCGGTACGGCGCCGGCGCAGGATGTCGAAGAGACGCGGGCGCTCGTGGGCGGGCGCGGTGCGGAAGAGGTGGATCAGCATCACCGTGCGCTTGCCCTCCAGCAGGTCGCCGAGGGGCTCCTTGCCGTAGAGGGCCTCCTCGCCGACCAGGTTCAGGATGTCGTCCTGGATCTGGAAGGCGATGCCGATGAGCCGGAACGCCTCGTCGAACCGGCCCAGTACGGACGGGTCGGTGACCCCGGCACAGACCGCGCCGATGCGGCACGGGCTCATGCACGTGTACCAGCCGGTCTTCTTGGTGCTCATGGTGAAGTAGGCGTCATCCGCCTCGGGGACGAAGTCGTGGCGGATCCAGCCCAGTTCCAGGGCCTGGCCCTCGATGGACTCCCGGCACATGTGCACGGCCTCGTGGATGAGGCCGAGGGTGCGCACCAGGCCGAGCGTTTCGAGGTTGGACAGGACCGCGTCGACGGCGAGCAGGTTCAGCCCGTCGCCGACGTTGACGGCCAGGCCGAGCCCGTGTTCCTCGTGCATGGTGGGCAGGCCGCGCCGGTGGGTGGACTCGTCGGCGATGTCGTCGTGGACGAGGAAGCCGTTGTGGAACAGCTCCAGCGCGGCGGCCGCGCGTACGGCGTCGTCGGGACGTCCGCCGAAGGCGGCGCAGGACGCGATGGTCAGGGTGGGCCGCAGGCCCTTGCCCTGCCGGGCGGGGTAGGACCGCATGAGGTCGTACAGCTCGGCGCGGGGTTCCCGGTCGGGCAGGAGCCGTTCGATCTCCTCGTTGGTGCGGGCCCGGCACCGGTGCATGGTCTCCATCAGGTCCGCGTCGCGGACGGTGTCCTCCAGCGACCAGTCGGTGCTGGTGCGGCCGTCCCACAGCAGGCGTGGCGCCCTGATGGTGGTGTCGCCGATCAGCGCGGGCGGTGCCGGCGCGTCCTCGGGGGCACGCCGGGCGAGGAAGTCCAGCGCCGTCCAGTCGACCGGGTCGGGCACCGGCTCGGGGGCGGCGGGAGTCGCGGTTCCCCACAGCCGGGGGGCCTGTTCGCGGTAGGCGCCCCAGAGTTCCTGCATGCTGCGCAAGCCGGCCGCGCGCTGGGACAGCAGGGTGAAGGCACGCCACACGGCCAGGGCGTCGTCGCGGGAGCCGCGGACGTCGAGGCTGTCGGGTAGGACCTGGTCGACGGGGGAGCGCTGGAGGTCGAAGAGCAGGTTCATGGCCCGGTCGTCGAAGGCGACCTCGACGTCCGGGTCGGGGCAGCGCTCCTGGACCACGACGATGCGGCTGTGCCGGGCAGTGAGCGTGGCGTGACTGCCGTCGTTGAAGTGCAGGCCGAGCCGGATGCCGCGCAGTTGGCCGGCCGCGGCGCCGAGGATCGCCGGTGCCCGGTCGGACAGGGCGGCGACGGTCTCGTCCAGGAGCCGGGCACCGGTGAAGGCGGGCAGGGTCGTCTCAGTCATGGGCACCACCGGCGAACTCCACGATGCCCCCGGTACGGAAGCCGATACGGCGTCCGCCGACCCGGCCTTCCACGGTGCAGGGGCCGAGGGTCTCGTGCACGCTGAACGGGTGCAGGCTGGTCTCGGACGGGTTGGCGATCCGGCCCGCCGTGTGCGAGCGGAAGTCGAGGACGAGACGGTCGTCGCCGAGCCGGGCCGTGATCAGCAGCCTGCCGGGCACCTCGGCCATCGGCGGGGTGCCCAGCGTGCCCGCCAGCGGCGGCACCAGGGCCACCCGGTCGCGGTCCAGGCTGCCGCTGACCGCGACCCGCAGGTTGCGGCGTGGGAAATGGCGGATCATGCGTCCTTCCTGCCACAGCATCACCGACCCGTTGGCCGCGTCGGCCGGACGTGTGGGCTGGATCAGGGTGAAGACGACCGCCGCGGGCGGGGCACCGTCGCCGGGCCCGGAGGGGTCGTTGACGAAACCGAACACCCAGCCGCCCAGCGTGGGCCAGGACCACCGGCCGCGTACCCGCTCGTGGTACCCGAGCAGGTCCGTCTCCGTGGTCGTGCCGTCGCCGTGCCGCAGGGTTCCGGTGCCGAGGACGCCGGGCTCGGACTGCCACCGCAGGTGCTCGTCCTCGCCGAACGGCGCGCACTGCGAGGTGCAGGGCCTGCTGGTGCGGGTCAGCCGCACATCCGCCGCAGGGGCCGCCGACCGGGCCGCCACCCGGAACGCGCCGGGCTCGCCGTGCGGATGGGGCAACCGGAAGGCTGACCACGGGAGTTCGGGCTGCTCGGCGTTGAACTGGGTCGCGCTCCAGCCGTGTTCCTCCCCGTAGAGGAGAAGGATGGCCATGTGCTGTCCCTCGGCGGCCGTGCCGGTGCCGCTGCGCCGTCCGGTGACCGGGGCGCCCGGATCCGCGAAGACCGTTCCGGTGGAGGACCCGAGAACGGACAGGTTGGCGATCAGGGCCTGTTGGCCGCAGCGGGACAGGAACGCGTAGTGCAGCCATTTGCGGTCGAGGGGATGGGTCAGCGGGGTATCCGGGAAGGGGCCGGGGGGACCGAGTCTCGGGAGGGGCGCGGCGAACACGTTCGAAAGCTAACGCATCGCATTGGCGTCATTACAAACCGTGACCATCGAGCGGGTGATTTTGGGGGACAGGAACGTTTACTTGCACATTCAGGGTTTGAAAACGCATAGAGCCGCCCGTGGTGACGTGTTCGCCACGGGCGGCTCCGGGAGCTTGGTTCCGGTTAGTCCTCGTCCCCCAGGACGCTCGCCTTCAGGCGCACTTCCGGCTGGCCCGCGACGATCGCCCGTCCGTCGGTGTACCGGCCCGGCTCGGCGTCCGGCAGGGCCCGGATGCCGAGCGTGTAGACCAGGGCCGCCGCCGGGTGGTCCGCGGTGTTCAGCCGGGGCTCGTCCGTGACGGCGAGTTCCCTGCCGCCGGCCCGTACGGTCGCCGTGGCCTTTCCGCCGGGCAGGACCGTGCGGTCCGCGCGGTAGTACGCGCAGCTCGCCCGGCCGTCGAAGACGAAACCCGTCGGAGCCGTGAAGCGGTGCTCCACCCGTCCCGGGACCCAGGGGTCGGTGGACGAGACCCGCACGTGGATCAGCTCGCTTCCGCCGCGCGGGATCTCCACCCCGACCTCCTGGCGGACCAGGAGCCGCGCCGCTGCCGTGCGCTCGCGCTCGCGTTCGCGTTCGCGTTCAGGTTCGCGTTCGCGTTCCGGCTCGAGGGCCGGCTTCTTCTCCGGTTCCTTCTCCGCCTTCTTCTCCGCTTTCTTCTCCGGTTCCGGTTCGGCGGTCTCGGAGGAGGCGGTGGCGAGCGGCAGGGCGGCGATCCGGTGGTGGAAGTTGTCCGCCACGAGCAGCCGCCCGGCCGGGTCCACCGCCAGACCGCACGGATACGCCAGCGGCGAGGCGGCGCCGTCGTCGTCCGGTTCCCCGGTCCCGGCGGCATCGTCCGCCGCGGGCTCCGGCCCCACGACGACCCGGGCCGCTCCGTCCGCCACTCGCCACACCCGGTGTCCGTTCACGTCGGCGACGTAGATGGCCCCCTGCGCGTCGACGGCCACCGCGCACGGTGCGCTCCAGTCGGCCGTCACGGCGCCGTCGCTCCCGCCCGGCGGTCCGGCCAGTACCCGGAGCTTCCCGTCCGTGCCCAGCAGCAGCACCCGCCGGCCCGCCGGGTCGGCGATGTACACCTGTCCGGCCGAGTCGGCGGCCAGACCCGCGGGCAGGAACGCGTCGCCGGCGTCGGCCGTGCCGGAACCGGCGGGCCGCCCGCCCGCCGTGACGACCGTGCCGATGACGCCGTCGCGGTCGACCCTGCGCACCCTGGGGCTGCCCGCCTCGCCGATGTACAGCGCACCGGCGCCGTCCACGGCCAGGGCGCAGGGGGCGTCCAACTGGGCGTGGCCGGCGGGGCCGCCGTCGCCGTCGCCGCCGCGCGAACCGTCCCCGGCCACGGTGTGGATGACGCCCGAGGCATCGATCCGGCGGACCCGGTGGTTCATCTCGTCGGCCAGGAACAAGTCACCGTCCGGGCCGACCGCGAGGG
This sequence comes from Streptomyces sp. NPDC048106, assembly GCF_040706415.1. Classification (NCBI taxonomy): domain Bacteria; kingdom Bacillati; phylum Actinomycetota; class Actinomycetes; order Kitasatosporales; family Streptomycetaceae; genus Streptomyces; species Streptomyces sp. NPDC048106. The sequence continues at coordinate 26,723 of NZ_JBEZND010000006.1, read as the reverse complement.
CGCTGGGGAAGCCCAGCCGGGCGTGCGCCGCCGCCGCGCCGTCCCCGGCGAAGCCGCGCAGCCCGTCCCCGGCGACCGTGCTCAGCACGCCGGAGCCGTCGACCCGCCGGATCCGGTGGTTGGCGTGGTCGGCGACGAAGACCGCCCCGCCTCCCACTGCCACGTCCGCGGGAAAGGCCAGTTGTCCTTCCGGCGCGGGGCCGCCGTCGCCGGAGCACCCGGCCGTGCCGTTCCCCGCCACGGTGTCCGGCCCGCCGTGTCCGTCCGCGGGGAGCGCCTCGCGCCGTGGGGCCGCCGTCTTCGTCGTCACGCCGTCACCTCCGGGCCCCGTCGCGGCCGGGCCAGGCGGTGGCCGGACCCTTCCCCCTCCATGGCCCCGTGCCCGTCCATGGCCTCGTCGGCCTCGTCTCCCGCATCCGCGTCTCCTTCCGAACCGTCGTCGACGTGTCCCTGCATACCGGCCCGGGCGGCCCCGCCGGAGCGCCGCACCGCGCGTGCCACCCGCACGAGGGAGAAGCGCCGCGGCGGGAAGGGAGCGCACTCAAGGGGGCGTGGGGCTGCCACAGTTCGCACCGGTATGCCCTCACGCGCTTCAACTTCACTTGAACAAGTGACGCAGGATCGATCCCGCATGTGCGGACGGGGGAGTCGCGGCGTGTCTGCCGGGAGCCGGGCCGACGATGAGCGCGGAAGACGGTCAGACGCACGCCCTCATGCCGGTGCGAAGGCCGCTTCGCTACCGGGCCTCCACCGCGCCCGCGGGTCTGGTGACGCGCCCGGTCGCCCCGCTTCACCCACGCTTCGAGCACACCCCAGGAGGACGCGGAGATGGCCACCGACGTGCAGACCAAGAAGGAATCGTACAAACGAGGAGAGGACCAGGGCCGCGCCGACGCGCTCGCCGGGCGCCCGCACGCCGACCCGCCGCGCGACGGGACGCGCGGCGAGCAGGACCAGTACGCGAACGGCTACGACTGGGGGTACGAGCAGGGCCGCGCGCAGAAGCTGGACCTCGTGGTGTGGCAGGAGGGCGGGGTCGAGGACGCCCCCGGTGGTCTCGGCACCACCATCAACGTCTGCGTCCGCACACCGAACTGGAGCGAGACCGTCGACGCCGGGGAGCGGGAGCACGTCTTCACCGCGCCCACCGGGTTCCGCTGGAACGGCATCGTGGGCGCCCAGTACAAGCGCATGGACCAGACCACCGGCGGCAGCCTGCCCCCGGTCCAGGCCACGGTCGGCGACGACGGGCGCACGCTCACCTTCACCTGCCACGTGCACCTGAACACGAGCGGCGAGGACAAGGACTGCATCGTCTACACCTGCGGCCTCGAAGCGGTCGAGGGTGCCGCGCCCGGCCGCTTCACGGACGGGACCGCCCAGGTGGGCACCGCGCCCCCGGCCAAGCTCAAGGCCGAGGTCATCGAGGACGAGGACTGAGAGAGAGCAGGAACCGGACACCATGACCACCGTCGTCACCACCGGCGTCTTCCCGGCCACCAACCCGGCCGCCTCGCCGATCAACGGGCTGGGCACCGCGGACCTCAGGTGGGGCAGCAGCGGCTCCCAGAGCGGTTACCAGTTCCGCGGCGCGGCCGCGGACGTCGAACTCGACGGGACCGAGTTCGTCGTCGGCACCTTCGTGCACCGCAACCTGCCCACCAACGTCAGCCCGAGCCAGTTCGACGTCCGGCTCACCATCAACGTCATGTTCGAGGACGGCAGCACCACCGACCTCGACTTCAGCTTCCACCACGACGAGACACCGAACACCACCGGCAGCAGTCCGGTGGACGACGACCTGGTCGACCTCCAGGAGTTCGTCCACCCCCAGCCCGTCACGATCGGGGGCAAGCAGTACCGGGCGGTCCTGAGCGGGTTCAAGCGGGGCGGGCAGATCGTCCGCCGGTTCCGCAGCCCCGAGGGCGGCGTCAACTTCGCCGAGGTCGTCTGCATGTTCACCACCGAAGAGCCCGACGTGGTCATCTCCGACCTGCGGTACCTGGGCTCCGGGTCCGGCCAGCCCGACGAATACGTCGAGATCTTCAACCAGGGCGGCGCGCCCCAGGACCTGACCGGTTGGACCGTGGAGGCCAAGCCCACCGGGCGCGTCTTCCCCTTCCCGGCGGGGACGGTCATCCAGCCCGGCCAGCGCTACCGGATCCACACCAACGAGTCCCACCCGGAATTCGGCGGCTTCACCTTCGGCTCCGCCCAGCAGATCTGGCGCGACCAGGGAGGCATCGCCCGCCTGGTCGCGGCCGACGGCCATGTCCCGGACCAGTACCCCTACCTCGACCGGGGCTTCAACACCACCGGCACCCCGTGACGGGATACCTTGGCCGCGGCCTTTGACCCGTCGGCCCGGTGAGTCCGAGGCCCACCGGGCCGATCGCCCCCAGCTCAGCGGGAGTCCGAGCTGGGGGCTCATCCGTTCGAGGGGGTTTCGTGATGATCCTGCTGCTGTCCGGGAGCCTGCGAGCCGGTTCCACCAACGAGGCGCTGCTGCGGACCGCGCAGGCCGTGGCGGCGGAGGCGGGGGTGCGGGCCGTCGCGTACGACGGGCTCGGGCGGCTTCCGCACTTCAATCCCGATGACGACCGGGACCCGCTGCCGGCGGCCGTGGCCGAGCTGCGGGCGGCGGTCGACGCGGCGGACGGGGTGCTGGTCTGCACGCCGGAGTACGCCGGGACCCTGCCGGGGGCGTTCAAGAACCTGTTGGACTGGACCGTCGGGGGGACCGAGATCTGCGACAAGCCGGTCGCCTGGGTCAACGTGGCGGCGCCGGGCCGGGGACAGGGCGCGGAGGCCACGCTGCGCACGGTGCTCGGCTACACCGGGGCCGCCGTCGTGGAGGCCGCCTGCGTGCGGGTGCCGGTGGGGCGAGGGGACGTGGGGGAGGACGGGGCTGTCACCGACGCGGGGATCCGCCGTCGGATCGGGGAAGTGCTGGGGCTGCTGGTGGAGGCAGGGGCGGGGGCGGCGTGATCACGGACCCCGCACAGGTGCTGGATCTCTGGCGCCGCCAGTTGGGCCGCGTGCCCGAGCAGGTCTGGGAGCGCACCGGGCTCCAGGTCCTCATCCTCGCGGACAACGGGCTCACGGAGCTTCCGGGCGACCTCGGGCGGTTGCGGGGGCTGCGGACCCTGGACCTCGGGCACAACCGGCTCACCTCGGTGCCCCGGGAGATCGGGGAGCTGACCGGGCTCGACGGCTGCCTCTACCTTCACGACAACGAGCTGAGCGAGCTTCCCGAGGAGCTGGGGAACCTGACGCGGCTGCGGTATCTCAACGTCGGGGAGAACGCCCTCACCGCCCTGCCCGAGGCCGTCGGCCGGATGGCCGGACTCGTCGAACTCCGGTCCCAGCACAACCGGTTGACCGCCCTGCCCGACACCGTCGGCGACCTCCGCGGTCTTCGCGAACTCTGGCTCCGGGGCAACGCACTGGAAGGGCTGCCGGCGTCCGTGGCCGCGCTCCGCGAGCTGCGCCACCTGGACCTGCGCGAGAACGCGCTGGCCGCGCTCCCGGACGCGCTCGCCGGCCTGCCCCTGCTGCGCCAGTTGGACGTGCGGAGCAACCGGCTCACCCGGCTGCCGGACTGGATCGTGGACCTGCCCTCGCTGGAGAAGCTGGACCTGCGCTGGAACGCCTGCACCCGGGAGTCGCCGCCGGTGGCCGAGCTGGAGCGCCGGGGGTGCGTCGTCCTGCTGTGACGGCGCGCTCACCTGGTGGGGTACGGCCCCTGCGCCTTGGGATTGCGGCGGCTGTGCGCGGCGTGCCGGGGATGGCTCACCTTGGAGGACACCTGGCCGACGATCTCCCAGAAGCACACCAGCGCGGTGATCGGCGGAATTCCGAAGATGATCAGCGAAAGCGGGGAGTGCGCCGCATGGCAGACGCACAGGCCGACCGCCATCACGGAGGCGCCCAGCAGAACTCCCCACGACCGCTTGGCACTTCGGTTCTGCACCGTCGCCCGCAGAATGGACAGCGCCGCCACGAGCCAGGGTCCGTACACCGTCAACGGCCACCATTGTGCGAGGCGCATCGGCAGCACCGACGAAGCGGTGACGCGGAGTTGGGCGTAGGAATAGGAGAAGGACCAGCCCAGCATGCACAGCGCGCACACCGAGATGGACGCGATCAGCAGCGTGACGGGGGCTCCGCGCCCCTTGTCGCGCAGCAATCCGGATTCGGTACGGATACGCCGGCGGTTCCTCCGGTGGCTGGACCTGCCGTGCGGCGGGGCCGGGTCGGGATTCTCGGCGGACGCGCCGGACAGCATCTGGGCCAGCTCCTCGACCGGGTCCCACTGCATCTCCAGCGTGCTGAACTCGTAGTCACCCACAACGTCTTCCTCGTGAATCCTGTCCATCGGCTGGGTCCTAGAGCCTCACCATCGCCCGCAGGTACTCACTCTCCAGCTGGCGGATCCTCTGCAAGAAGTCGTCGAGAAGATCTGAACAGCCGTCGGTGAACACCTCGCGTTTCTTGCCCTCCAGCCGGAATGTGACCGGCGAGTGGAGATTCAGCGCTGTGCGTCTCTCAGTGCGTGCCACGGTCAACTAACGAGGCTTTCGGGACCAGAGGGTGTGGGGCATTCGGGTGCTTCTGTAGCTCGAAAGCGGGGTTCGCCGGTCCTATGACCGCACGTAGCGAAAATACGAATGCACCTGTCGGGGTCCTCGTGCGCGGTGACGCCCCGCCGGGCGGCCCGTACGCTGGGCGGGAACCGGGGAGGAGTACGAGCGTGACGCGGAGCGAGTCGAGCGGGGGCGGGGAACCCCAGGAACACCTGGAACCCCAAGAACCTCAGGAACCCCAGGCGTCCGGAGCGCGGCGGCGGGTGTGGGTGCTGTGGCTGGTGGCCGCCGTCGCCTACGCCGTCGATCTGGGGAGCAAACTCGCGGTGGTCGCGGAGCTGGAGGGCCGGGACTCCGTGCCGGTGCTCGGGTCCTGGCTGGAGCTGCGGGTGCAGCGCAACCCCGGCGCGGCCTTCGGCATGGGCAGCGCGACGACCCTCGTGTTCACGCTGATCGCGCTCGCGGTGGCCGCCGTCATCGTGCGGGTGTCGCGCCGGCTGACCAGCACGCCGTGGGCGATCGCCCTCGGGCTGCTGCTGGGCGGCGCGGTCGGCAATCTGACCGACCGGCTCTTCCGCTCGCCGGGCGGGATGCGGGGCGCGGTGGTCGACTTCGTCTCGGTGCGCGACTTCAGCGTCATGAACCTCGCCGACTGGGCGATCACCTGCGGCGGCGTCCTGATCGTCGTCCTGTCCCTCTTCGGGCACGAACTGGCCGACGCGCGCCTCCCCCGGGAGCAGACCGGCTGACGACGGGGCCGCACACTTGAGCCGATGAGCACCGAGCGAGCCTTCCCCGAGTCCGCGCCGTACCCGTACGTGCTGCTGTCCGCCGCCGTCTCCCTCGACGGCTGCCTGGACGACACCGGCCCCGAGCGGCTGCTGCTGTCCGGCCCGGCCGACTTCGACCGGGTCGACGCGGTACGGGCCTGGGCCGACGCCCTGCTGGTCGGCGCCGGCACGATCCGCGCCGACAACCCCCGTCTGCTGGTCGGCTCCGCCGAGCGCCGCGCGGCCCGCCGCGCGCAGGGCAGGCCGGAGTACCCGCTGAAGGTCACCGTCACGGAGACCGGCGACCTCGACCCCGAGGCCCGCTTCTGGCACACGGGCGGCGACAAGCTCGTCTACACGACCGACGAGGGTGCCGCGCGGGCCGCCCGCCTCCTCGGTGATTCCGCCGAGGTCGTCCCGCTCGGCCCGGAGCTGGACTGGCGGGCCCTGCTCGGCCATCTGCGCGCGGTGCGCGGGGTCGGCCGGCTGATGGTGGAGGGCGGCGCCGCCGTGCACACCCAGCTCCTCCAGCAGGGCCTCGCCGACGAGCTCCAGCTCGTGGTCGCCCCGCTGATCGTGGGCGATCCGGCCGCACCGCGGCTGTTCGGCGCCGGCCGCTACCAGGAGGGACGGCTGCGGCTCGTCGAGTCCCGCCGGATCGAGGACGTCGTGCTCATGCGCTACGAGCCCACCGCGCCCGGCGCCGGCCCGGTGCCCACCGCCGCCGACCGGCACTGGCTGCGCACCGCCTGTGAGCTGGCCGCGCTGTGCCCGCCCTCGCGGACGGCCTTCAGCGTCGGCGCGGTCGTGGTCGCCGCCGACGGCACCGAGCTGGCCCGCGGCCACTCCCGCGAGGGCGGGGACCCGGTGGCGCACGCGGAGGAGGCGGCGCTGGCCAAGACCGACCCCGCCGACCCGCGGCTGCCAGGCGCCACCGTCTACAGCAGCCTGGAGCCCTGCGCCCGCCGCGCCTCCCGCCCCGCGCCCTGCGCCGAGCTGATCCTGCGGGCGGGGGTGCGCCGGGTGGTGACCGCCTGGCGGGAGCCGGACACGTTCGTCGTGGCGGCCGACGGCACGGGGGTGCTGGTGGGCGGGGGCGCCGAGGTCGTCGTGCTGCCCGAGTACGAGGCCCTGGCCAAGGCCCCGAACCGGCACCTGCTGGGCTGAGCGGCGGTCCCGTCGTAACCGATGTGCTTTCTGCCCTGGTGATGGCGTACAGTAGAGACATCGCCGCGGGGTGGAGCAGCTCGGTAGCTCGCTGGGCTCATAACCCAGAGGTCGCAGGTTCAAATCCTGTCCCCGCTACTGAAGACTCAGGGCCGGAATCCAGTTCTTGGATTCCGGCCCTGAGTGTTTGCCGGCTCTGGTTTTCCGGCCCTCGACAGGGGGGTTACCCCCAGTGACCGAGCGACCGCCGTGCGCATAACATCTGAGTCACCGTCAAAAACTCGATGGTTAGTGAACCGGGGTCAACTCGCCCGGTTTGACGGCGTCCTGGGCGTTAAGTCCCCCGGTCGGAGCGTTAATGATCAAGCCGAGCGGCTTGGAAAGTTCCCTCTGGGTCTATTAACGTTCGATAACGCAGCGCGGTCGTCCCAGCCGTCACCCGAGGCGGCTCCGTGCGCACGCGCCGAATCCCGCGAGGGAACCGGGGAACCACCACTTTGGGGTGAATCACGCGGAAATCGTCGTGAACTCAGCGAGTCCACGAGCGGTCCACGCGCGTAGGAGACCTTCCTGCTCCGAACCCGTCAGCTAACCCGGTAGGCGGCGGAAGGAAAGGAGCACGCCTCCGTGGCGTCCAACCGGCCTGCCCCAGAAGCCCCGTTCGTGCCCGCTCAGCGCGAACCCGAGTCGTTCGGCTACGGCCCCGGCCCCGACGGCGACGGCCCCTGGGAGGAGTGGAACCCCACCGAGGAGTCCGTCGCTCCGGTCCGCGGCCGACACCGCGTCGCCAAGCAGCGCGGCGGCTTCGCCCGCAGCTCCACCGTCCTCGGCGTCGGTGTGATCGCGGCGGTCGGCGCGGGCGGCATCGCCAGCGCCAACACCGGCAAGCCGCCGGTCTCCATCTCGATGCCGGACCTGCACAAGGTCTCGGTGCCGCACCTGTCCACCGTCGAGCACCTCTTCGGCGACGACTCCACCGACGCGCCCAAGGCGCAGACCGCCACCGCGCTCACCGACCTCGGGCAGACCACCGAGGGCAGCGAGAACACCGGCGCCGGCGAGGCCCTGCGCAACCGGATCATGGCCCAGGCCGAGCAGCAGCAGGGCCAGGCCGACAGCAAGGCCACCGCCGCGATGGTCGCCGCCGCCCAGCAGCAGACCGACGAGGCGGCCGCCAAGGCGGAGAAGGAGGCCGCCGACAAGGCCGCCGCCGCCAAGGCGAAGGCGGAGGCCGACGCCAAGAAGGCGGCCGAGGCCAAGCGGCTGGCCGAGCTGGCCAAGCAGTACACGCTGCCGGTCGTCTCGTACACGATCACCGGCACCTTCGGGCAGCCCGGCGCCATGTGGTCCTCCGGCTACCACACCGGCCTCGACTTCGCCGCGCCCACCGGCACCCTGATCAAGGCCGTGCACGGCGGCACCATCACCCAGGCCGGCTGGGCCGGCGCCTACGGCTACCGCACCGTCCTCACCCTGGACGACGGCACCGAGCTGTGGTTCTGCCACCAGTCCTCGATCAACGTCTCGGTCGGCCAGAAGGTCACCACCGGCGAGGTCATCGGCCGCGTCGGCGCCACCGGCAACGTCACCGGGCCGCACCTGCACCTGGAGGTCCACCCGAACGGGCAGGCCACCGCCATCGACCCGGCGCCCTGGCTGCGCGACAAGGGCCTCACCCCCTGACGTAACCCGCACGGAGCAAGCGCACCGGCGGCGGAACGCGATCATCCGCCGCCGGTGTTGAATGCGGGGCATGACTTCTCTGCGCACACTCGGCTCTTCCGACCTCCAGGTCTCCCCGCTCTGCCTGGGCGGCAACGTCTTCGGCTGGACCGCCGACGAGCAGACCTCCCACGCCGTCCTGGACGCGTACACGGCCGGGGGCGGCAACTTCATCGACACCGCCGACTCCTACAGCGCCTGGATCGAGGGCAACCAGGGCGGCGAGTCCGAGACCGTCATCGGCAAGTGGGTCAAGGCCCGCGGCAACCGCTCCGACGTCGTCATCGCCACCAAGGTCAGCCAGCACCCGCGGTACCAGGGCCTGTCCGCGGACAACATCAAGGCCGCCGCCGACGCCTCCCTGGCCCGGCTGGGCACCGACTACATCGACCTCTACTACACCCACTTCGACCAGCCCGACGTGCCGGTCGAGGAGATCATCGGCGCACTGGACCAGCTGGTGCGGGCCGGCAAGGTCCGGCAGATCGCCGCGTCCAACATCAGCGCCGAGCGGCTCAAGGAGTCCCTGGACTTCTCCACCCGCGAGGGCCTGGCCCGCTACGTGGCCCTCCAGCCGCACTACAACCTGGTCTCCCGCGACACCTACGAGGGCCCGCTCCAGGACCTCGCCGCCCGCGAGGGACTGGCCACCGTGCCGTACTTCGCGCTCGCCTCGGGCTTCCTGACCGGCAAGTACCGGCCCGGCACGAAGGTGGACAGCGCGCGCGCCGGCCGGGCCGCGGACTACGCGGAGTCCGAGCGCGGCCAGAGGGTCCTCGCCGCCCTCGACGAGATCGCCGCCGCGCACGACGCCCAGCACGCCACCGTCGCCCTCGCCTGGCTGGCCGCCCAGCCGACCGTCACCGCCCCGATCGCCTCGGCCCGCACCCTGGAGCAGCTCCCGCCGCTGCTGGCCGTCGCCGACCTGAAGCTGACGGACGACGAGCTGAAGAAGCTGACGGACGCGTCGGCGTAAGCCGCGTCCGGCACGGGCGTCACGCCCGGTACGGGTTGTACGGGTACGGCGCCGCCGCCGGGTAGCCGTACCCGTGCCCCGGCCCCTGCGGGTGGCCGTACCCATGTCCCGGGCCCTGCGGATAGCCGTACCCCGGTCCCGGCACGTACGCGTGCCCGTACGGCGCCGCTGCCCACGCCATCGGGACGACGGGGGCCGCGGTGCGGGCCGCGTACTCCAGGGCGGGCCGGGCGGCCTCCCGGCGCTGCCACAGCTCCTCCAGCAGCTCCCGCTCGCGTACGGCGAAGTCCGCGCCCGCCCGGCCGCGGCGGCCCCGTTGCCGCAGGAGCGCGAGGGCGGTGGCGTGGGTCTCGTACTGGGCCACCGCGCGTGCCGTGGGGCGGCCGGCGTGGTGGCGGGCGTAGTCGCGGGCCATGCGGCGGGCGCGCATCGAGCCGAGCGCGAAGGGTTCGGCCGGCCCCAGCCAGCCGGCCAGCACATACGCCGGCAGCTCCTCGCGCACCGTGCGCAGCTCCCGCTGCCGGGTCCAGATCGCGAGCCAGGTCAGCAGCCCGAACGCGGGCAGCATGAAGGCGCCGTAGACGGCGAGGAACCCGTACTGGCCGAAGCTGGCGGAGCCGTTCCACAGGGCGTGCATGCACATCGCGAGCAGCAGTCCGCCGAGCGGCACCAGCAGGCGCCGGGCGCGCCCGCGGGGCCCGTACAGCGCGGCGAGGCCGAAGCCGATGCCGGTGCAGGTGGTGAACAGGGGGTGCGCGAACGGGGACATCACGATGCGCACGAAGAAGGTGGCGGCGGTGACGGAGACGACGCCGTGGCCGCCGGTGACCTGGTCGGCGCCGAAGGCGGTGCCCAGGTAGAGGATGTTCTCGGTGAACGCGAACCCGGTGGCGGTGATCCCGGCTATCACCATCCCGTCCACGATCCCGGTGAACTCGCGCCTGCGGAAGAGGAAGACGAGCAGGACGGCCGCGGCCTTGGCGGACTCCTCGACGATCGGGGCTATCACGGTGGCGCCGAGGGTGTTGGCGCCCGCCGGGTCCGCGGTCGAGGTGGCTATCCACTTGGTCGCGAAGCTGTTGGCGACGATGGCTATGAGCGCCGCCGCGAACGCGCCCCAGCAGAACGCGAACACCAGGTTCCGCCAGGCGAAGGGCGCCACCCGGTCCAGCCAGCGGAACGCGGTGACCAGCCAGGGCACCGGCAGCACCGCGAGACCGAGGCCCACCAGGAACCCCTCGGTGCCGGTCTCCTTGCGCACCAGCGCCAGGATGACCAGGCCGGACATGGCCAGCAGCGTGATCAGCGCGCCGTACCGCACCCAGGGCAGCTGCCACCAGCGCGGGTGGCGGAGCGCAACGTCACCGGGGTTCGGCGGGTACGTCGGGTACACAGAACTGGTGGCCACGGCATCGACCCTAACGGTGGCGGGACGAGGGGCTGGAGCGGTTTACCGGCGGCGGAAGAGAAGATCGTTCACGACATGTCCCTTGTCCAGTCCTTGTCCCTCGAAACGGGTCAGCGGCCGGAACTCGGGCCGGGGCGCGAAACCGCCGTCGGCCTGCGTGTTCTCGAAGCAGGGGTGGGCGGTGAGCACGTCGAGCATCTGCTCGGCGTACGGCTCCCAGTCGGTCGCGCAGTGCACCAGCGCGCCGGGCCTGAGCCGGGTCGCGGCGAGGTCGAGGAACTCGGGCTGGATCAGCCGCCGCTTGTGGTGGCGCTTCTTGGGCCAGGGGTCCGGGAAGTAGACCCGCAGCCCGTCGAGCGCGTCCGGGCGGAGCATCTCGCGCAGCAGGATGATCGCGTCCCCGTTGCCCACCCGGACGTTGTCCAGGCCGTTCTGCTCGGCCAGGTTCAGGAGATTGCCCTGGCCGGGGGTGTGCACATCGACCGCGAGCACATTGGTGCCGGGGTCCGCGGCGGCCATCCGCGCGGTCGCCTCGCCCATGCCGAAGCCGATCTCCAGGACCACCGGACGGTCGTTGCCGAACAGCTCGGCGAGGTCGAGCACCCGCTGTCCGTCGATGTCCAGGCCCCACGTGGGCCACAGCCGCCGCAGGGCGTCGCCCTGCCCGGCCGTCACCCGGCTGCGGCGCGGCTGGAAGCTGCGGATCCGCCGCTCGAAGTGCGACCCGGCGGGATCGGCCCGCGGGCCGTCCGGGAACCGCGGCTCGCCCTTGGCCCGGGTGTGCGGCAGGGCGGCGCCGGAGGCGGCCGGGGCCGGCTCGGGCGGGGCTTCGGAGGTGTTCAGCGCATCAGACACAGTACGAACGAGTCTACGGGCGCGGCGCCCGTACACCCTCGCCGCCGACCGCCGCCAGCATCTCCAGCGCCCGGCGCGCGACCTCCCGGCCGATGGGCAGCGACGCGGTGGCCGCCGGGGACGGCGCGTTCAGCACGTGCACCGCGCGGGGGCCCTCCTTGATCAGGAAGTCGTCCACCAGCGTTCCGTCCCGCAGCACGGCCTGCGCACGCACTCCGGCCGGCGCCGGCACCAGGTCGTCGGCCTCGGCCGCGGGCAGCAGCCTGCGCACCGCCTCCAGGAACGCCCGCTTCGACAGGGAGCGGTGCAGCTCACCCGCGCCGTACCGCCAGTGCCGCCGCGCTATCGCCCACGAGCCGGGCCACGCGGCGGTGCCGGCCAGCTCCCGGGGCCGTACGACATGCCAGCCGTACCCCTCACGGGCCAGCGCCGGTACCGCGTTGGGGCCGATGTGCACGCCGCCGTCGACGCCCCGGGTCAGGTGCACGCCGAGGAAGGGGAACGCCGGGTCCGGCACCGGGTACACCAGCCCGCGCACCAGCTCGGGCCGCGCCAGCTCGTAGTACTCCCCGCGGAACGGCACGATCCGCACCCCGGGTTCGTCCCCGGTCAGCCGGGCCAGCTCGTCGCAGTAGAGCCCGGCGCAGTTCACCAGCACCCGGCCGCGGACGACGTCCCCGGCGGCGGTGCGCACGGCCACGCCCCGCTCGGGGCGCCGGTCCACCCGGACGACCCGCGCGCCGTAGCGGATGTCGGCGCCGGAGGCCAGGGCGAGCTGCCGGGCGACCCCCACGTAGTCGCACACCCCCGTGGTGCCGACGTGTATCGCGGCCAGTCCGCGCACCTCCGGCTCGTACTCGGCGATCTGCGCGGGGCCCAGCTCGCGCACCGGGATCCCGTTCTCCCGGCCGCGCTGGACCAGGGCGTGCAGGCGGGGCAGCTCGGCGCGCTCGGTGGCGACGATCAGCTTGCCGGTGACGGCGTGCTCGATGCCGTACTCGGCGCAGAACTTGACCATCTCGGCCGCGCCCCGCACCGCGTACCGCGCCTTGAGCGAGCCCGGGCGGTAGTAGATCCCGCTGTGGACGACCCCGCTGTTGCGCCCCGTCTGGTGCCGGGCGGGCCCCGGCTCCTTCTCCAGCACGGTCACCCGGGTCCCCGGTGCCGCCCTGCCGATCGCGTACGCCGTCGACAGCCCGACGATCCCGCCTCCGACCACGAGCACATCACAGTCGTACGCCCCGACCGGCACCTGCACCACCTCCCACGTCGATAGTGCACTGCGCCACTGACAGTGACTTCAAACGCCGGGGTGATCAGTACCGCACGGGTGCCGGGGCGGGGGGCCGCGCCGGGGCCGTGGGGCTACGCCGGGGCCATCAGCAGGGGGCGGGCCCGCTCGCGCAGCTCCACCACCCTCGGCTCGTCCCCGTACGCCTCCAGCCGGTGCAGCAGATCGCGCACGTACTCCGTCGTCCGGGCCGAGGAGATCCGCCCTGCCACCTCCACGGCCCGCACCCCCTGCTCGCAGGCCGCGTCGAGGTTCCCCGACTCCAGCTCGGCCACCGCCGAGACGACCAGCCGCAGCCCGTGCGACCGCACGAACTCCTCCGTCGGCTTCGACAGCGCCTGCTCGGTGAACCTGCGCACCTGCCGCGGCAGCTTCAGGTCCCGGTAGCACTCCGCCGCGTCCGCGGCGAACCGGTCGTACCCGTAGAAGCCGAGCCACGAGGGATCGTTGTCCCCCTCCCTGGAGCGCTCCAGCCAGCTCTCCGCCGCCTTCAGCGCCGCCCCGGCCGCCTGCGCGTCCCCCGCGCGCGCGTGGGCGCGCGCCTCCACCAGCCGGAAGAAGCTCATCGTGCGGGCCGTGGCCAGTCCCCGGTTGCGTTCGAGGGCGGCCTGCGCGAGGTCGACCCCCTCGTCCCCGAACCCCCGGTACGTCGCCTGGAGCGACATGGAGGCGAGGACGTATCCGCCGAGCGGTACGTCGGCCGCCGCGCGCGCGAGCCGCAGCGCCTGGATGTAGTACCGCTGCGCCGCCTCCTGCTGGCCGGTGTCGAAGGCCATCCAGCCGGCCAGCCGGGTCAGTTCGGCGGAGGCGCCGAACAGCGCGCGGCCGACCTCGTCGGAGTACCCGCCGAGCAGCAGCGGCGCCGCCTCGACCCGCAGGCACTCCGGCACCATCGACGAACGCCAGTCGCCGCCCCCGTACTTGGAGTCCCAGCGCCTGGCGTCCTCGGCCGCCTCCCGCAGCTTGCGGACGTCGCTGTGGCCGACTCTGACCGGCGCGCCGGTGCCCTCGGCGAAGCCGTCCTCCCGCGCGACCGAGCTGTCCGCGGGGGTTATCAGCCAGCGTGAGGCGGGCGTCGCGTAGGCGCTCACCGCGAACGATCCGGCCAGCGACTGCCAGATCCCGCCCGAGCCGGCCCGGCGCCCGGCGAGGTCGAGGCGGTACAGCTCGGTCGCCGACCGCACGGCCTGCGCCACGTCCCGAGGGAAGGCGAGGCCGACCTCGGGCGCGGGGTCCGCGTCCGCCAGGCCGATCTCGTGGAGCGGCACCGGCCGGCCGAGTTTCTGCCCGATGGCGGCCGCGATGAGGTGCGGCGCGGCGCCCTGCGGCACCATGCCCTTCGACACCCAGCGCGCCACGGACGTCTTGTCGTAGCGAAGTGTCAACCCGCGTTGGGCGCCAAGGTCGTTGACGCGACGCGCGAGTCCTGCGTTGCTGATTCCCGCGAGGGCGAGAACGGCGCCGAGTTTTTCGTTCGGCCCGCGTTGCTCCCTGGACATGCGCCACCCCTCGACACAGACGGCCGCCGCCCAGTGCATAACCGTGCGGCATTCGTAAACCCAGCGTAGTTCGCCGCATCCCAAGCGTTAAGGGGCATTGTTCCGGATGGCGGGATTGTGGTCCGTACGGGAGTACGGACCAGTACGCACCGTGCACGGACCGGTCGTCGCGTGCCCCCGCGCGTGTGGCCGTGCGCCCGGCCGTGCGCTCTTCTCCGGCCAACTCGCGGACGGTTTCCTGTTCTTGCGTGGGTCGGCCCGCTGTACTGGATCCAGTGGGCTGGGGGACACCGCCACCTTCATCCCCGCGGGTGGCGGACCGGTCCGGGAGGCGGAGGCCGTCTCCCGGACCGTGCGTATGTCCGGGGCGCCTCGGGCGCCGCGAGCCCCTACGGAGCGTGCTCATCTCGCGGGTGTGATTTGGTATTTGGCTGAAAATCGTCCCGCGGGTGAGTGGGGGATTTCTGCTCCGACCATGCAACTTAGGGGCGCGAAGGGCGTTTTAGGGGAGTGTATCGGGGGCGCATTCGCGTCGCGCCATGCCTGGTGGCAGCCGTCGGGGCGCCCCGCCGCGCCGAGCGCCCCGGCCGCCGGCCTCCCCGCGTGCTCCCGTGGCCCTTCATCCGACCTCCCGCCGACCTCCCGCTTCCTTCCGCCATTCCGGGCGGTGTCACCACACCTCTCCCACGCGTCCTTCGTGGCAGCATGGGGACCGGTTCGATCGGCACTGGTTGTCCACAGGCTGTGGAGGCGCGATGCGGTGGTTGGTGGGGTGGAGCAGCGCCGCCGCGGGCGCGGCCGGGCTCGGCTCCGCCGGCTCGCTGGGCCATGACGGCGAGACCCTGCACCCGGTCGGCTCCCAGCTTTTGTGGGGCGACCCCGACCCGCTGTGGGCCGTCGGCGACTGGCGCCCCGACGAGGTGCGCGTGGTCAAGGCCGACGAGCAGAACCGGATCGCCGTCCTCGGCATCTGCGGCGCCTCCGACGAGGAGCTGCGGCGCGGCCTGTTCACCGCGCGCGGGGGCGCGCTGCGCCATCTGACGCACTGGCCCGGCAGCTACACGGCCGTCGTCCAGGTCGGCCGCCGCGTCACCGTCTGCGGTGATCTCGCGGGCGCCCGCCCGGTCTTCCACACCCCGTGGGCGGGCGGCACCGCGTACGCCACCGCCGCGCTGCCGCTCGCCGACCTCATCGAGGCCAACCTCGACTTCGGTCATCTGGCCGCCCTGCTCGCCGCCCCGGACGTCCCGGCCGCGCTGCGCGACACCACCCCGTACGAAGGGGTCCGGCGCGTTCCGCCGGGGCACGCGCTGGTGCTGCGCGCGGGGGCGCGGGAGATCGCCGGGTACGACCCGGTCTCCTCGCTCGCCGTCTCCGCGCCGCCCGCCGACCCCGACCGCGCGGTGGACGCCGTACGCGACGCCCTGGTGGAGGCGGTGCGCACCCGGCTGTCGGCGCCGCGGCACGTGCCCGACCTCGATCCGGGGCCGGTCCCCGGGATGGGGCCCGCCGAGCGGCGCGCCCGGCGCGGGATGCCGGTGCCCGGGATCGGCGCCGACCTGTCCGGCGGCCCGGCCTCCGCCACCCTCGCGCTGCTCGCCGCCGGCCTGCCCGGCCGGCCCGGCACCCTCCTCGGACACGGCACCGGCGAACGCCTCCTCGCCGTCACCTTCAACGACCTCGCCGCCGGCGGCCGCGAGGCCGAGGTGCAGCGCGCGGGGACCCTCGCGGCCGACCCGCGGCTGCACCACGTGGTGGTGACCGGCAGCGAGGAGACCCTGCCCTACGCCGACCTCGACGGCCCCCTCACCGACGAGCCCGGACCCTCGCTGGTCATGGCGGCGCGCCACCGGGCGCGGCTGGCCGCGGGCAGCGCGGACCACTTCACCGGGCACGGCGCGCGCCAGGTCCTCGACGCGCACCCCGCCCGGCTCGCCGACCTCCTGATGGACCGCAGGCGCCGCCATCTGGTCCGGCCGGTCGCCGCGCTCGCCCGGGCGGACGGCTCGGTCCTGGTCCCCGCGCGGGTGTACGGCGCCGCCCGGCGGCTCGCCCGCACGCCGTACCGGTCGGGCCTCGACGCGCTGGCCGAGCGGCTGATGCGGCGGCGGTTCGAGGAGCCGAAGGGGGCGGTCGGGGCGTCGCTCGCGGCACTGACCTGGGCCGCGCCGGGGCCGGCCGCCCGGTGGCTCACGGGGGAGGCACTGGCTGAAGTATCGGTTCTGCTCGGGGCCGAGGCGGACCGGTCGGGTCTGTGCGCGCAGCGGCCCGGCGACCATCGCGCACGGGCGGCGCTCGCCCGGTACGCCGCCGACCTGCGCGTGCTGGAACAGTCCGCGGAGGTCCGCTCGCAGCGGCTGCACGCGCCTTTTCTCGACAACCAGGTGGTCCGCGCGTGCCGGGAGCTGCCGGAGGCGCTGCGGGTCCGGCCCGGTGCGCGGGCCGCGATCCTGCGCACGGTCCTGGAGAGCACCGGCATCACCGGCCTGCCGCCCGGCTGGGGCACCCCGTCCCACGGCTCCTCGGCCGCCGCCGCGCGCGCGGGCCTGCGCCTGTCCGCCGACCCCCTGCTCGACCTCTTCTCCCGCCCGCTGCTGGCGGACGCGGGCCTGGTGGAGGCGCGCGTGGTCCGCAAGGCGCTGCGCGCGGCGGCCGGTGGTGCCACCGTGGACGGCCTGGCCGACCTGGTCTCCCTCGAACTGTGGCTCCACCGCCTGCTCTCCCGCCGGGGCACCTGCTGGACGGGGACGCCGGCCCGGTCGCGGGCGGTGCCGTCCGGCATCCAGCCGCGGCGGGACGCGCTGGCCTCGGGCGCGTGAGGGGCGGGCGCGCTACCGGCAGGTGAACCGGGACTGCGCCCAGTCCGCCAGCGCCGTCCGGTCGAAGGTGCCGCCGTGCGCCCGCACCACGAGCCGTACGGTCGTGCGCCCCCTGAGGTCCACATGGACGGGGACGGCCTGGTCCCGGCCCCTGACCGTCCCCGAGCGCCACAGCGGGACCCCGTCGCCGTAGACGGCGAAGGTCACCTTGCCGAGGCCGAGGGTCAGGTCGTCCACGCCGGCCAGCGCGTCGTACGCGGTGCACTGCCGGTTGAGGGCGACGGTCACGGAGGACTCGCCCCGGACGGTCGCGCCGCGCGCGTACTCCTTGCCGCCGATCTCCAGGCCGTACCGCTGCCACACCCAGCTGCTCGCGTCCAGCGCGATCTCGGGCCGGGTGCCGTCGCCGCTCACGTCGTAGCGCAGCTCGCTGAGCTGGTAGACGGCCGGGGCCGACGGGGGAGTGGGCGTCGGGGGCGGGGTGGGCGCGGGCTTCGCCTTCGGCGTGGGGGTCGGGGTCGGGGTCGGCGTCGGGGTGGGCGCCACCGGTTTGGGCTTCGGCTTCGGCTCGGGACTGGGTGTCGACGTCGGCTTCGGCTTCGACATCGGCTTCGGCTTCGACGTCGGCTTCTGCTTCGGCTTCGGCGGTGTGGGAGTCGGGGAAGGCGACCGCACGACGACCGCCGAGGGCGGCGGCGACGGGGTGGCGGCCACCTTCGCCGGATGGCCGTCGTACACGAGGCCGAAGGCCACCGCGGCGGTGGCGACCGCGACGACACCGGCGGCGATCCCCGCCTTGACCGGTGCCCCGATCGCCTCCGAGGCGGTCGCGCCCGCGGCCCCGGCCCCACCGGAGGACCCGCTCGCCGCGGCGGCGGCACCCGCGGCCCCGGCCCCCGCGCCGCCCGCGAGGAGACCGAGTGCCTTGGCGTACCCGGCGGCGCCGAACCAGCCGATGACCGCGACCGGTACGACGGCCGGGATGCCGCCGGCGACCTCCTCGATCTGCGCCGCCGCGAGCCGGCACCTGGCGCACTCCGCCAGGTGTCCGCGCAGACCCCGCTCGGCACGGATGCGCAGCTTGCGGCGGGCGTAGGTGCCCAGCTGGTCGGCGTAGCGGGCGCACTCCGCGTCGTCGGTGAGGGTGGCGCTGACGTGGGCCTGGAGGTAGGCCTGCTTCAGACCCTCCCGGGCGCGGCTGGCCAGTACCCGGGTGCCGTTGGCGTCCAGGCCGAACAGGACGGCGACCTCGCTCGGGGACTCGTCCTCCACCTCGGTGTGCCACAGCACGGCCTGCCAGCGCTCGGGCAGCGAGCGAAAGGCCCGCATGGCCATGGACCGCTCGGCCTCCTGCAACGCCCTGACGTCGGCGCCGAGTTCGAGGGTGTCGTCGTCGGACACCGCCGAGGAGCGGGCGGCCTGCTGGGCGAACGCGGCGAAGTCGTCCACGAGTTGCTCCCGCCGGGCCGATCCGACCCAGTGCGCGGCGACCCGCCGTACCGACGTCAGCAGATAGGCGCGTACGGCGTGCTCGGGTCCGGAGCCACCGCGCACGGCCTGGAGCATCCGGGCGAACACCTCGGCGGTGAGGTCATCGGCGGTGTGCGCGTCCCGGCAGCAGGTGCGCGCGTACCGGCGCACGGCCTCCGCGTGCCGCCGGTACAGCTCCTCGTAGGCGGAGTCGTCCCCGCCCCGCATCCGCTCGATCAGCTCGGCGTCACCGGCCGGCCTGTCCGCACCCCGCTGTGCCGGTACGTTTTTCCTGCCCGTCCGGCGGCCCTGACCAGGCACCTGCGCCCCGACACCCTCGTTCTCGCGCGCCCCGTCGACACTCATTCCGGAACGCCCCCGCCCCAGCCCGACATCACCGCCCCAGCGTCCCACATCGTCATTTCCCCGACGACCGGGTCCGCCTCCTGTCACCCGTCCGAGGGGACTCGCCCGTCATCGGCGAGCCGCCCGGAAAAAGGGCCGCCCGCACCACCCGGCGACGGACGTCGCGCGGGCGGTGCGGGCGGGCGGAACTCGCGGTCAGACACGCGCGGGGCGGGACCGCAGACCCTCCAGCAGGATGTCCAGCAACCGCGCCGACGCCGCCGCCTGCTGCGCGGCGTCCGGCAGGGACGGCGCCGCCGTGGCGATCACCAGCAGCACGTCGGACACGGACACGTCGGTCCGCAGCTCCCCCGCCGCCCGCGCCCGCTCCACCAGCTGCCCCACGACCGCCAGCAGCTCCCCGACCCCGGAATCCTCCGGCGCGCCGGAGTCCTGCGCCACGAGCCGCAGTTCGGCGCCGACGGGCTGCAGCCGCTGCTGCGGCACCCGCGCCTCCTCGACCACGGCACGCACGCCGTCGGCCGAACCCACGGAGCCCTCCGAGGAGCCGACCCGCAGCACCTGCGGCGGCAACAGCCTGCCCGCCCCCGACGCCACCGACGTGCGCAGGAACCGGGACAGCGCCGACCAGGGCTCGTCCTCCTGCCCCAGCGCCGCCCGCGCCTGCTCGGTGAGCCGCGCCGTCTCCTCCTCGGCTATTCGCCGGACCAGCACGTCCTTGCTGGGAAAGCGCCGGTACACGGTGCCGACCCCGACCCGCGCGCGCCGCGCCACGTCCTCCATCGGCGCGCCGTACCCCAGCTCGCCGAACACCTCACGCGCCGCGCGCAGCACGTGCTCCAGATTGCGCTGTGCGTCCACCCGCAGCGGCGTCGTACGCGCCCCGTCCGCGCGCCCGTTCGCCGTCGCGACCGCCGGCCCCGCCGGCATGGCCGATGCTCCAGCCACCGCGGTGGCGGCTGACCAATGCGTGTCCTGAATATGCATGTGTTTCCCCCGGTACATGGCGTCTCCCCCCGGAGACACTCCCCGCCACTGATGCCGGAGTGCGCGAAGGAGGCACCGATCGCCGCGGGCCGGCCCGTCGCGTAGCCCGCACGACCACATCCCCATCCCCTACACCCCGTCGACACGAACATAGTTGAGTGGCCGTCAATTCAGAAGGGGCAGGTTCCGCACACTGCGCCCCCCGATCGGAGTACGAGGCACATACGTCCCGATTACCGGCGCGCCCGCCCGCGCATTCGCCCCCGCTGACCTGCCTCCTTTCCGCCACCCCGGCCGCCGGGCGCGCACCGCCGGCCACGAGACCGCCGGTCACACAAATTGCCGGGCCTGTGGACAAACCACAGCGGCGGGTGCGTCATGGGATGGTGAAGGAACGTGCGCGCATTCTGGTTGTCGGCGGCGGCTACGTCGGGATGTACACGGCCCTGCGCCTCCAGCGGAAGCTGAAGGCCGAGCTGAGGCGTGGTGAGGTCGAGATCACCGTCGTCACACCCGACCCCTATATGACGTACCAGCCCTTCCTGCCCGAGGCGGCCGCGGGCTCGATCTCGCCCCGCCATGTCGTCGTACCGCTGCGCCGCGTCCTCGGGCAGTGCCACGTCGTCGTCGGCGAGGCGACCTCCATCGACCACGCGGCGCGCACCGCCGCCGTCACCACCCTCGCCACCGCCGACGCGGGCCGCACCGAACTCCTCGGCTACGACGAACTGGTGCTCGCCCCCGGCTCCGTCGCCCGCACCCTGCCCATCCCCGGCCTCGCCGAGTACGGCATCGGCTTCAAGACCGTCGAGGAGGCGATCGGGCTGCGCAACCACGTCATCGAACAGATGGACATCGCCTCCTCCACCCGCGACCCCGCGATCCGCGACGCCGCCCTCACCTTCGTCTTCGTCGGCGGCGGCTACGCGGGCGTCGAAGCCCTCGGCGAGCTGGAGGACATGGCGCGCTACGCCGCCCGCTACTACCACAACGTCCGCGCCGAGGACATGAAATGGGTCCTGGTCGAGGCGAGCGACCGCATCCTGCCCGAGGTCGGCCCCGACCTGGGCCGCTACACCGTCACCCAGCTCCGCCGCCGCAACATCCAGGTGCTCCTCGGCACCCGCCTGGAATCCTGCGCCGACCGGGTCGCCGTGCTCAGCGACGGCCAGCGCTTCCCGACCCGTACGGTCGTCTGGACCGCCGGCGTCAAACCGCATCCGCTGCTCGCCGCCACCGGCCTGCCGCTCACCGACCGCGGCCGGCTCAGGTGCACCGCCCAGCTCACCGTCGAGGGCACCGAGCACGCCTGGGGCGCCGGCGACGCCGCGGCCGTCCCGGACGTCACCGCCGCCGAACCCGGCACCCTCACCGCCCCCAACGCCCAGCACGCCGTACGCCAGGCCAGGGTCCTCGGCGACAACCTCGTCCACGCCCTGCGCGGCGAACCCCTGGACACCTACGCGCACTCCTACGCGGGCTCCGTCGCCTCCCTCGGCCTGCACAAGGGCGTCGCCCAGGTCTACGGGCGCAGGCTGAAGGGCTACCCTGCCTGGTTCATGCACCGCGTCTACCACCTCAGCAGGGTGCCCACCGTCAACCGCAAGGCCCGCGTGCTCGCCGAGTGGATCCTCGCCGGTCTCTTCAAACGTGAGATCGTCTCGCTCGGTTCACTCGAACACCCGCGCGCGGAGTTCGAACTCGCGGCCGGGGGAAAGCATCCTCACGACCCGAAGGGGTCGTCCTGACCCGATCCAGGAACTCCACGGCCCGCCCCACCGTCTGACGGATGTCGCCCGCCGTGGCCGGCTCCCTGCCAGACTGCCCCACGACATCGGACGGGCACCCGCCCGCCCTAGCACCCACGAGGCCTTCCCCACAGTGAACTTCACGCGCTGGAGCGCCCGGCTCCCCGGAACGCAGCGCCGCGCCGCCGCGCGGACCGAGACCCCGGTCCCCCCGGACCGGCGGGGGGAAGGCTGCGTGCCCGCGGCCCGCGCCGGGGTCCCCGCCGACGGGACCGGCCCGGTCCCCGCCGTCGACGAACTGCCCGCCCGCGAAGTCCTCGACCGCGTCCCGGCCCTCGTCGCCCTCGTGCACGGCCCCGACCACCACATCGCGTACGTCAACGAGGCCTATACGGCGGCTTTCGGCCCCCGCCCCGTCGGCGCCCCCGCCCGCGAGGCCCTGCCCGAACTCGCCGAACTGGGCCTGCTCCCGCTCCTCGACCAGGTGCTGCGCAGCGGCCGCCCCCGCACCCTGAAGTCCCGCCGCGCGGTGGACGGCCGCTCGTACACGTTCACCTGCACCCCCGCCGCCGAGACCGGAGAGCGGGACGGCGGCGACGGCGCGGTTCTCGTCTTCGCCACCGACGTCACCGACCACGCGGAAGCCGCCGAACGGCTGCGCGCCAGCGAGCGCCGCCAGCGCGAGACCGCCGTCACCCTCCAGCGCTCCCTGCTCCCGCAGGACCTGGAAGAACCCGACGACCTGCGCGTCGCCGCCACCTACCAGCCCGGCGGCACCGAGGCCGCGGTCGGCGGCGACTGGTACGACGTGATCACCCTCGGCGGCGGCCGCACCGCCCTCGTCATCGGCGACGTCATGGGCCGGGGCGTGCGCGCCGCCGCGGTGATGGGACAGCTCCGCACCGCCGTGCGCGCCTACGCCCGTCTCGACCTGCCCCCGCACGAGGTGCTCCAGCTGCTCGACGGCCTCGCCGCCGAGATCGACCCCCACCAGATCGCCACCTGCGTCTACGCCGTCCACGACCCCAACGAGGGCCGGCTGGTGTACGCCTCCGCCGGACATCTGCCCATCCTGGTCCGCGACGAGAACGGCACGGTCTCCCGGGCCGACGAACCCACCGGTCCGCCGCTCGGCACCGGCGGCTGGATCCACTCCTCGGGCTCGATCGCGCTGCTCCCCGGCTCCACCGCGGTCCTCTACACCGACGGCCTGGTCGAGCGGCGCAACGAAGACCTGGACGAGGGCATCGCCGCCCTGGAACGCGCCCTGGCCGGCGCCACCGGCTCCCCCCAGGTCGTCTGCGACCGCCTGGTCCGCTCGGCCGGCGTCACCGCCGACCACGACGACGACGTGGCCGTCCTCGTCCTCCAGCACCCCGCCCGCACGGGCCCCGACGGCGAGCTGTTCCGCAACGCGGCCCTGGAACTCCTCGGCGGCGTCGAGGCCGCCCCGCGCGCCCGCGCCTTCGCCTCCGGCGTCCTCACCAGCTGGCGCTTCCCCGCCGAACTGCACGACCTCGGCGTCCTCGCCACCAGCGAACTCGTCGCCAACAGCCTCCAGCACGGCACCCCGCCCATGCGCCTGCGGCTGCGCCGCACCGACCGCCGCCTCATCGTGGAGGTCACCGACGGCGACGACCACCTCCCCCGGCGCCGCCGCGCCGAGCCGGCCGACGAGTCCGGCCGGGGCATCGCCATCGTCGCCACCATCGCCTCCACCTGGGGCTGCCGCCGCACCCCGGGCGGCGGCAAGGCGGTCTGGTGCGAGTTCCTGCTGCCGAAACCGAGACCCTGAGCGACGTCCAGTCGTTGGCCTGTGCACCCACTTCCGGTGTTAAATGCTTACGTATGGCACAAATACACCGCAGCACCGAAGGACCCGAGGCGTACGAGACCCACAGCGCTCCGATCATGAGACCGTTCGTGGCCGAACTGCTCGACGCCGTGGGCCTCGTCCCCGGTGACGCCGTGCTCGACCTCGCCTGCGGCACCGGTTTCGTCGCCCGCGCGGCCGCCGCTCTGGTCGGCACCGCCGGCCGGGTCAGCGGCGCCGACATCGACGAGGGCATGATCCGCGTCGCCCGGGAACACCGCCCGGACCTCGACTTCACCGCGGCCCCCGCCGACCGCCTTCCGTACCCCGCCGCCGGCTTCGACGCGGTCGTCTGCCAGCAGGGGGCGCAGCTCTTCCCCGATCTGACCGCCGCCCTCACCGAGGCGGCCCGGGTCACCCGGCCGGGCGGCCGGTTCGCCGCCACCGTCTGGGCCCCGCTCGACCGCCAGCCCTACTTCCTCGCCGAACAGCGCGCCCTGGAGAAGTACGCTCCCGCCGCGCTCCCCTACCTCGTCCGCGCCTACCCCCGCACCGCCGACCAGCTCACCGCGGCCCTGCACACGGCCGGCTACCGCGACACCGCCCACCGGGTGGTCACCTTCGAGGTCACCCTGCCCCCGCTGGACCGCTACGCCCGCGAGCACCTGGACACCCTCTGGGGCGGCATGCTCAGGGAGGCCGGCGGCGAGGAAGCCCTCACCGGGGCGGGCGAACTGGTCCGCGAGCAGCTCGCCGACCGCACCGCCCCCGACGGCACGGCGACCCTCCCCTTCACCTCGCTGCTGGTCACCGCGGCCCGTTGAGCCGGATCCCGGAACACGACGACGGCCGCCACCCGAAGGTGACGGCCGCCGCTTGACCACCGGGGCTCACGCCTCAGCGGCCACCGGCTCCACCGGGGCCCCGCCCCGGCTGACCACCCGGCTCCCGCGCGCCAGCCACGGCTGGTCCTGCACCGCGGTGAGCCGCCGCCCCAGCCGCAGCGCCAGATACGTGACGCCCAGCGAGAACAGCACGAAGGTCACGATGTACGGCGCGTGCAGCGACGCCCCGAGGGGACCGCCCACCGCCGGACCGACCGCCAGCGCAAGCTGCTTGACCAGCGCGAACGCCGAGTTGTACTGACCGGCGAGACCCTCCGGCGCCAGATCGGCGACCAGCGGAGCCACCGTCGGCGACAGCATCGCCTCGCCGAGCCCGAACAGTGCGTACGTCGACACGAACGCGGCCGTCGCCATCTCCTGGCTGCCGTGCCCGAGCCCCGCGTAGCCCGCGGCCAGCCAGGCCACCGCCCAGACCACGCCCACCAGGGCGATCACCCGGGTGCGGCGGGCGCGCTCCACGAACCTCAGCACGGCGAACTGGGCGACCACGATCATCAGCGTGTTCGCGGCCAGGGCCGTACCCAGCGTGGAGGTGGATATCCCGGCGGCCTCCACGCCGTACGCGCTGAGACCCGACTCGAACTGCCCGTAACAGGCGAAGAACAGCACGAAGCCCAGCACACACAGCTGCACCATCGCCCGGTTGCCGAGCAGCCGCTTCCAGCTGCCCTTGGACGACGCGGGGGCACCCTCCAGACGGGGGGAATGCGGCATCCGCACGGTCGCCAGCACCGCGACCAGCAGCAGGAACATCGCCGCCTCGATCGCGAACAGCAGGGTGAACGACGACACGCGCGTGGTGTCGACCAGATGGCCGCCGATGAGGCCACCTATGCCGAGGCCCAGGTTCTGGAGGAAGAACTGCGTCGCGAACGCCCGGGACCGGGTGTCCGCGCTGGAGCAGTCCACGATCATCGTGGCCAGCGCCGGCTGCATCACGGCCTGGCCGGCACCGAGCGCCGCGGCGGCGAGCAGGACGGACCACGCGCTGCCCGCGAGCCCCAGGCTCAGCGCGCCGAGCGCGGCGATGACCAGGGCGGCGAGGAGGACCGGCAACGGGCCGCGCCGCACGATCGCCCGGCCGGCGAACGGCAGCACGATCAGCGCGGCCACGGCGAAGACGGCGAGCACGAGACCCGCCGTCATGGCCCCCAGGCCCCGCACCTGCGCCACGTAGACGTACAGGTAAGGAACCGTGAAGCCGAGCCCGAATGCGCTGAGTGCGTTGCCCACGTGGATCCGGCGCATCGCTGCGCCCATCGCCCTGGTCACGTTCACCTCTCTCACTAGTTAGGAGTGAAGACTTCGAAGCTAAAGTTCGAAGCTAAAGAGTACACAACGAAGGACTTCAAGGCAAAGCGCTCGCATGCCATACTCGGCCCATGGCCGACACCGCCGACGTCGCTGAGCCGACCCTCGAAGAACAGATCGCCGCCTACCAGCGCGAGTTCCAGGACCTCGACCCGCAGGTCGAGAAGATCGTGTCGGCCCTCTCCCGGCTCAACCGCCGGATGAACGTCGCGTACGGCCGCCAGACCGCGGCCCTCGGCATCAGCAACGCCGAGTGGGAGGTGCTCAAGGCGCTGGTCCTCTCCGGCGCCCCCTACCGCCTGGGCCCCAGTGACCTCGCGAAGCGCCTCGGACTCACCCCGGCCGCCATGACGCACCGGATCGACCGGATGGTCGCCGAGGGACTGGTCACCCGGGAGCGCGACGAGTCCAACCGGGTGCGGGTCATCATCGAGCTGACTCCCGAGGGCCGGGAGAAGTGGCTGGAGGCGATGCGTCTCGCGACGGTCTTCGAGGAGGACCTGCTCCAGGACCTCACCCCGGCCGAGCGCTCGGTCCTCGGCGAAGTCCTCACCACCCTCCTGCGCAGGGTGGAGCACGCCCAGCCGGACGCCGGCGGCCGCCTCAGCGACCTCGACTGAGGCAGCAGAAAAGATCTTGACAGGGCGTAGTTGACACGCCCACTGCTCGTTCCGTAGAGTTCTTCGGGTTGCCGCGGGGCCGTAGTGTCTCCACGGTGGCACCTCAGCCGCTTCGAGCGGCACCCCTCACATCATCAGCACGATCTCCCTCTCGGGTTGATTTCGGCGTGTCCGAATTTAATTCGAATAGGGAATCGGCGGCCCGATTGGGAATCGCCGGAGAGATCCGCTAGGGTTTGAGGCGTTGGAACGGCCCAACGGGCCGGGAAGACAAGCCCCGCTGACTGGGGGTCAGGCACCGAAAGGGTCTGATAGAGTCGGAACCGCCGGAAAGGGAAACGCGGAAGCGGAAACCTGGAAAGCACCGAGGAAATCGGATCGGAAAGATCTGATAGAGTCGGAAACGCAAG